>JAOBWI010000098.1 GCA_025463285.1 Acidimicrobiaceae bacterium | reverse complement strand
CGTTTGTGCTGCAAACCAATGTTGTCCCAAACGATCAGATCACGTTCGTGCCACTCG
The DNA here is from genome assembly GCA_025463285.1 of Acidimicrobiaceae bacterium. Taxonomy (GTDB): domain Bacteria; phylum Actinomycetota; class Acidimicrobiia; order Acidimicrobiales; family RAAP-2; genus RAAP-2. The sequence goes on along the minus strand of JAOBWI010000098.1, from coordinate 6,801 downwards.
TGTCGGTAGGTGTTGTTGGGACCGTAGGCGATACTTGATAGTTGATTGAAAAGTGTTTCGCTGGCGTCGTCGTCCCAGCCCACAATGTGGCTCGACATCCACTCGGACACGTTGAGGAACTCTTGGCCGGTGACCGGGTGGTGGCTGATTACCGGGTGCTTGGAGTGGGGCCACATCGAGTTGGGTTGACCAGGAGGTCGATCGCTCATTCGATCACGGCCGGTTGCCTTGGCGTCGTCGGTGTACTTCAAGAGATTGTCCACGACTAGGTATCGCACCCGCTCCTTGAGTTCGGCCGGCAGTAACTTCACCGCGTTGACCATGTTGGCGTAGGAGGTAGGGCCTTGCTGCTCAATCGTCTGTGCCCACAGCGAAAGCGCCTGGAGTGCACCCTGAGGGGTGTACATGTAATCAGCGTGGTAGGAGAACTCGTCGTTTCTATTGCCGTACGTGCCTTCGTCCGTATTGGAGAACAATCCGAACCGCTTCGTTAAGGGCACTTGCAACGACTGCTCCATCGTGAGTTCGGGCTCAACGATCACCTTGTTGATGATTGACATGAACGCTATTTGATGGTCCACCGTGATGTCTTGTTCGCGAAAGAGGAGTAGGTGGTACTTGAAGAAAAGTGCCCGAAGCTCCTCGGCGACATCCGAAGCGAGCGGCTCGCTGAGATCGATTCCCTTTACGTCGACACCGAAAGAGTCGGTTAAGTGTACGAATTTAACGGACATCTTCGAAGTCTCCCGTCGATCTGGGCCCGCATTCGACCCCTATTTTTTCCCCCGCCGTCGAAACCAACGATCGTCGTTCGAGTCATGATGGCACCATTTGAATCTGGCGTCAACACTTCGTAACAGGAGCACCGGTAGCCGAATCGTGAGCTTGAGTTCGAAACAGGAGAACCGCGGTCCGTCGCCCCCTGATCGACACATCCTCAACTATCATCCACCACTATTGACAACGACTCGTTCGTTCTTTGTCCCACTGCGTCGTAAGGGTTACCTATGACAACTCCCTTTAGCTTCATCAATAACCTCTTCAACGTAGAAGACCTCATCCGCTTGCCCGGTACCGACTGGATTATCGGCAGTGGCCAAAACGGGTCGATTACCCCGACTGGTGGACTGCATCTCGTTAGTATCTCGAAGAAAACGGGGCACCGAGTAGAGCCCGATTCGATAAAGATTGCTCCGGCCGCTGATTCCTTTCCGGAGACGCGAGCACCAGATTTTGATCACTATGCGGCTCACGGATTGTGCCTCGCTCCGAAGGAGGTCGGGCCGGGAATACATCGTCTCTATGTTGTTAATCACCCTGTTGGGGGCGGGGGACGAGAGGCCATTGAAGCGTACGACGTGGACAGCCGCCAGGGTGAAACGATTGAGTTCACTTGGGTAGGAGCGATACCACAGGCGGCGGGAGTTAGGGGTAACGCTGTTGCCGCGCTGCCGGATGGTGACTTGGTCGCGACAAAATTTTCGACACCGGGAGTAAAGGTGGACTTAGACACTCCCGGTGTCCTCAAGCGATGGTCACGACGTCAAGGTTGGTCTGATGTCCTGGGATCTGAGTATCCGACCCCTAACGGAGTTGTGGTTTCGGACGACGGCCAATGGTATTACGTGAATTCGTGGAGTGGGAAGAAGACAATCCGGATTCCAACCATGGGAGGACAGGAGGGGCGTCTGGAAGTCTCGCTTGACTTCATGCCGGACAACATCAGATGGAGTGATGATGGAATGCTCCTCGTAGCCGGCCAAGCAGTGAGCTTCGAGGACCTGTGGCCGGACATTGAAGGACCGACTCCTAGATTCCCTTGTACGGTATGTCGACTCGACCCCGACACCTTTGCGTACGAAGAGTTGGTGGGATCTGAACTTGAGGCATGGGGGGTAGTGTCGGCGGCAATCGAGGTCGACGGTGAACTGTGGGTGGCGAACGCGATTGGCGACCGGATTGCGTACGCCTCTCTGGCCTAGGAATGGTACGAGTACGCTCCCTTTCGTCCTTCTGTCGTAAGGGTTTTCGATTTCAAAGCGCTATGCAGGTGGCCGCCCAGGCACAGGGTGTTCTAGTCAGTAAAGTGGCTATAAGTGTTGAATTCAGCGTTAATAGTCACTATAGTGACTGTAAATAACCGAAACCCGGAACGCCAGATTCATAAAAAAGTCACTATAGTGACTAGCTGGAGGCAATCATGGCCGCGACAACCGGAGATCTGGAGATTCAACTCGGCAAAGGAGTCCGTGCGCACCGTCTTCGCCAGGGCCTGACCCAAGCGGAATTGGCTGAACGCGCGAACGTTGCCCTCGGTGCGCTGAAGGCGCTCGAGCAGGGTAGGAACTCCACCACTGCCACGCTGGTCAAGGTCCTGCGTGCCCTTGGCCAGACCGACTGGCTCAGCCGTCTCTCACCGCCAGCTCCCACGTTCTCACCCCTCGATTTGCCCAAAAAGCGGAACAACAAGGCCCAAAACTCGCGAGTGCGCCGCTCTCAGAAGTTATCAACGTGACCTACCAGCAAGTTGACCTCATCGAGGTTTATTACCGCAGCTCCTGGGTTGGCCGAGTTGCCCCCGACCCATCAACGGGACGCTACGTATTCCAATACACCCCCGAGTGGACCGCCACCGGCATCGAACTTTCGCCGCTCCACATGCCGTTACGCCGCGAGCCGTACGAGCTCGCCATGTGGCCGGACCTCACGTACGAGTCGTATAAGGGACTGCCCCCGCTTCTTGCGGACAGCCTCCCCGACACCTTCGGCAACGCCTTGGTGGACCAGTGGATGGCAGAGCACGGTGTGAGTAAATCGGAAATCACCACCCTCGATCGCCTGGGCTACGTCGCCGATCGCGCCATGGGGGCGCTTGAGTTTCAACCGCCCGCTCGCAAAAGGGACGATTCGCCATCCGCTATCCAGCTCGCCGACTTGGTGCTCGCTGCTCGCCGCACCGTGCGCGGTGAGCTCGCTTCCAGCGACGACGCATACGCCTCTCTACAACAACTGATCGCAGTGGGTTCGAGCGCTGGCGGTGCACGGCCGAAGGCCCTTGTTGCCTTTCATCCCGTGGATTACCGAATCCACTCGGCGTTTTTGCCCCTGGAGCCTGGTTTTGAGCAATGGCTCATCAAACTCGACGGCACTGGATCAACGGGCATGGACGGACACGACCCAGGACTTGGCGAGGGCGCGCCATACGGACGCATCGAGTACGCCTATTACCTGATGGCTAGGGCGGCCGGCGTGACGATGACCGAGTGCCGCCTCCTCGCTGAGGGACCACGGCGCCACTTTCTCACGCGGCGCTTCGACCGAGATGCGCTCAATGAGCGTTACCACGTGCTGTCGCTCAGCGCGATGGCCCATCTTGACTACGCCCTTCCTGGTGCACACAGTTACGACCAATTTCTATCAGCGGTCACCGAACTCGGTCTCACTCTCGAAGAGTTGCAGCAGGCGTATCGCCGCATGGTCTTCAACGTCATGGCCGTCAACCGCGACGATCACACCAAGAACTTCTCGTTCCTGCTTGATCCCGATATCGGATGGACGTTGGCACCTGCCTTCGACATCACGCACGCCTATCGTCGCGACAGCCAATGGACGAGGCGACACAATCTGTCGGTGAACGGTAAGACTGACTCAATTACGGTGGCCGACCTCGAGGCAGTAGGGGAGCGGCGGTTCGTACCGGGCTATCGCAGGGTCATTCGCGAGGTGCGAGCGGCCGTGGAGGAGTGGCCGACTTTCGCCGAGTCCGCCGAGGTTGACGCCGAATCGACTACGGCAGTCGCGCGCGATATCAAGGAACTACGACCCGCCTGAGCGCCCACGTCGAGGACTGTCTCCCCAAGGTATGTATATCTCCGCGAAAGTCATCGTGCGAACTATTTCTTCTCGGATGAGATTCATTCACTCGCTCGCCCGGTTCGACGATTTATCCATCAGACTCCACATGAGTCGGTAGACGATGGGCCGCGGGAACCTGGCTATGGTACGTTGGCTATTCACTGGCACCTGATAGAAGGTCGCAGTTGGTGATTCGCGCTCTTCGCGTCGAAATTCAGCGGATCGCTGAGTCCTGGGGGGGGCTTTATGAACAACGAAGCTGGGTCGGGAACGGTCCATCACTCGTACTGCAGAATTTGTGGAGCTTCGTGCGGAGTCCTTATCCGCACGGAGGGTGACTCCGTTGTTGAAGTCCGAGGAGACCCCGATCACCCCTGTTCGCAGGGGTATACGTGCATCAAGGGCAGGAACATGGGCGAGGACCACAGCAGCCCTCATCGTCTTGATGAGGCGACGCTCGGCCGCGGTCAGAATCGTCGAGTCGCCACCACCCAGGAGGTAGTGGGTGATCTGGCAACGAGGATCGCGGACATCGTACGCGAGTTCGGTCCCGACGCCGTCGGGTTCTACCGAGGTAATAGCGCGACCCAAGATCACGTAGGTAAGGCGACGGCCGTAGCGTTCGCGAAGTTGCTTGATTCTAAAAGTCTCTACTCAGCCCTTACTCTCGACGCCGTGAGCAAGGTCGTAGTGAGCGCTCTTATGACGGGATCATCGTTTGAGGCGCTCGTGCCCATTATCGATTGGGAGCGCGCTCCACTGGTCCTCATCGTTGGGGCTAACCCGTTGGTCTCGCACGGTCACGATTGGTCCACTCCGAATCCGGTGGTGAGATTACGCGGGGTGAAGAGTCGAGGGGCGTTGTGGGTGATTGATCCGCGACGCACCGAAACGGCGAAGCTAGCTACCCGACACATCTCGGTGCGACCGGGCATGGACTACGCGATTCTCGCCTACGCCGTTCGCGAGTTGCTGCGCGAGGGTGCGGACGAGGGCTACCTGGATCGCCACGCCTCGGGGGTCGAGGGGTTGCGTGAAGCGGTCGAGCCGTTTTCGCTGGAGGAAGCGTCACGAATCGCGGGCGTGCCCGAAAGCGACCTGGTGGATCTCGTAGCGGTCATTCGAGAGAAGGGGATCGTGGCGGCCAAGAGTGGCACGGGTGTGACGATGTCAGCGACTCCCGCCGTAGCCGAGTGGTTACTCTGGTCGCTTCAGATCGTGACCGGATCGTTCGAACGGCCCGGCGGATGTTGGTTCAACTCCGACTTCTTTACGCGACTCGATCAGCAGTCATACCCCAAGACGACGGCCCATCCCACGCCGGGACCTCCGTCCAAGCCCGAGATTCAGGGTTGGGCTGGTCAGTGGCCCTCCGCGGCAATGGTGGATGAAATTGAAAACGGCAACCTCCGGGCGCTTATTGTCTACGCCGGGAACCCGGCCGTCTCATTCCCCGATACCGCTCGAGTGGAGGCGGCGCTTCGCAAGCTGGAAGTGCTGGCGGTCGCCGACGTGCGGTCGTCTCCGACCACGGATGTGGCCACCCATGTTCTACCGGCCCTGGGACTGCTGGAACGGGCGGACCTAAATATAACGACGTCGCGTTTCGGGCCACTCCTATTTGGTCAGTACGCACCACGGGTCTTTGCGCCCAAGGCGGACCGGCGGGCGCTGTGGTGGATCTTTGGTGAACTGGGCCGACTGCTTGGCCTTAACCCTCTGCCGGGAGGGCTCAACGTGGACACTTGTTCCGAGGATGACGTCCTCGCGGCCCTCATGACCCAGAACGCTCGTGCTTCATTCGATGAGCTGCGCGCCGCACCCTCAGGTATTGCGGTTAACGAACCGTCGTATGGGTGGGTGCGCGAGAAGGTTCTGCCGGACGGTCGCTGGCAGGTGTGCCCACCGGAACTAGTCGAGCAACTTAGTCAGCTGCGTACTCGCGAGCACGACGGGCTGGTGCTGGTCCCTCGACGCCAGAAGAATCACGTGAACACCAAGATTCCGGACTGGAACACCCCCCAGGAAGTGCGCGTACCCGACGAGCCGCTCCTGGTTATCAATCCCGGAGACGCGCAGAGCCGATCGGTGAGCGACGGCCAGTTCGTACGCATCACCAGCAACACTGGGCACGTGCGAGCTCGAGCTCATATTGATCCCGATATCCGTCAAGGGACCGTGTCGTTGCCGCACGGGTTTGACGAGACCAACGTGAACGTCCTGATGGACTCTTCGGGCGGGGTTGATCCTCTGTCGGGAATGCCGAGGCTCTCGGGTATTGAGGTAGAGATCGCGCCCGACAATGAGGAAGCGCTACTGACTCAGTGACGTTGAATCATGGCACTGGGGGCATGACAAACCGAATTGTCGATCTTGGAGAGTAGCTGACGTTTCAGGAATCGCGACGTAAGTTCCTTGCGATGGCGCGTCCAAAGGTGACACGCGGGATCGTAGCCATGACCGGCGAAATCTACCCAGTCGACCACAAGGCGACGGGGTCGAGCGCGGAGAGATCCTCGGTCGAGCTCACCGGCCGATAGGGGGCAGTGCCATCTCGGCCGAGCGCCTCGGATCGTACTAACGCAATTACCGGGGTGGCGACCAATCGGTATTCGACTGAATGTGAGGTCTTCACGGTTCCCGCAATTAGCTAAGCGTTTGCTCAGTCGTGTACCCAGGTACTCGCAGCGAGCTTGTCGAATTCGCGCGGCGCCGGCTCCCATTCCGGCGCTTCGGCCGCCGCTACGTGCTCGCAGAGTTCGTAAGGATTCGCGATCACTCGACGTAATGTCCGCTCGCCGGGTCCGGGAAAGGCTTCTCGTTTGTGCTGCAAACCAATGTTGTCCCAAACGATCAGATCACGTTCGTGCCACTCGTGTCGGTAGGTGTTGTTGGGACCGTAGGCGATACTTGATAGTTGATTGAAAAGTGTTTCGCTGGCGTCGT
>JAOBWI010000088.1 GCA_025463285.1 Acidimicrobiaceae bacterium | reverse complement strand
CAATCGTGACCGTGCGAGACCAACGGGTTAGCCCCAACGATGAGGACCAGTGGAGCCCGTTCCCAATCGATGATCGGCACGAGCGCCTCATACGATGACCCCGTCATGAGAGCGCTCACTACCACCTTGCTAACGGCATCGAGAGTGAGGGCCGAGTAGAAACTCTTCGTACCCAACGACCTCGCGAACGCTACAGCCGTCGCCCCACCGGCATGATCCTTGTTCGCGCTATTGCCTCGATAGAGCCCGACCGCGTCGGGGCCGAACTCGCGGACGATCTCCGCGATCCTCGTTGCCAGATCGCCCACCACTTCCTGAGTGGTGGCGACTCGCCGGTCGTGACCCCGGCCCAGCGTCGCCTCGTCAAGGCGATGAGGGCTGCCGTGGTCCTCCCCCATGTTCCTGCCCTTGATGCACGTATACCCCTGGGAACAAGGGTGATCGGGGTCCCCTCGAACGTCAACGACGGCGTCACCGTCGGTGCGGATTATGACTCCGCACGACGCTGCACAAACCTTGCAGTATGAGTGATGGATCGTACCCGACCCAGCTTCGTCGTTCATAAAGTCACCCCAAAGGACCCCGCGATCCGCTGAATTTTGACTTGAAGAGCGCAAATGCCCACTTACGACCTTCTATCAGGTGCCAGTGGACCGAGCGTACCATACCCTTTACGGCGCCTCGCTGCCCGGCGCGTCGAGCGTATGTTCGATCACTTACTTCTGAGCATCACCGTTCTGAGCATCAGTTCTGAGCATCACCGTGCTACCCCGATACCAACCTCAGGCCAACGGTAGCGAGACGGAGTGAGCCAACGAAGAGCATGGGGAACTCTTCCGAATGTTCAGCGTTTCACACTCTGCGGGCACTAATACGAAGCGTTCTTCTTCGACGCCTCTCGAGGGTCCGTCACGCTGGTCCACGATCATTCTCTGGGAGACAACACCCGTTGCGAGCGCGCGTGAGTCGCTGCGATGCACCTCGCTCCAAGGAGCAGCGAGATACGTCAGTGGTGGAGGCCCTTAGCGCGGGTTCGTTCAGTTAGTCCTGGATGCTCGACGCATGTCGGCGGCCCGTTGTCGGACTCCTTCATCGGAACAGAACCCGTCTCCGTGCCCCTTGAGGCAGAGCAACCCCAACAGCCGACCCGAGTGGTCAATGACGGCGAGGCGCCGTCGACGGCCCCACTTCAGTACGGCCATTGCGTCCTCGAGGGACTGATGCGGGCCGATAACACGACCAGCGACAGTGCCGAGGTCGCGAGCGTGAACCGAGCCCGGAGTCGTCTCGCTCAGATCGGCTCTCTCAATCGTGGTGATCAACTGGCCGTCTGCGGCAACGATGAGGGCCATGTGGACGTGGTCGTTGTTGAACAGCCGGCGGATCTCGGCGAGCCGAGTATCAAGTCCGTGGGTCTTGCAAATCGTTACCATGCAGTCGGCAACGCATCCTCGGGCGAACTGACGGTGATTCATTTTCCGCCGTCATATGGAAGGATCAGACCTGCCGGTGGGTCAAATGGTAGCGAGAATCGCCTATACGACAGCCGCGCGCCAGTAAGTAGCGTCGCAGCCATACTCATGGTCGCGATCCGTTACTCGAAGGTGAGCTGACCTCGACGAGGAGGTGTTGGGTGAGTACTTCACTTGGGCTGCCCAGATCGGTGATGTCGTACGGCGTGTCTAACTCGGGCGCGCAGCCGATGAGGTTGAATTCATGCACACCACGGTCGCTCACGTCACTCGCATTCTGAAAATCACGGTCCGTAGGCCCTGAGGCCCCCCGTAGAATCGTAGTGGAGTAGATCGTGCAGTGAACTTGGGGCCAGAGCACGGTCTCTAAACATGAGGCCTGTTCCCGCCGTCGACGCCACCGATCGGTCAGCGAAACGTGGAGTACGTTGCACAGTGGCCTAGCGGCCCACCAGCGGCCTGTCGAGCGGCGCGGCCTGCGCCAGCGCGGCTGCTGAATAGTTTTCTGAACTCGTCATGAGCCTTGGACCTCTCCGCCCAGGAATCTGCCTGCTTCCAGGTCGAGCCACTCGGTGTCCGGCACGGGATCGAGCGTCATCGCACGCCACAGTTATCCCGTCTGTCTACCAACTCTTTCTCAGCGCGGGTTCGCTCCATCACCAACACGCCGGCTGTCCCTCCCCGGGCGCCAGGCCAGCCCTAAGCGCTCAAGGTCGCCCGGCGTATCGGCGTCGCTGAGCACCGAGGGGAGAGCCACTTGCGCCCAGTCGCTAGGGCCGACGATCACGAGGTCCAGCTCGTCGAGCAGCTCACGAAACGATCGTGCACCGTGGGCTGCTCGTTCAGCGCACCGGCGTAAGTCGAGAGCTGACCATCGCGCGCAGAGAGGTTGCGGGCGTCCCTCGACCCGGGGCACGATCGAACGCTCGCCCGGGTACTGCGCTAACCAGCGAATGAAGGCCGAGGTGACGAGGGGCAGGTCGCACGCCAGCACCAGGACCGATCCTGTATGACCGGCGCTGGAGAGGGCCGACCAACCGGTTATCAGGGCGGCCAGCGGTCCTTCGCCCGGTTGCTCATCGGCGATCGCGGCCAGCCCCGAGCAGTGGCGTCCGACCTCGAAAGCGGGGTCCACCACCCCGGCCAGGAGGGCGCCTAGGCGACGAGCGATCGTCTCGCCCTCGATCACCATGGCGGCCTTATCGTGACCCATCCGTCGACTCGATCCACCGGTCAGTAAGAGGCCAGCGACATTCGCGACGCGCGCATCGGTGCTCGTGCTCGCTCCTCCTCTGTCTCGATCTCCGGTCTTCTCAGCCAGTATTGTCGACACTTCCGGGGCTAAGCAATCGTCATACCGCATGCCAGCACGAGAGCAGCGCGGCGACGCATTCCGACGTTTTTTGGTCCCACTCGCGTTTGCAACGTGCTGTCCGCCCGACGCGGTTCAAGAGTTCTCGTGGAACGAAGTCAGCCAACTATCTCTCATCACACCAAGATTCTCGCTGACGCCGGATTAATCCGTGGAGAAAAACGTGGTCGTTGGGTCTGGTGGAGCGTTGAGCCGGGCCGCGTTTGCGCCATTCGGCAAGTTCTCCATTAGAGATCAAGCGATGATCACGATCTTTTCTATTTCTTCGGAAAACCGGAATTAGCTTTGAACTTGCACGCCTGGGAATATTAAGTCGATTTGGCCCCACCGTGCGCTTTAAATTGAACCCCACCCCCGGGACGAACTCGCGTCTCGTAATCTGACGGGGTGAGCGAGTGGGATCCCTTTGGGCCGCCAGTGGCCAACGTTCTGCAGTTGCGCGTGAGTTTGACCGACTTCGAACCGGTCGTCTGGCGTCGAGTACTCGTTCCCGACACCATCGCTCTGCCCAAACTGCATCGCGTGATTCAACAGCTAATGCTGTGGTGGAACTACCACCTGCACACCTTTGAGATTGGGGGGGTGCTCTATGGTCAACCCGAACTTGACGAGGATGACGATTTCAACTGGCGCAACGAACGGGGGGTGAAGATCGTTCAACTGGTCCCGGTCGGCGGCTCCCTCAAGTACTCCTATGACTTCGGCGACAACTGGAGGCTGCTGATTGAAGTTGAAGCCGCCTTCCCGGTACAGTTCGCCCTGAAGCACCCCGTGTGCTGTGATGGTCAGTTCGCCGCGCCCCCAGAAGACGTCGGCGGCCCGGGCGGATTTCGCCAGTTCCTCGACGCGCTGGCGGACCCGAGCGATGAAGAGCACGAAAACTACGTGGAGTGGAGCGGCGGCAACTATGACTTCTCGCGTTGCGACCTGGCTGAGATCAACGCTCGCCTCCAGCAGACTCTCTAGCTCTTCATCGCCCGTTGGTCCTGGGTGGACTTGAGGCGATAGCTCTCCGAGCCGGTCTCGATGATGTGCGCTTGAGGACAAGAGCGAAGACACCGGATGTTTTATTCCGTGCTGGCAATTTCCTGACCAGAAAGCTGTGTCCAGCACGTCAAAATGAGAGATCGCTTCATTGACCCTTTGCACAGTTAAGGATGGTCGGACATCGAACTTTTTCGGCAACGCCTTTCGCAACGCCGAGCGTGATCTACGGCTCGCCACAGAGGCCAAGCGTTTCTAAGTTCTTACACCGACCTATGCGGGCCGGGATGACCCGCTCGACGAACGCATGGAGATTTTGCCCTCACCATCAAGGCTCCGCAGCGATCGCCTCGTCGAGCTTCAAGTATTTGGCGGACGGAAAAGTCGGCACTCCCTCGTGCACGCTCTAGCGCAGCAACTAATGCCCGTTCGGGATCGGCCCCTTCTGGTCCCCAACCGGATGTCATAGCCGCTTCCAATTCGTCTTTAGCGAGGAGATCTGCGGTTTCTTTGTTAAGTAATCCCGAGTTGACTGCCGCTCGGCGCATTCCATCCGGGGCAGGCTCCGGTCGATAATCCCACCCTTCAAGACCAACGTCCTCCGTTACGACGTCGAGCAAGCCAAGAGCTTCCCACAACTGTGTGACCTCGTCCTCTGTCAAAAGACCCGTGGTCGCGATGCTTATAGCCATGTCGTAAACCTCCGAGCCTGAACGCGGACCCATGCAAAGCACTTCTATAAGCCCGACGTTATTTTCAGTGGTGGCCTTGTACACGACACGTGATTCCGTACCCAGCACGTCAAGCGTGTTCCAGCCAGAAAGAGGAGCACTCAGCGGATGCTTTCCGCTCGGATCATCACAGAGACGGATAATCTCCGCCAAGACATCGATCCGTTCTCGCTCACCAAGCGCTTCGAGTTGCTCGATAATGACGTCAGAAAAAACGATCTCTGCTTGATCGTCGGGAAAGCGGCTCCCGCGTCTCACCCTCGCTTCGCTGCAGCGTGGGCGCGAACTCGCCGTGGATCAACATTGAGTTTGGCGCACACTTCTTCAAGAGAACGACGGTTGGCTCGTCCGAGCGCTAAATCACCTGCGGCTTCGACAACCGACCAACTCGCCTCACGGATCAATCGCAAATCTTCATCGAGACGCTCTGCCGAATCCACGACAGCAACGGGGCGACCGTGACTGGTGAGAATGACTCGGTGATCTTCCGCTTCTGCCGCAAGTCTCGAGACACCCTTTCTCGAGGCAGTTGTAACGGGCATGCGGAGGGCTTTCATGATTGCAACACTACCTAGATCTAGGTAGTGTTGCAAGAATTATTACTTAGAGATCCATATATCCTGATCACATCGTATTTCATGACACTTGAGAAGGTGCAAGTCCGACCTGAGGCCACTTTCGAATAACTTCGCTGTCGACTTGGAGCACCCTATAAACCGGTATGGCTCGTGCATCGCGCGTGAGTAAGACCGACTGTTCTCGGCAGCCGATGCCCCAACGAGCGCGTCGTACAGCGATCCACCCGCGATTCCGAGGTCCGCCCGTTTTTGGCAGTAGCGCGGCGGCGCCTGACGTTGAGAGGTACTTGATCGACGGAAAATTGGCGGTCAGAGGGCGATCCACAGTTTCCGGCGATCGGCGGTGTCCGCGTACGACCAAACGCGTATCGCACCGTGCCGGTCACCAGCGACGCTGTTGACTAGGCAGTCTCCCCCGAGTGTCTCAGCTGTGTTGGCTGAGGTCACCAGCACGCTGCCGCTACTGACGAGTCCGGTGCGTCCCAATTGACTCGAATTAATTGAAACAGATGCATCGTTAGCCATGCTCGGTCTCTTGACGAACGTGCGACTCTGTGTCGAGTGAGCAGATCATCGAAAGCCGCGTCATCGCCTTCCAGACACTTCGCTGAATCGCGGCGCCCGTTGACATTCTGTATTGACAACTGGAGCTTTTCCTGATCAGGCCAACGGAACTCTTGACCGTCTATCAAGAGAAGCACGGCGAGCGCGTCCGCGACGGTTCAATCCCCACCTCGCGAAAGTTCGCTGAGAATTCTGGCGCACTCCGACCACACGAAGACTTGCCCCAGAAACTTGAGCCATTCCAAGAGGTGGGGCTTGACACAATGTCAAACATCGAGTGCTTAAGGATGAGCAGTCGACCAGCTTACGTCCGAGGCCGTTACGTACTGTGCGCCACCGTTGTCAACGCCCATGTCCTGGTAAAGGATTTTGGATTGATTCGGTGACGGTACTCGTACCCGTAGCGTTGACTCGAATATTGACCTCATCACCGAACTGGTTGTAATCAGTCGTATTCATCACGCATGAAACGGAGCCGGATGAGTCGCCAGAATTCGTGAACGTATTTCCGTTAAGTGCCAGAACGTTGTGGTGGCCCTCACCTTGATGTCGCTGCGATCCGTCCGAAAGGCATGTCCGGTCAATCAGAAGATTGGAAACTGTGGATGTGACTCCATTTTCTCGCGTGACGTCGCGGACATTTTGGGGTTCTCCGGATCGAATGGCACGGGTGGATCCGCGAATAATTTTGCCCATCTCCCGGGGTTTGCCTTAATTCTCTCCAAGTCGACTTCGGATTCTTCAAAGAGTCGAGGACCAAGCGCGCCCCGACGAGCCTTTTCTTCATCAACCATGATGGGAAGTACTTCTCTCGCCTTGGTCAATAGGGTCTTCATGATTTTCTGTCCAGTGTCGTTGCTAGTCGCGAAGATCATGTGATAGAGAACAACGTTGCGTGTGTTCTTGACTTCGATGGCAGCCGTGTACTTGTAACCCAACCTCGACAATTGCAAGCGATATAAATCCACGTAGTACAGCCACGACTCTTCGCCCTTAATGACCTCTTGGCGTTGAGCCTCATAGATAAATCTCCAGTCCGGACTCCCGAATAGCCGATCAACGATGCGTTTCTTCTGCTCGGACGCTTCCGCCTTTGGCGTTTGTGGCAATTGACGTCTCATGGGTCCCGTCGGGAAGAGGATCAGCAATTCGATACGATTTCGACGACTAAATGTGGGCCTAATATTCGACATCTGCCAATTTGCAAGTCTCACTACCGTGTCCCACTCCAGTTCGAGAGAATCCGGGTCAAGGAATGCAAGAGTTTGGCCCAGATGAGGGCCGGATCTCGAACCGCCCTCATTCCTAATCCAGTCAAGCCCGTCCTGAAGACTCAGATTGCAATCGCCAGAAATCACTTTTATATTTCGTTGAGGGAACTCCCCGGCAAGACTGGACGTCAGTTGCGCAGCACGTTCGGGCATTTCAAAAAAGAGTAGATGAGTGAACGGTGAGTTATGTAGGGAAGTTGTGTTTGCAGTCCTGAGCTGAGGAAACCCGCTGGCCCCGTTAGGTGGGCCGGGTTCCGTGTTGAAATGTCATTTGACGAATCAACCTCAACAAGGAGACCCCAGCCCATGACGATGCTAACCCCTGACTTCTCGTCGCGCCCCGACGAGCACACGAGCCGCGAAGTCGCCGATCCGATCACCGAACTCCTGCGTCGCCACGCGAGAGAACTGATCGCCACGGCCTTGGAGGCCGAAGTGCAGTTGGTGATGAGTCAGTTGCGCCGCGACGGCCGCGACGTCGTGCGCAACGGCTACCTGCCCGAGCGCGACCTCACCACCGCCGTGGGCGACGTCACGGTCGAGGTCCCGAGAATCCGTTCGAGGGAAGGCGAGCCGGTGAGTTTCGCCTCTTCGCTGGTCCCGAAATACCTTCGCCGTTCGACCTCCATCGACGCCTGGGCCGCCTTCGCCTACCTAAAGGGCGTCAGCGAAGCCGACGTCGCCGGTGTCCTCGAAGTGGTGCTCGGCGAGGGGGCGAGAAAGCTCACGCCCTCAGTGTTGTCGTCGTTGAAACAGGTCTGGACGCAGCAGTTTCACGAGTGGCGAGTGCGCGACCTCTCGACGATGAACCTGGTCTACCTCTACGCCGATGGCGTCTATCAAAAGGTCCGTGGTGATCACCCCAAGGTCTGCGTCTTGGTGCTGATGGGCGTCGACGAGGACGGCGAGAAGCACCTCGTGGCCTTGGACGACGGGGTGCGAGAGTCAACCCAGAGCTGGCGCGAGTTGCTGCTCGACGCCCAGAGCCGGGGTCTTAGCGCCCCTCAACTGGCGATCGGTGACGGGGCCCTCGGGTTCTGGGGTGCTCTCGAGGAGGTATTCCCCACGACCCGTCACCAACGCTGTTGGATGCACAAGACGGGCAACGTCCTCAACTACCTGCCGAAGGCCACCCAAGCCAAGGCCAAGATCGACCTGCACCAGATCTGGATGGCCGAGAGTCGCGTCATGGCCGAAGCGGCGATGGGGCTCTTCGAAGAAAAGTACGGCGCCAAATACCCGCGTGCGACGTCCTGTCTCACGAAGGACCGCGACGCCCTGTTCGCCTTCTACGACTTCCCCGCCGAGCACTGGTCACACATCCGCACCACCAACCCCATCGAGTCCACCTTCGCCACGCTGCGTCATCGCACCAAGCGGGTGAAAGGCGCCTTCTCGAGAGAGAGTGCCCTGTCGATGATGCTGCAGCTCGCGCTCGAAGCGAGCAAGCGCTGGCACCGCATCGCCGGCGTCGAACGACTCGGTCAACTCATCGAGGGCGTCAACTTCAAAGACGGCATCGCCCAACTCGCCGCCTAGAGCAACCACCTAGACGACCAACGAGACTCGCACGTCACGTCCTCTCGTCACGTCCGAACTCGAGAGCTTCCACATTGTGTGACACCCCATCGCTACACTCACGGGTGACATTGATGCACGAAGTCGTCGGTCCACTTACGAAGTTGGCAGACTCTTCAAGTCAAGGACGGAAACACAAGAATCCCGCATAGCTCACAGCGCGACGAGGCATCGCTTGCGCAATGAAAGCGGCATACGGCCAACCAAGCCGTAGGAATAAATTCACATGCTTCTCCGTGGTGTCTGAAGTCGTCCGAGAATTCGTTACGACGTGGTCATCGAATACTCCGTTGAAGCGCCCGGCCAAGTAGACCAGATGTGGAAAGTGTTCGAGACCGGGGCGGGGCAATAGGCGCCGTAATAGGATCCGATCACACCACCCGTCGTGAAGTGGCCGATCGTTGCGGCATATGGGCCTTGCGATAATGAGCTGGCGGCGGCGGACGGCGACCCCTCAGTCTCGGTAACCGTTACCGAGCAGAAGAATGATCCCCCTACTTGAACCTCACCGAGCTGACCGAAGTAGCTCGTCGGACAAGTCCAGGTCCCGTTTCCATTGGTAACCGCAGCAATCGCAGCCGAGTACCTGGTTCCGGCGCCGCTGGTGGCGTTTGAGCAAATGTATTCGACGTCGCCACTTGCTGGGCCAATCGGACCTTTAGCGGCTGGCGGGCCGTACGTCGCTGAGCCACGGGGAATCCCACGAAGAATCGCGTCCGAATTGCTGGCGCGCCCCCAAAAGAATGCCCCGATTCCAATTCCGACGATTATGAGCACCGTAACGACATAGCGAACCTTCACCTATTGACCCTCCCGCGAACCAGGACAACTGCTTCTGCTGGCTCAATCTAGCGCTGTGCGTCGTCTGGGTCATCTGGCCATCCGATAATTCACCAGTCGCACATTTGGCTGTTGGCTCCGCTATTCACCCTCAAGCGGATACTCATAATTTCGAAATAACTCGACTTTCGTCTTCACCGGCGAATTCATTTCAGCTTTTTATTGCGAGCCATCGCTCATGACTACGAGAAGTCTCGTCGTCCCTATTCTTCGTGACCTTCACGGAATGCACATCTCGGGCACTGAACTCGCGATCCTTTACCCACCACGACCAACCCCAAGAATGGAGCCGCATCGACTCGATATCTACGTCCAAGAGTCCAAAGGGCCAGGGTAACAACCTCCAACCTCCAACCGAGGCGGTAACTCTCTTTGTGCTCACATCCCAAGCATCTCATCTTGTGATCTCCACGGGCCGAGTCTCCAGACGGAGATGGTTGACCTCGGCTCTCCGACACGGGGTGTTTCGCAAGCCTTGAGTATCATCGCCGCTGTGTCTATTGCCGAGATCGAGCGACAACTCGATGAGATGTTTGACTGCGCTCTGACTTATCATGGCTACACCAAATACCTCCGCGACTACGAAATGGTTGTTTACCAGTCAGTCGATCCCAACCCTAAGTACGGTCTGGTTCCTCGGCACCTACGATTCCTCTTCCGCATTTGTCCCGAAGCTACTGTCACGTCGCTCGTCCGGCCCGATGTTTGGTCACACTCGCTTGACGACGCTCTGATCGAGGAACACATAGTCACGATGGACGGTTTCGTGTGGGGCGTGAACTGCCAGATTCTCTACCCCGGGGCCCATCTTGTCGCGAATTCGGATAAGGCGGCGAAATGGAGCGAACAAATCGGTGTCCCACTTTACGAAGTTCAAGTAATTGGAAACACGCAGGAGATCGCCCTGATTTTCTCCGAGCTGATTGTGGAAGAAGTTGGCGCTGGCTATTCGCCTTACCAGGTTGAGCAAACGGGAATATCCGAGAGCTACGAGGATCACGTCAAGCTACCGTTGACCCCTCCTGAGACTCGTTAGGGGATCTTCAGAGTTCCTAGGCGCCAATGCGAAGTTGCAGATCAATGAACTTTCGGAGGTGCGTCGAAATCTGCTTGGACAGCGCCCCCAATTTCACGTACACGCACTGTTCTGCTCCGCCGTGGCTCGACGCCGAAGCCCCGGCCACAGCGGAGCAGAACGATGCTACGCCGAGATCTCCGTTTTGGACGAATCGTGACGAACGTCGATTCGCCGAGGCTTCGCTTCCTCCGCAACGGGAATCGCGAGAGTGAGAACTCCGTCGGAAAACTGTGCATCGATCTTCGATGTGTCGAGATTGTCGCCCAGAAGGATCTGACGCGTAAACACCCCATGGGGACGCTCCGCGACCAACGCTTCGATGCCTTCGGCGAGCACTGGCGCTTGACGCTCCGCCTTGACGGTCAAGGTATTGTTGTCGACTGTTAATTCGATCGATTCGGAGTCCACGCCCGGGATATCGAATTGGAGCAAAAATTGATCTTCTTTCCGATACGCATCCATTGGAATTCCTACGGATCTAGTCCGGTGGCTCGAATCTCCCATGAGCTGTTGAAAGAGACGATCGAAGTCTCGATACGGTTCGGAACGAACAAGAAGCGGCATTGCCATACCTCCTAATCACTCTGTGTCAAGTCGTGCTGACTAGCACTCGCCAGTAGCGACTGCCAAGATAGCAGGTCAAGCGGGTTTAATCTTATAAACTTTCTAAGAATTTTGATCTTTGTCCGGATCCTTACTGGCCACATGGTCGATTGATCGAACGGATCAAGCCCGTATCGAAGGGGCGAGGCGCAGACATGAAAGCGCTGTCAAAGCGCCACCCGAACGATCCTGAGTGGATGGGAATCCCGCAGGGTGCCAGAGCTGGTGCTCTCGGAGGATCGCTTCTCATCAGATTGCTTCTTGACACCAGTTTCTCATTGACGCGGAACGCACGGTCGCCAGTCTTCATGACGTAATTGACGACCGCGATGACATAGCAGTGGCTTCGATTACGGTGGCTGAACTCCAGGTTGGCGTCGAGTTGTCTAAAGAAACAACTAAGTCGAGCCGACAGAGAGCCTCCTCGATGATGTCGTGGCCCCCCTCTCCATCGTTGACCGCGACCTTGCCGGGGGCACTTCTCGTGAGCGTACTGTCGTCGAATGGGGTGGTGGTGACCTCGGCTTAAACTGCTTTTAAGGATTTCGCCGGGGTGGCTGCCATCTTTCATCGGTGAGCGTGACGCCAACAGTTGCGCTCGACTCACGTTCACCCGATTCGACGTCTTTCCAATTTCGCCGCCAAAGTTGATGTAATCAGGCCTTGGCGTATTCTGCGTAGCCCTGCCAATCGATGACTACGCACGGCTCGTCTCCTATAACCCATGCGTCGTGACCCGGCCATGACGGCAAAGTCTCCAGGACCGTACTCCATCTCCTCGCCGTCGTCCATGACCACCTTCATCCGACCAGAGATGAAGTAGCCGGTGTGTGCAGCCTCACAACTCCCGGTCTTGGCAATTGGCTTCACGTGCTCTGACCATCTCCTGAATCGCGACGGGAAACTTGGAGAGTAAATCCTCTGAGAGGATTACTTCATGTCAAGATCAACCCGCTACTCACCCGAGCTGCGTGAACGAG
>JAOBWI010000022.1 GCA_025463285.1 Acidimicrobiaceae bacterium | reverse complement strand
GAATCTGGTAGAGGTCGACGTACTCGGTGCCGAGTCGACGAAGACTGTTGTCGATCTCCGTGAAGATTGCTTTGCGAGAGAGACCCTGCCCGTTCGGACCGGGTCCCGTTCGACCGTGGACCTTCGTGGCGATCACGAGCTCCTCGCGTGGCGCCATCGAGAGCAGCGCCGCGCCGGTGATCTCTTCACTGCTGCCGGCCGAGTAGACGTTGGCCGTGTCGAAGAAGTTGACCCCCGCGTCGAGGGCTTGACGAAAGAAGGGTTGGGCCTCATCCTTGCCGAGTGACCATCGATGATTGCCGCGGGCGGGCTCGCCGTAACTCATGCAGCCCAGACAGATGCGCGAAACCTTGAGGCCGGTGCTACCCAGTGAGACGTACTCCACGTCGAATCTCCCGTCGTTGGCGAGTGAAACTCAAGTTAACTGTTCAGCACGTGATTCGATCACCACGGCTCGCCAGGAAACGAAGGTCGAGGTAACGCGGCGGAAACATGAGCGTGATAGGAAAAAGGACATCAATTCAACATTCGTAGACATTGACGCCGCGTTGGCCTGGGACGAGGTGTTCTCCGCGCCGGGAGTGCCGCGACCACTCTACAAAGAGATCGTGGACGTCTTGGCCGACCTGAAGACGGCTGAGATACGCTCACGCTTCGACCAACTCGGGCGCACTTTCGCGGAGCGGGGGGTGACGTTTGCCCTCGAGGGAGAGGAACGACCGTTTCCTCTGGACCTCATTCCGCGCATCATTGCCGCGAGTGAGTGGGACGTGGTGGCCGCGGGGATTCGCCAGCGAGTGAAGGCCCTCGAACTATTCCTCGATGACGTATATGGAAAAGGGGAGTGCTTTGATGACGGCGTCGTGCCGCGCCGACTCGTCACCTCCAGTGCTCACTTTCGACGCGAGGCGGTCGGCGTCGTGTCGCGCTTCGGTCCGCGCATCACGGTGTCGGGAATTGACATCATCCGCGACGAGTCCGGTACCTTGCGCGTTCTTGAAGACAACGTGCGGATCCCGTCTGGCATTTCCTACGTCATCGAAAATCGCCGGGCCATGACCCAGAGTTTTGGCTCTCTCTTTTCGCACTACCGTGTCCACCCGGTGGACGAGTACCCCGCCCGGTTGCTTCGAGCCTTGCGGCTCTCCGCGCCGGAAGGTGTCCGTGACCCCACGGTGGTGGTTCTTACTCCGGGCGTGCACAACGCCGCGTACTTCGAACACGTCCTCCTCGCTCGCTTGATGGGGGTGGAACTCGTAGAGGGGGGCGACCTTCGCGTGGTGGGTGACCACGTTCGTATGCGCACCACCCAGGGCGAACGCCCGGTGCACGTGATCTATCGCCGCGTCGACGACGATTGGCTCGACCCTTTGCACTTTCGCCCCGACTCCGTGGTCGGCGTCGCTGGCCTCGTGAACGCCGCGCGGGCCCAGACGGTCACTATCGCCAACGCCATCGGCAACGGCGTCGCCGACGACAAGCTCATCTACACCTACGTACCCGACCTGATTCGCTACTACCTTCACGACGAGCCCATCCTCGACAACGTCCAGTCGTATCGCCTCGACGACGAGGACGTTCTGCACGACGTCTTGGAGAATCTTGAGCGCTACGTCGTCAAGCCGGTCGATGGCTCGGGTGGCAAAGGTATCGTCATCGGCCCCCAGGCGGACGACGATACCCTCGTGGAGTTGCGCTCGGTACTGCTCGCAAACCCGCGCGGCTACATCGCCCAGCGCACGGTGGCGCTCTCGACGGTGCCCACCTTCGTCGACGATCATCTGGTACCGCGCCACGTGGACCTGCGTCCCTTCGCCGTCAACGACGGACGCGAGGTGTGGGTTCTTCCCGGGGGATTAACCCGAGTGGCTCTAGCCGAAGGCGCCTTGGTCGTGAACTCGAGCCAAGGGGGTGGTTCCAAGGACACCTGGGTGCTAGCCGAGGCTCCCGGCGCATCGCGAGAACGAGTCGTCAAGGACTCCTCCACCGAGACCCTCGAAATTCTGTCGCGCCAGGAAAAGAGCGTCCGTCAATACGGCCCGCCACCGCAGTCAGGTTCGGACCAGTGACGAGAGGCATGTTGGCCCGGCTGGCCGAGTTGGTCTACTGGACGGGGCGATACGTCGAACGGGCCGACGACACGTCGCGGATCGTAGACGCCTACATTCACCGCATCGCGGAGGACCCCTTTGGGGATCTGAAGGTGACCTGTGGTTCGCTGTTCGCCATCCTCGGCATGGGCGTGGAGGAGTTGGGCGAGGTATCGATTCAAACTGTTTTGGATCAGCTCGTGTACGACCCCGACAGTCCCAGCGCCATTACCGGAGCGACTCTGGCCGCGCACGACAACGCTCGGCGGGCGCGTGAAGTGATCTCCTCAGAGATGTGGGTCTGCTTGAATTCGACGAGAAACGAGCTGGCAACCCAACGCAACGAAGCCGATCGGGTGGGAGCCGCCAGTTACTTACGGTTTATTCGTGATCGTTCGGCGCTCTTTGCCGGCCTCACCGACGCCACGATCAGCCACGACGAAACGTGGTCATTCCTCGTTCTCGGGCGCAGTTTGGAGCGCATCGACATGACGGCGCGACTTCTCCAAGGACGCCTGCTCGCCGCCGAGCACTCGCCGGACTGGCTGACGTTGCTGCGGGCGGCCGGGGCGATGGAGTCGTATCTGCGAGCGTCGGTCCGGCGCTCGGACCCTGAGTCGATCGCGTCGTTCCTGTTGCTGGATCGCGTCTTCCCGCGTTCGGCCTATCACTCGTTGAGCGTGGCCGATCAGTGCCTCGACGAACTCACCCGAGTAAGCACTCACCTCGACGTGATCGATCAGGCGCGCCGAACGATTCGAACTACCCAATCGCGCTTGGAGTACATGGATTCACGAACACTGCTCAATAACCTTGCGGAGATACTCACGCTCCTCGAAAGAACCAGCGCGACGGCCAACAACCAAATCACCTCCACCTACTTTCGTCAGGCCGTTCCCACCACGTGGGCGAGTGAGGTGGGCACGTGAGTGGCGAATCCATCCTCTTCTCGATTCGTCACGTGACGGGGTTTAACTACGACGGGGTGGCGGACTCGTCGTACAACGAGGCGAGAATGACGCCGCCCTCGTCGTCTCGCCAGCGCGTGGTCGACTCGGCCATCGTCGTTCATCCCTTCGCCGTGCAGGCGACGTATCGCGACTACTTCGGAACCGTCGTCACGACGTTTGATCTCCAGGAGCGCCACCATCGCCTTCAGGTCGTGGCGGAAGCGACCGTCGAGACCCTGGCGCAGCCTCCAGGACGACACGATCTGTCCCTGGCGTCGCTTCGCGATGTCGCGACGAGCGATAAGTTCGCCGAGTACCTGGCGTCGACTCCTCGTACCACGATGTCCCCTGAGGTCACGGAGGAACTTCGTGCCGTCGTCGGGACTCGCGTGCGCGTGGACGAAATCGTGGAGGTTGTCACGAACTGGGTTCGCGATCGAGTGGCCTACGTTCGCGGCGCGACCCGCGTGTCCTCAACAGCCCAAGAAGTCTGGGATCAGCGCGAGGGAGTGTGCCAAGACCTCTCGCACGTGGCCATTGCCTTACTGCGCCGCATCGGCATTCCGGCGCGCTACGTGTCGGGCTATCTCTACTCGAAAGATGACGCGGAGATTGGTGAGAAGGTAGTGGGGGAGAGTCACGCGTGGGTGGAGTACTACGCCGGGGACTGGGTGGGCATCGATCCGACGAACGGTGGCCCCATCGGACTTCATCACATCGTGGTGGCCAAGGGCCGCGAGTACGGTGACGTGCCACCCCTCAAGGGGATCTATCACGGTGACTCCTCGAGCGCCATCGGTGTGGTGGTCGAGATCACCCGCGTGGCCTAACGACACGACGTTGCCACGGCGGCTGAATATTAAGGTACAACTCGTTCCTTACACCCCTCGAGGAGTTCAGCGTGTCCACTCACACCACCATTGTCGTCTGTGAGGGGGACCAAACCGGTCAGGAGCTTCTCGACGCCGCACTCCGCACCCTCGAGCCGTCGGTGATTGGCTTCGAACTCACTCTCGAACGATTCGATCTCTCCCTGGGCTCACGGGAACGAACCGAGAACGGCGTGGTTTTCGACGCGGCGAAAAGGATGAAGGAGACGGGCCTCGGGCTCAAGGCCGCGACGATCACCCCGACGGCCATTGGCGGCGTGGGTTCGCCGAACCGGATCCTGCGAGAAGGAGTCGACGGAAAGGTCATTGTGAGAACCGGTCGACGTATCCCCGGCGTGACGCCGATCGTCGCCCTGTCCCATCCCGTCGTGGTCGTACGTATGGCCGTGGGTGACGCCTACCGCGCCGCCGAAGGTCGAGACGGCGAGGCGAACTCGACCGGCGAGACGGCGTGGCGTACGGAGCGCGTTGAGCGCTCGGTCTGTCGATCGGTGGCGGAGTTCTCTTTTCACGCGGCCGCGTCACTACGCGGCTTGGTCTACGGAGGACCGAAGTGGACGGTGTCGCCCGCCTACGAAGGGATGCTCAAAGAGGAGATGGACGCGGCGGCCGCCCGCTACCCGGGGGTGACCTACCGGCCCACGTTGATCGACGCCGCCTACGCCGGCCTCATGACCGAAGGGTGGGACGTGCCCGTCGTCATCCCCGCCCTCAACCGTGACGGCGACTGCTTGAGCGACCTGGTGCTCGCGATGTTCGGTTCGATCGCCGGAGCGGAGTCGGTGTTGTTGTCCTTCGATGACAACCTAGAGACCACGCTCGCCATGGCCGAGGCGCCGCACGGTACGGCCCCTTCGCTGGAGGGAAAGAACGTGGCCAATCCCATGGCCATGTTGCTGGCTTGCGCCGCGGTGCTGGAGCACGCCGGTTTTCGCGGTGACCCTGGATGCGCTGGCGCGTCGACGGCCCTGAGAGCAGCAACTCTGTCCGCAGCGGCCGACGGCGTACGAACCTTTGACCTCGGGGGTGACGCGTCGACCAGCGACGTGGTCGACGAGGTGATCGCTCGCCTGCGTCGGAGTCTGGCCTAATACCCCGTCTCGACGGGGTGAGCGGGCCAGCGACATTCGAGTGGGAGAATCAGTCACGCGGCGTTCGTCACGTTGCGAGACCCAGGGAGCCGAAATGGATAACCGACAGATCGTGCTCAACGAGCGACCCGTGGGGAAGGTGACGAGCTCCACTACGCGAGTGACGAGCGAACGAGCGCCGGACGTGGCCGACGCGCCGCTTTACCTTCCTGCGATTCAGGTCTGCAGGGAGGACTTCATCATCCTCGGCTACTCCTCGGGTAGCGACGAGCTCGCGGCCGTGTCGGGTGCGCTGCATCACCCAGAGCACATCGTCAAAGGAATCGAGCGGGCTACCGAGGCGCTCAACCATTTCTTTCGTGGCGTACAGCGTTGCGAGACTCTGGTCCCGGCGGACGAGAGCGTGCTTCTTGGTTGACGTGTCGCTCGAGGCGAGTACCCGTCGTGAGTGGCTGCGCGTCACCATCGCGCTCTTCGTCATTGCCCTAGTGGCCGGCTTCGCGCAGTTTGGCGCGGTCGCTTCCCTCGACGACGTCGCGCGCCATTTCGGGCACCACGCCACGAGCAAGACCTTGCAAAACGTGGTCGGTCTGTCGGGTTCGGAGTTGGGAATTGGCCTGGCCATCCTTCGACTCGCCTCGCTGGGGGCGCTGCCGTTGGCCTCCTTGGCCGATCACTGGGGACGCACCTCCGTGCTGCGACGCACGTTGCTCGTCGGTTTGGTCATCACGGCCTGTGCCTCGCTCAGCCCGACCTACTGGATCTTCGTCTTCTGCTTTGCGCTGGCTCGTCCCCTTCTCTCTGCGACCACCACCCTCGTTCAGGTCATCACCGTGGAGCTCTCCAGCACCAAGGGGCGCATTGACCGCTTGGTCATCGTGTCCGCGGGCGCGGGCATTGGCTCGGGACTCGCCGCCATCGTGCACGGACTCGTTCGAGGGGCCGACTCGTTTCGTTGGCTCTTCGCCCTGGCGCTGGTACCGGTACTATTTGTGCGCCCCATGCTGCGAGCCGTGCCGGAGCCGACTTTTCGTCACTCGGGCGCCCCACTGGCGCGAATCAGCGCCGTGCCGAAGGGCGTGCGGGGACGGGTCGCCATCGTGGGCGCGGTGGTGTTCGTCATCGGCGTCATCTCGGGCCCGGCCAGCGGCTTCACCTTCGTGTACGGCGAAGGCGTTCTGAAGATTCGTCCCGACGTGGTGGCCCTGGTGGTCACGCTCAGCGCGATTACCGGGCTGCTCGGTCTCTTGACGAGTCGCTACTTCGCTCGCGTCTTCGGTCGGCGCTGGACGGTGGCCCTCGGCACCCTGTTCACGGCCGCCACGTCGGCCGTGGCCTACGGTGGGGGCAAAACGACTTTCATCGTGGGCTACATGGGCGGGGTGGCCGCCGGGGGACTCTTGGCGCCAGCCATTGCGGCCATGGGGACAGAACTGTTCTCGCACGTCTTTCGCGCGACCGCCGCTGGCTGGATCGTGGTGGCTGGCGTGCTCGGCGCGATCGCCGGACTGCTGATCTTTGGCGTGATCGGTGACAGCGTGCACGTGACCGGGGCGGGTTCGTTCCGCTTGCCCGCGCTGTTGACGTTCCTGCCCCTCTTGCCCGTGCTTCTCTTGATGACGCGACTACCCGAGAGCTCGACGATGGAGTTGAGCTAAGGCCACTCGAGGTCGGCGACGAGGGCCAGGTGATCACTTCCTCCGTCGCGGGTGAAGCTGCTCGTCACCACCCACCCTCCGCGCCCCAAGAGATGATCGATCTGAGAGTGGGGGTGACGGGCGGGCCAGGTGCGACCTTTGGCCAGCGACCGCCAGCCAGGTAAGAAGACGCGAAGGAGCGGCCGCCACGAGTTGAAGTCGCCCCCGAGCACGACGGGCAGGGACGGGTCCAGCGCGCCAGCGATGGCGTTGACGCGTCGATACTGACGATAGGAGCCGTGACTGATGTGGGCTCCGTGAATGGCCAGGACGTAAAAGGAACGTCCGTCGTTATTCAGACGCGCCACCACCAAGGCCCGCTGCACCTTCTCGCGAGGCAGCCGTCCGAGCGAGACGACCTCGAACTCTTCGACCGGAAGACGGCTCAAGACGCCGATCCCCCACGTACCGGTCTCCACGTGATCGAGCAACTCCCGAGCAGCGATCTGGGACTTCGTGAGCTCACGGTGTTCTTTAAAAAACAGTCCCCGTTCGCCAACGAAGTGAGCGAAACGGGGCTGCCAGGAGTCGTCGCCCACCCCCGAGGTGACACGTTCACCGTGCGCCAAGGGTGCGAAGCCCCCGTCCACGTGAAGCGAGGAGCGAAGGTCCTCAAAGAAGTCGTGGCCTTCGTCGGAGCGCCACAGCTCCGGGAGGATCATGACGTCGGCGTCGAGCCCTTTAACGGCGTCGAGCGCACGGGTGGGTCGACCCCAACCGTCGACGCCGGCGTGAAGATTAAAGGTCGCAACACGCACCGAGCAACACTAGCGAGCCCCTTCGTTCGATGTGGCAGTCTCTAAAGGTGGAATCCGTCGACGTAACCTTCGGGCACCGACTGTGGTGGGTTGACGCGTTCATCGGAGAGTCCGAGCGTGGCAACCCAGCGGTCGTGGTGCTCCTCGAGCACCCCGTGCCCGACGACGAACTCCAACAGATCGCCTTCGAGATGGGCGTGTCGGAGACGGCCTTTCTGCGCCGCGCGGGCGACCAGTGGTCGCTGCGCTGGTTCACTCCCACGGTGGAAGTTGATCTCTGCGGCCACGCCACCCTGGCGACGTTGCACGTCTTGCTCAACGAGTTAGAGGCGCCTGGCTTCGAGCACTTCTTCGCTACTCGCGCTGGCGTACTGTCGGGGCGCACGCACGGCGACGGGTTGTTGGGTATCGATCTCCCTCGCGCCTACATAGAGCCGCTCGATCCGTCGGTCCTCAACGGCGCGCTCGGCTCGGTGAGTGAGGCCTTTCAGTCGGGGCCGTCCACGGTGTTGGCCATCGTGGAGGACTACGACGCGCTCTGTGGACTCAACTTTGATCCCCTGACTCTCTTCGCGGTACCGAGTTCGATCATCATCGCCGCCGCGTACGGCGGACCTGAGGTGGACGTGTCGATTCGCGTCTTCGCCCCACGCCTGGGACTGAGCGAGGACCACGTTACCGGCAGCGCCCTGTGCGCCGTGGCGCCGTGGTGGGTGGAGAAGGTAGGTTCGCCGACCGTCGTGGTACGCCAGGCCAGCGCGCGCGGGGGACTCATGTACGCGCGACTGTTCGAACGAAACGTCGAGGTCGCCGGCATGGCACGCACGTTTCTCAGCGGCGAGATTCGCCCGTGAGTGACGAGCTGGGACCGGGGCCGCGTACCCGCGTACGGCGACTACCCAAGAAGGCCACCTACGACGAGGCCACCATCTTCGCCGTGATCGACCAGGCGCGCTTTTGCCACGTGGCGGCCACCGTGCACGGAAAACCGGTGGCCCTGCCGACGCTGCACGCGAGAGAGGGCCACACCCTCTACCTCCACGGCAGTCCCTCCAACGAAGTCATGAAGTCGTTGGTGCGCTCGGGCGAGGCCTTCGTCACGGTGACGCTCTACGACGGCCTGCGCCTGGCCCGCAGTGGCTTCGAGTCCTCTATTGCCTACCGCTCGGCCGTGGTGATCGGTGCGGCGAGCGAAGTGAGCGATGAGCGCGAGAAGGTCCGCGTGCTGAACCTCTTTGTCGAGCACGTCCTGCCCGGTCGGGCCCTCGAAGTACGGCCGTTGAGCAGCGATGAGTGTCGCCTCACCATGGTGGTGGCCGTCTCGATCGAAGAGGCCTCGGCCAAGATCTCCGCGGGGCCGACCGACGACGGGCCCGAGGACCGAGAGCTCAATATCTGGTCGGGTACGGTGCCCGCCCGTCTTGTGTTTGACTCTCCCGTGCCCGATACCAACGGAGCCATGGCCCGCGGACAGGTTGGCGTGCCCGCGTCCGTAGCCACGTTGTTGGGCGGGGCGTGATCGACCAGGATCTTCGTCTCGGCATAGAACGCATTACGCCGGTCGACGAACGTGAGGCGACGTCGATATCTGGGACGCTAGATCGCCTCACCTGGCCCGGCGATCCTTACTCCGAGCAGGAGAACGACCATCACGTCACGGCCTCGGCTTTCGTGGTCTCCTCGCGCGGGGTGATCCTCCACCTCCACCGACGCTTGGAGATCTGGGTGCAACCGGGGGGTCACGTGGACCCGGGAGAGTCACCCCTGGCGGCGTGCGTGCGCGAGACACTCGAAGAGACCGGTCTCGTGGTGCGACACCTCGAGCCGCCTCTCCTCTTTCACGTGGACGTGCACCCGGGGCCGAAGGGTCACACCCACTATGACCTTCGCTACGTGTTGCTCGCCGATCCGCTCGATCCCACGCCACCCGATCACGAGAGCCCCGAGGTCTACTGGTTTGATTTCGCTGACGCTCCGCGACGTGCGGAGCCCGCGCTGTCGCCCGCACTGATCAAGTTGGGCCAGTTGGTGCGTGAACTGGGCATGAAAGACTGACCGCGTGAGTGAGACCGACGACGTTCGGGCCTTGATGGAGGCTGATCGCTGGATCGATCGTGTGAGGTCACAGAAGACTCACCTCCCCGAACTCAACGAACTCAGCTCCCTGGAAGGCCAACTACGGCAGCTCTTGAAGGACCTGCACGAAGCCGAGTTGGTCGTGGCGCCGGTGAAGAGCGAGTATGAGGGCGTGGCGCGAGAGTCTGCGCACCTGAAAGATCGAGCGCGCGATCTCGACGCTCGACTCTCGTCGTCGACGGCTAACGCGCGAGAGTTGACCGCGATACAAGGTGAGCTCACTCACGTACGCGAGCTGCTCGCCGCGAACGAGGACCGTGAGTTGGAGCTACTGATGCAGGTCGAACCGCTCGACGAGAGGGTTGTCGCGATCAAGGCCACGGCTCAACCCGCAGCGAGTCGACGCGGGGAACTGATCGACCTCATCGCGCAACTACGTGCGACGCTCGACGACGAGCTCGTGGCTCTACGAGAGTCGCGCACCGCGACGGCCGCCCCACTAAGCGCGCCGCTCCTGGCGCGCTATGAGGCAGCCCTAAAACATTCGGGAACGTCCGGCGCGGCGCAGGTGATCGACGGACGTTGTGACGGCTGTCGCATCGCCCTCTCGCCGCTCGATTACGACCGCTTTAAGTCCCTCGCCCCGGACACCTTGATGGACTGTCCCGAGTGCGGCCGCCTGCTTCTTCCATGATTATTTTCATCCGACACGGTCAAACGACCGCGAACGCCGAGGGACTACTGGTGGGGCGCAGTGATCCCCATTTGACGGCGTTGGGCGAACGTCAGGCCCGCGCGCTGGCGCCCTACCTCGAGGGAGTGCAAGAAGTGTGGGTGTCGCCACTAGCGAGGGCCCGCGAGACGGCCACCTTGGCCTTACCGGACTTTGAGCCCGCTACCGCGGAGTCGTTCATTGAAGTCGACTACGGCGATCTCGACGGGCTACGGGTGAGTGACATCTCGCCCAACCAGTGGCGCGCGTTCGAAGACGTCCACGACGCAGCGATCGGAGGGGGAGAGTCGCTCGCCGCCGTTGACGGGCGCGTTCACGCGCAACTCGAGTCGCTTCTCTTCGACTCGAACAGCCTTTTGCACTCGTCGCATCGTCATCTGGCGATTGTCAGTCACGTCTCGCCAATCAAGTCGGCGGTCGTGTGGGCCTTAGGGGTCGCCCCCTCGACGGCCTGGCGGACGCGACTCGACAATGGATCTATCACCACCATCGCCGCGCGCGCTGGGACCCCGCAGTTAGTGCGTTTCAACATGGTGCCGGCGCTGAGCTAGCCCAGCGCGACGTAGATCGCACAAAAGGTGAACCCGACGCCGATCAAGGTGCTGGCGTGAAACAGTTCGTGAAAGCCGAAGACGTGTGGCGCGAGACGGGGCCACTTGAAGGCAAAGGCGATGGCGCCCAGTGTGTAGGCGAGGCCCCCGGCGACGATGAAAGCGAAGCACAACGGCCCGCCACCGCGATAAATCTGGGGCATCACCGCCACCGCGGCCCAGGCCACCAGTAGAAATGGCACCGTGCTGACCCACCTCTGGGTGTCGAGCTTCAGCTGGCGCCCGGCGATGCCGATGGCCGCTCCTACGCACTCGACGAGTAGCAAGACGAGGCGAATTGTTCCGTGCATACTGAGCCCGGCGATCGCTAGGTAGCTGCCCGTGATGGCGAGATAAATGGCCGAGTAATCGGCTCGGCGGAAGGCTCGGCGCTGCGACGGTGACCAGCGCCCGCGGTGGTAGAGAGCGCTGGTGATGAGCATGGCCTCGACCCCGAGGAGGTAACAGAGCACCCAGGCAACCTGGGACCAACCGTGCGCACGAATTAACAAAATGGGCGAACACCCGAAGAGAATCAGCGCTCCCGCGACGTGCAACCAACCTCGAAGGAGAGGGTGCGTCGGCGTTGGTGTCGCCGTAGTGATCACACTCTCACCCTAAGGCTGAACGTGTGGCCACTAGAAACAACGGAGCCCGCCTGTTCCGTTGCCAGAACAGGCGGGCTATCGATGTTTGGCCCCCCCAGCCAATAGCCAAGAAATTAGTTCGTTCTCGACTACTACTGTCGTAGGGAAGGCCCGTAAACACAGTGTTGTGAGCAAGTTCACATGAGGGAGTGACGATGAAACGTCGAACGTTGGGTCAGGGGTTAGTGGTCTCGGCCGAGGGGCTGGGCTGCATGGGCATGAGTGAGTTCTACGGCGCGCGCGACGACGTCGAGTCGATCGCCACCATAAAAGAAGCCCTGGACAGCGGAGTCGACTTCCTCGACACCGCTGATATGTACGGTCCCTTTACCAATGAACGGCTCGTCGGACGGGCCATTGCGGGGCGTCGTGACGACGTCGTTCTCGCCACAAAGTTCGGCAACGAGCGAAGTGCGGACGGCACGTTTCTTCGCATCAACGGCACGCCCGAGTACGTGAGGGCGGCCTGCGACGCGTCCTTAGAGCGACTCGGAGTTGACGTCATCGACCTCTACTACCAGCACCGCGTCGACCGCAGCGTGCCCGTCGAAGAGACCTGGGGGGCGATGAAGTCACTGGTCGAGGCGGGCAAGGTCCGCCATCTCGGCATCTCCGAGGCCTCGTCGGCCACGATTGAACGCGCTCACGCGGTTCACCCGGTGAGTGCGTTGCAGAGCGAGTACTCCCTCTGGACACGAGATCCCGAAGACGGCGTGCTCGCCACGTGTCGACGACTGGGTATTGGATTCGTGGCCTACAGCCCGCTCGGTCGCGGGTTCCTCACCAACGAAGCCTCGACGCGGTCCTCTGACGAGCGCGACTTTCGCAGCCACTACCCGCGCTTTCAAGGTGAAGCGTACGAACACAACCTGGGTTTGGTGAGGAACCTAGAGGAGATTGCTCGAGAGAAGAACGTGACCGTGGCGCAGCTGTCTCTCGCCTGGGTGCTCTCTCGAGGCACCGACGTCGTGCCGATCCCCGGGACCAAAAGGCGCACGTGGCTGCGCGAGAACATCGCCGCGGCCGACATGGAGCTCAGCGACGACGACAGGGCACTCGTAGAAGCCGCCGTTCCGCGCGGAGCGGTCGAGGGCGAGCGCTACCACCAGTCGGGGATGGCCAACGTTAACGCGTAAGGAGGGTGAGTCCACCCTCGCGTAGTTCGTAGGTCACGTCGCTCCACTCCATCACCAGTGGATCGTGTGTCGCCACGATCACCGTTGAACCGGTGCTGGAGAATAGTTCGAGCACGCGCGCGGTCTCCTCGGCCCCCAGGCCGGCCGTCGGTTCATCGAGCAGGTAAATGTCGGGTTCGCTGACGAGCGAGCGCACGAGCGCCACGCGCGTGCGCTCACCACGCGAGAGATCGTCGAAGCGAGACGATCGCTCTCTCGCCATGCCGAGAGAGGCGAGGTCGTGGAGCGGTTCTCTCGACGTCGCTCGACCCAGAGTCAGCACGTCCCAGACGAAGCCCCGAGTGAAGCCCGGCTCGCTCACCACGTAGGTGAGGTGGCGTCGCAGGTCCTCGTCTCGCATCTCGAACAGCCCAGTGCCCCCCACGGTGACCGTTCCCGCGCTCGGCTTGTCCAACGCGGCCAGCGCTCGCAGCAGCGTCGATTTCCCGACGCCGGACTCTCCGACGAGAGCGACGTGGAGGCCCGGTTCGATGGAGAGGCTCACGTCGCGCACTAACTCCCTCGCCCCTTCGTGGATGGTCACGTTCTTCAGCTCCAGGGTCCCTTCCCGGGGCCACGCCAGTGCGGCGTCGGGGGCGGCGGCCTCGAGCGCCTCCAGACGTTCGCCCCCGCCGCTCACTTCCACCGCGGCGATGAGCGACGAGCGAGTGGCGCTCAACGCGTCGTAGGAGGCCACCCCGATGAGGGCCGCCACGACCAACCAGAGACTCGAGGTGCGAGGATGCTCCGCCATCCCCGCCACCGCGACGAGGCCCACCACCAGAACCAGGACGCTCGAGGCGCGTCGGTGACGTCGTAACCGCGTCTCCGCTCGCTCGAGCAGGTTGGCCGCGCCCGTGAGACGCGCGACGGCGAAGTCGTCGCGGTGCAGGAGTCTCAGTTCGGGAGTGACCGCACTGAGTTCCACCACCTGAGCGCGATAGAGACCTCGCGCCCGTCGCACCTCGCGATCGCGCGCGACCTCAACCTGGGCCAACTTAGAAAGGGCCAGCACGCCGATGACCTGTACCACCAAGAGGTTGATCGCGTACGCCCACCAGCGACCGTGGGGCGGAAGCACGGCCACCACGACATCGCCCAACACCAGAACGCCGACGAGGTCGACAAAGGGCACCACGAAGCGCAGCCAGAGGTCTTGGAGCTGGTCGGTATCGTCGAGGGCCCGTTGTAGCAAGTCGCCCGACGCGTAGGTTCTCCACTGCGAAAAGTTGAGGCGCCCGACCACGAGGACCAGCCAGCGCCGCCAGCGGGTTACCGCGCTGTAGCCAAGGCGATGCGTCGCCACTCGTTCGCTGAAGCGAAGGGGGGAACGCAGGAAGGCGAAGAGTTCAATGACCACCAAAACGATGGCGACCGCGCGCAACCCGGGTCGACGAGCACTCTCGACCAACAGCGCCACCGCCCCGACGACCAGGGCCACGTTGGTGGCCGTGGCAACAAATCCCGCCACCAGGGCGCGAAGTAACTGTGGTCGCGGCGGTTGGGCTCGACGTAACCAGCGACGAAGGCGCGCGAGATCATCGCTCATGACGTGATCTCCAACAGGTACGTCGGCGCCTCCAATAGTGGCGTGTCGACCGTGGCTTCGAGGACGGCGAGGCTCGGCGTGTTGGCCAGGACCGCGCGCACGCTTCGTCGTGCGTCGTGGTCCAAGACTCCGGCCACGTCGTCGAGAATGAGTAGGGACACCCGGGCGATCAGGGCTCGAGCGACAAGCAGCCGTACCCGTTCTCCCGAACTCATACCACGACCATCGCTCAGCAGCTCTGCGTCGAGCACCTCAAAGCGCGCTCCCGTCAGTCCGAGAGAGTGAAGTCGTTCACGCAGCTCGTTGTCGGGCACGTTCCTACCGAGCGTCACGTTCTCGCGAAGCGTCCCCGAGAACAGGGTGCTGTCGGCGTCCACGTAGCCCACGGGCGCCGACGAACGTTCCACCCCCCCGGCGCGCACGTCGCGCCACTCGAGCAGAGAATGCAAGAGGGTGGTCTTGCCGCTGCCGGACGGCCCGGTGACCAGGACACGATCGCCCGCGCGCACGCACAGCGTGACCTCTCGGGGACTGGCCTCGGTCACCAGGTTCGTCGCGACGAGGAGTTCGTCGCCAGCGATGGCGGCATGACGTTCCGGCGGCTCGTAGAGCGCCGCGAGCGCCCGCTGCGCGTCGTCGCGCCGATGAAACTCCACGCCAAAGCGGCGTACCTGGACGAAGAGTTCGCTCGTGACGAGCACCGCGATGAGAGCTCGCAGGAGAGAGAGTCGTCCTCCGAGCAGACCGAAGCCCACCACCATGGCCACGAGCCCGATGCTCACGCCGCTCAAGAACTCCGTCACCAACGACGACTCCAGCGCCACGCGAATCGCTCGCAGGGCCAAGACGTGCTCGCTCTCGGAGATGGCAGCGATCTCGTTCGCGCCGTAGGTGACGGCGCCCAGAGCACGAAGTTCGGGTGCGTGTTGGAGAACCTCTAACTGACGCTCCTCCAAAGTGGCCCGTCGGCGCTGGAACTCCTGAGCCATCGCCTCGCTTCGGCGTCCCGCGCGCTGGTAGAAGGGAGCGGCCAGAGCCAGTAAGGCAAGGGTGATGACCAGAGGGAGCCACCCGGCGGCGATAAAGACGACGACCACGCCCAGTAACGAGACCCCCGCGCTGGCGCGGAGTCGTTCCAGGGAGGGCGCTTGCGACGCGTGATCGACGGCCAAGGAGAGGTCACCCCGGGCTCGTTCTGCGCCGCGGCGGGGAGTGACAAAGTGTCCGACCAGACTGTGACGCCAGCGAGCGCGTAGCCGTGACGCGCTGCGCTCGCCCCACTCGTCGAGGGTGAGGGTGAGCGACCCACGAAGGAACAGGGCCAGCAACACTAAGAGGAGTCCCCGGGTGAACTCTCGTTGCGCTACGTCGCTGAGGGCGAGAGCGCTGAGGACGGCCAGAGCGATCGACGCCGCGCTCGAGAGAGCACCCAGTACCCGCGCGCTCTGAAGATAGGTGGGACGCCCAGAACGTTCCGCCGTTACGAGAGTCACCGGTTAATGCTAATGGTGGGTCTGAACGTTACAGTGAGTCGTCGCGGTGGGGAAGCAGTCGCGCCTCGCCGTTCAGCCAGTCACGTAGCGCCTTCGTCGCTCGACAGTCGTCTTCGTTGTACGCAACTAGTCGCGCGCGCGCGGCGCGGGAGACTGACTCGTCGGCGCGGGTGGCCTCTTCGTACCACTGAATGGACGCTTCGCCGCTCGGGTTGACGTCGCGCCAACGAAAACCGGCGGCCGTGGCCAGTTGCTTGAGCCCGAGGGGACCTTCCGTTTGAAGCTGGCGCTTGGCGACGTCGTGGAGATCGATCCACTGTGCGGGTTGGGCCCGACGAAACTCGCTCAGCTCTGTAGTGGTGGGACCGTCGCTCAGCGGAGGCGTGACGGCTCGATTCATGGCGCCGTCTTCGGCTTGAGCCCAAAAGCAGTACGCCGCGAAGGTGCGCCCCTGGTCGTGACAGGCCCCGCGCACTCCGTCGAGCCACACCCAAAAGTCACGAAAAATCGTGGCCTCGGCGTGGTGGTCGAGGCGATCCCAGTTGACGAAGGCGTGATAGCCCTCCTCAACGCCGCTAGTCGCCACGTTGACGCTCACGCTGGCCCCCCAGAGGTAGGTAGCGTCCTCGTAGCTCTCCATGTCGACGTCCACTTCCACGTCCGCCGTGGCGCACCCCATGTCCTCGGCCGTGACGATGCGAAGCGAGGAACCTCGCGCGTGGGCGCGGGCTCGGTAGATCAGATCGTCGAGCTTGTCGATCGTCCGTCCCAGTACCTCCTCGGGTTGGTGAGGCTCCAGGGGATTTAGGGGTCGAGTGCGAGCGTGGCGAGCGCGCATGGGGTCGAGTCGAGCGAGAAGCGCTCTGGTCTCGACGTGGTGTTCTCGCAAGAGGAGCTGTTGATCGAAGGAGGTGAAACGAACGAGCGAGACGTCGTCGAGGGCGTTGAGTTGCTCTTCGCAGTGCTCGCCGTAGGGGCACTCCGGACAGTCGCGATGCCAGTAGGGCGCGGTGGGAAAGGGTGCCCCCGACGTACGCCAGGCGTCGTGGGCCGTGACGACGTTGAGACGCTCTTCGTAGAGCTGGTCGTAGCGCGCCAGATTAAACCGTGCGTAGTTGTCGCCCTCTAAGTCGAACCACCAGAGCCGCCGTTGTCGGTCGATCACCGCACCCCTCGACGCGGCGTCGGCGTGCCCTAGGGCGCCGAGCACCCGCAGGGCGTGGGCCAGCGAGAGACCGGAGCGCGTCATCGGAAGGGTCGCGCGGGTCCCCACGCCGTCCAGGTACTGCGCCTCACTGGGTCGCAACTGTTCTAGCGACCCCGTGAGCGTGCGTCGCGTGCTGGCCGACTCCACGACCTCATGGTTCTTGATGAGCAGCGGGGCGTAGGTGAAGCGCTCGTGTACCCGCCCGACGCGAACGAGCGCCTGTACGGCGGCGGAACGGCGCCCCACTCGATCATCGCTCAAGCGGGGCGACAGAATAATTTCCACCCCCGCTTGAAGGGCCGTCGAGGTCGCGTCACGACTGGGGGGAGTGACGGCCTCGGGGTGAAGCTGTCGCAGAAGATTGAGCGTCGAACGCCGGTGCTCGCGCGCACTCTCGCGTCGGCGCGCCATCTCGGGGGTCTCCGGGGGCGATACGAAGTCAAAGGGTGCGCCACGACTGAGGGCCACCCGGTGGACGCAGGCGAGTATCTCGTCGCTGCGCAGGTACTCGGACACGCAGAGAGCCTAGGAGGCGGTCGGCCCCTCATTTCGTCAGCTACGTACGAGCGCCGCCGCGTACTCGACGTGCATCGCGATACGCCCGTCGAATGTCGTAGCGAGTAATACAGCACTACGAAAGGGATGGTGAGTCGACCTGTAAGCGGGGTTCTGTCCACCTTCAAAAGAAGGA
This sequence comes from Acidimicrobiaceae bacterium, assembly GCA_025463285.1. Lineage (GTDB taxonomy): Bacteria > Actinomycetota > Acidimicrobiia > Acidimicrobiales > RAAP-2 > RAAP-2. The sequence continues at coordinate 104 of JAOBWI010000022.1, read as the reverse complement.
TGAGTGACCATCCATCTCAGCGATCTACCTAGGGAGTGCCTCAATGACGAGGCGTGCGGGCGACCTCCCATGTTTGATCTTGCTCCGGGTGGGGTTTACCGAGC
>JAOBWI010000020.1 GCA_025463285.1 Acidimicrobiaceae bacterium | reverse complement strand
GGAACGGTGCCTTGAACAAACCCAACTTGTTGACAGTCTCGATGCGGGCATTGAACACCGGCTTACCGGCGAACTCCTTCGCCCCAGGCGCCACCATTCCCCAGCGAACCATCGCAACCTCACGCTCACTGTCTCGATCACGCACCACCGGAACCGCGTCCGTCGGCGAAACGTTGTACTGCGGCTCCCACCCCTTCATCACCGAGATGCCCTTGCCGCCAACCAAGCTCCGGATCGCAACATCGGTCTTCTCGTCCATCGCAAAACGCCCACACATGATCGCTATTTCGAGTTCGACTGATCGATGAGGTACTCCAGCGCCGATCGCCAGTCATCTGTGGTCGGCGCACCGTCGATCACATTGTCACCGTCACACCGGGCAATGTACGTCGGACCGGCGGGGTCAGAGATCCCAGTGACCGCGATCACATCCCCGAGGTACTGGTCGCTGTCGTAGACGCGCCACACCTCACTGTCCCGCTCCTCGAGCCGGTAGGTCTTCCCGGCATAGGCGAATGAACCTTGGGCGTCTTCGGGTCCGTCTTCCATGCGGCTCAGCGTAACCCCGGCCCAGGTACGACAACAGGGCCCCTCCAGGGAAGCGGTCACCTGGCTAGATATGGAGCCGCCCATGGCTGCCCGGAAATTGTTCACCACCATCGCGGCCTCCATCGTCCTGGCGGTCGGACTGTCAGCGCTCTCCGCCTGAGGCGTCGCCTCCGCCACCACTTCGTCAGTCTCCGGCGTTCATGGGGTGCTCGCACCCGGCCATTCGCCACCAACTCGACCAGCCGAGACGACCGTGAAGCGCACGGACGGCTCTATTCAATTCGTCGCACACCGTAAGAGCCGCTAGTCAAGAATCCCCTCTTTTTTTAGTGTCGCGAAAATGGCGTAAATAGCTCAGCGGCTATGAGCGCGGTCGTGAAGGAGGTGCGAGCGCGATGCCAGGTGCCATGGAGCGGAAATATATCCCACGGTGCTCAGCGGAACCGATTGTCATCTGCCGTTATATCCCCCGACTCGATCGGCGGTTACCAACCGAAAGCTGTTATATCCCACGTCGACGTGCCATCGCGTTAGCGTCGGCCTTTCGCGCTCCTTGACTTCTGTATCGGCATCAAAGCGCTACTGGGCAAAGAGCGCGACGAGCTTGTGCATCGGCTGGGCTTGCGGGCGTCTGTGGCTCTGGTGCCGCGCGGTATGGACGCGGGACTGGCGTATCAGATCCTGAAGAAGGTCTACGGTCACGGGTCGAAAATCGTTCCTGGCGCCGAGGCCACGGATTCGATAATCACCATAGAAGGCTCGGACTGGTCGGCGAAGTCAGTGGCCGTCTCGCTGCTTCGGCACTCAGCGCCGCCTTGAAATTGAAGAGAAATTCGGCGCGTTGGTTGCCATCGAGCTGCATGTACACCCAGGGCACTGCACCCGATGCCTATTGGCCCGACGGCAGACACCGGGGAGGTGACACCCGTGGCTTGTAATATCCCGAAGCTTCCCAACGCCGCGACGTTGCCCTGTACCTCAGTCTGGTGACCGAGCGTTCCATCACCCCGAAGCGCGTTGCCATCGGCTCGACCCTAAGCGGATTGCCTGAAGAGTGGAGCATCACTAGCAGCAGCGAAGCGTCTTATCGGCTCGCAGAGCGCCTCGACAACCTAGAGTTCGTGACCGGTCCCAGTACGGTGCGCACGTAGTCCGACGACGCGGCGCGGGTCGCGACAAGACTTCGTTGTGCTTAGCCTCGACACCCTCGCTCGGATCATGAAGGCGACTAGCTCGGAAGAAGAATTACTGATTCACCGTAGGCGGCGAAGGCGGCTGGCGTGTCGATCCATCACGCCAGCCATCGTCGGCGCTTAGAGCGTGGCTCGGACATATCACCGGGTTGGTGCCGCCCGGGGTTTGTTCTGGATACTCCTCGCCCCGCTCCAAGCTCAAGGCGCGACTAGTAGATGTCCAGGGAAAGCAGATTGTCGCTCGTAGTACCGTCGCCTCGGGTCCGCAGATACGAATTGGGTCCGTTCTCCACGACCTCTACGTAGGCGCTAGTGCCCGTCCGCTGACATAGACAGTCTCTGGTGCGCTCCGGACGTACGCAACAGCAGACGGTTTGTCCATCCGAAGACTGTTCTCGCCGTTCCGCCCTTGAAAGTAATAGTGGGTAATCACGCCGAGTGTCGGCGGCGCGCTTGACACTTGGATGCCGATGATCTCGTACATGGCGGATAGCTCCTTCTAAATCATGATCGACTCGGGTGCCGATTGCTAACATGGCACCGCAATCGAGGTCGACTAGGAGACACGCCGCGTATAAAGCGCTGGCGTGCGTTCTAGCGCAGAGTGGCGACGAGTCGTCTTTGAAATGGCGGACAACCAGTTCGCTGGCATCTAGAGCGCGGAAAGCAATGACGCGAAGAGGTTCACGACATCGGTCGGGACGGCGCGAGACAGCTCGCCAAACACTTTGTAGACGACTTCGCGCTTCAATTGCTTCTGTGGACCTTTTAACTCTTGAATGGCCTCCTTCAAGGTGTCCTCCAAGAGGTGTCCATTCATAGAAAGCCACTGCTCGGGCACGTTGCAGCTGAATCCGCCCAAATATTCGACTGCCGTCAATCGCTCAGACGGAGCTGGGAGTGCAACTCGGCCCACGATGAAATCCACAATTGTCTGAGCGGATTCAGAATCGAGTTCGAAGTACTTGAACTCAGGAGACAGTCCCATCGGCTCTGGCGAGAATTTCTGCTCTCGCAATAGATATAGGCCCACTGCAAGCGGATCGAGCACAAGATTCTCAAGCGAGTAGCGAGCGGGGCTGTAGACGATTCCCGAACTCGCCCCCTTGCGCTTGTCCTTATCGAGAATCCCCCACACTGCCGTATTCCCTGCACCTCGGAGGTTGCTAACCAAGTGCTTCACAGCGGTGGAGCCGCCAGCGTCCCCCTTTCCGGACGCGATGAACTCTAGAGAAAAAGGACTGTTAAGGGTGCCTCGCAAGATTTGAAACAGCTTTGTGTATGCAACTTCGTCATACTCGCTTTCAACAAACACCTGGCGGCGATTTTCAGTACTAACACTGAGGGTCGGCAATCCAACCGTGAGCGCTCCCAGAGCCTGATCTCTCGTTGCTTTTATCAAGCGTCGGCTCTCAGACCTCCGCATCACGTAGAGCGAATCTTCCCGCGCTAGTGCAACCGTTGTTGGCGAATGCGTCGCGAGAATCACACGAACGTTGAAGCGATCTACAAACAGTTCCTCCAGTACCTGGAGCAGGTTCTTGATCATGGAAGGGTGCAAACTGGCGTCCGCTTCGTCCAGGAGGAGTATCTGAGGCATTGCCATGGAGCTTGGAGTTACAGAGCTGCTGTACATGGTCATAGCGATTGCGAGGAGTGTCTTTTCACCTGACGAAAGCTTGCTGACGTGCACGATCTCGCCTGTTTGCCGGTGCCTGAGTTGAGCTTCATATTCCAGGTCAGGCTCGCGTCCCAACGGCGGCACAAATTCATAAGGAAGATCGATTAGCGCCAGAGTTTCATTTAGGAGCTCCCACGGGGGCGGCCCGTACGTCTCAATGAACTCTGCGTCTGTCAGCGCACTGATTTCGGTTGAGCCCGTGTTGCGCAACCAACCGTCGTAAGCGTTGTTGTTACGTCGAACGTGATATGCGAGAAATGTGGCAGTTACTCGGAGCTGAAAGGGATCGGTGTTCCCAACGGTCAGCGGAGACCACCTTCGAAGGTCCTCCCACGTCATCTGCACGAGCGACTTCCCGGATTTCATCTTTAAGTGACTGAGCTGCCACACGCTGAGTCGCCCGTTCCCAAGAACTGCGTCTTGCAACGCGCCTTCCATTTGTTCGGGAGTCGAGTAACCCGGTTGTTGTCCCAAGTTGTCCTTCGTCAGCCTCATGAGATTCCAAAGCTGAGAACTTGCATCTTCTAGGTTCTGCGGAGTGAGCGGGCTCTCGTCGGTCGCTGACATTTGCGAAATAGAGAACTGCCGAAGGATGGTGCTGTCCCTCGGCTGAATTCCGTCAAGCAACACCCGCCCACTTGCAATCGCCTGCAGCAGATTGGTTTTCCCGGAGCCGTTCGGACCTGAGATCACCAGGAAGTTGGATAGCTCCTCTTCACTAGGCGACTCTTTGATCGAATCGAGTGCACTGACGAAACTGAGTCGCACGGTGACCACCTTTCTCTGGGTGCTCACAAACTAGTGCTTCGACTGCGCATCTATCCCGTTGAACGGGTGTCTCTTTTACGATCATTCGCGGACGTGACGGACGCGGGCACGACACGCCGTCTACCGATGTCATAAAACCCGTGTTCGATTTCTATGTAACGTTAGTACCGTTTATGTTACATTTGTATCATGACAACACAGCGCATCGGGTACGGCAGAGTCTCCACTCGTGACCAGAACACGAACGATCAAGAAGACGCACTTGGCAAGGCCAATGTGGATCGAATCTTTGTAGAGAAGTTCACGGGCACCAAGGCGAGCCGTCCCAAATGGAACGAGGTCAAAGACCTTCTGCGCGAGGGCGACACCTTGGTGATCACTCGGCTTGACCGGTTGGGCCGTAGCTCGAAAGACCTCCACGACATCGCTGCGTTTCTCAAAGACAAAGGTGTGAACCTCGAAGCAACCCAGCAGCCAATCGACACCAGCACGTCTGAAGGCAAGATGTTCTTCTCAATCCTCGCTGCCTTCGCTGAGTTCGAACACGACATCATCGTGGCTCGCACCATGGATGGTCTTGCCGCAGCACGGGCGCGCGGACGCAACGGTGGGCGAAAGCCCAAGATCAGCCCTTCGCAGGCCACTGCGATCCGGAACAGGTACGAGGACGGAGAGGCCGTGCAGGCGCTCGCTGACTCGTTCAACACCAGCCGCCCAACCATTTACAGGGCGCTGGAATCTACCCCCGCCTGAGCGGCCTCAACGCGAGACTGGATCGCCTCACCTTCTGCGATGCTCTCAGGTGACTCTTCCCACATGATTAGATCGTCGCACCCCGGCGCGACATAGAGCCATTGGAGATTTCCAACACGAGCTGTGTCGGACTATTTGCGAACTGTAATCGGATAGTTGCTCTGGTTACCGGTCGCATCGAGCCAGTGCACTGTGATGGATGCCACCGTGAACGGTTTCACCGCACGAATCTGAATCGTGGCCTCAGGCTGGGTCAAGCTGTACGTGGCCACGGGTTCCTCGAACGACTGGTCAATGCTCGTGTACCAGCAATCAGATACGACGTGCCCCGTCAGGTTCTGGAGGCTCCACACGTTGCCCTGCGCTAATGTCAGCGCCCACGGTGGTGGCGCAGGGGCCATCCTCGCGGCCATCAACTCATTGGCCTTCTCTAGGGCATCAGCGGCCCGACTATTGGCTGCTGCGGCATCTGTGGTAGCCGTCGCGGCTTGGATTGCGGCTGCCGCCGCCTGCTTCTCTGCCTTTCCTGCCTTCACCGACGACGCGATGGCCCACATCAATCCCGCTACACCGATGAGACTCGCTACGACATCAGGCCATGTCCACATGGTGCGAGGCTAGCGCTCCGCAACGGGTCCCAGCGAACACGGCCAGCACCCACGGCAAACTCAACTCTTGGTTGGGGGATGCTGATTTACATACTTGCGCTCGATGGAGTCAGTGGCCTTCATTACTGAGTAGGGGAAGTACCACTCGCTCTTCTGCCACGCGTCTTCTGACTCCGGCGCAGGCAGCCTGCCGAGCGGCCGAGGCATGGATCGCGGTCGATGCCTCGGGTGCCAGAAGACATAGCTGTCAGCCGCATCAAAGACCGCCTGATTGACCGCGTAACCCATCCCGTTCTGGAGGACCAACCTATGGTCATCGCGCTTAGCGGGGTCCTCTTGAACCATTGACGCGCTCGGCAGATAAAAGAAGCGATGCGGGTCGAGAGGCATCAAGATTTCCCAGAATGACGCGGCGGCGAGCTGGTCGTCTGCGTCATGATCGTTGAGGATCACCACGGGAGTATCGCTCGTCAATAGGCATGCCACGCTCATCCCGATTCCCCAAGGGCGATGAAAAATTATGTAGGCAAGTTGGCTGACCTGATCGGCGATGAACTGAGCGTGGTCGTTGGCGATCTGAATGTTTCGCAATGAGGTGGGCAGATCGAGACTGTCTGCCGACCTCAGCGCAGCCAGTCGTTTTCGCTGTCGCGTAGTGCGGAGCATCTGTGCGGCGATGAACCACGAGAGTCTGAGTCGATCAGTCTCCTTGAAGCCCGGCCACGGATATGGGAATGCCCACCGTCCAGAGTCTAAGAGCTGGGTGAAGGCGGGCACAGCAAGATCTTCCACACGCGAAAGAAATATGTCGAGGGATCGATCCTCGGTACCGTCGTCATCGGTCTGAGTGTAGAAACCGTCGAGTGACGCTACGTTCCGCACCTCGGTGGAGAATATCTTTGACAAGTCGTCCGCTCGCGCTGCGTCGGTGTAGAAACCCTTGCTTGATGCCTTTCGGTTTTCAGCGAATCGCCTGAGGTACAGCTGTGGGACGGTGTGATCCTTGGCAGCCATCAGGTTGAGTCAGGTGCGTTCGGGCGATATTGGACGCTGAGGTAAAGAATCCGACGGGCGCTCACCACTACGGCAGCGCCTTCGAGCGGATGAGACTTCTTACCCTTGGCAGACCGGTACTGCATCGGATCACGGATGGTCAGTTCACGATCTGGGCTGTCGTCGGAGTCTTTGCTCCAACTCAATAGGGTGCCTGACAACCACGTTCCGTCTTCGAGGATGATGCTGAGTATTTTGTCGTGGTCGGGCTGCTGTTCGAAGAGGATCCACCAGGCCGAACTTGTCGGATCAGGTGCGCCGTGACGCGCCCTCTGGATGACGCGTTGAAAGACTACGGATCCCAAGAATGCAGAAATCGATGTAGCGATCACGAGATATGCGAGCGTGACTCCGAGAACCAAACTGACGTTGTGATCGAGGAATTTCGAGCTTTTGGTGACCAACTCGGTCAATGTCCGGTGGACGGGAGGTTGCGCCAATTGAACGAAGAACACGATGCTGAGCGCAAGAACAACCCAAGCGGTACTAACGAGGACGGCAAATGCTGTTTCTCGGAACGCAGATAAGCGCCGCACCGGGCGATGACGCTCGCGCATCAAGGCAAATGCCACACCCGGCATCAGAAACACCAAGAACAGAACAACGCCGTTCAAAGTCGAGGGAACCATCAAGTCCGCTTTCTGAATCGGGAAAAATTGAGCGCTCGCCTGCCGAATCAGAGTACTGCTCGGACGATCGCGGTTGGGTGTAACTTTGCAGCACCAGAGCTTGGAGGATGAAAATGGCAAAACCGGATCGTCCCACACCGACCCCTCGCAATTCCCAACAGTTCAGAGAGGGTCAACAAATGGTGCCGAACCCGAAACCGTTACCCACTATGAGGATCGACGCGCCCCAGCCAAAAGCTCCCTCGAAGTAGTGAGCTCGCAAATGACGGATCGCAAGGCAGAAGACAACGCCAAGGCAGCTGACCCCATCACCAAGAGCCAACAATTGGTGCCCAAATCGCAACCGCTTCCGGCGGTTGCTCAGAATTCTCCCGCACCGAAGCCTCCGAAGCGGTAGTGGAATGTCTGACACCCAGGACCCAGAACCGACTTCCGAAACAAAACGCTTAACCGAAAGCCAACGGTCGGTTCCTAATTCGAAACCGCTCCCCACGGTCTCAGCCGACGCACCGCCGCCAAAGCCGCCAGCCCGGTAGTACGTCGCCCCGTCATGACATTGGCCAAGCGCGTCCCGAACACATTCCAGACCATCCTCGAAGGTGGGAATCGCCAAGACATCGAACGCGACCAGGCACGCCGGGCCGAGATCGAATCGCACATCGGGCGGTACATGTCTCGGTGGGCGCATCTCGAATTCACCCTTGGTATGGCGACCGCTGCTTGGCTCGACAGCGACGATCGGACCGAGAGTCAGCACTTCATGGTGAATCAGGCCACGTCCTACAAAATCGACCGATTCAAGGAAGTGCTGCCGAAAAACTGGAAGCACGGACAACTATTGATTCATGCTCTCTACCAAGGGAATGCCTACCGGGACTCGCTCGCCCATTGGACGCTGGCAATCGGCGGATCGAACGCTGAAAAAGCATATGGCTGGTCGTTCTGGAAGATGGACAAGGGTGTCCGGGTGCTGGAGATCGATGACACTCTGATGGCAGAGAGAGAGCTGAAGGCGAGGATCCTCAACGAGGCTGTGAGCGTCGTCATGGGTGAGCCATTCCTACTACCGGACCACAGCCACACGGGCACCACCGAATCGTTGGCACCTGCGATCCTCAACCTGCCGGGGACGTGGGCTACCCATGAGGAGTTCCGCGAACACGGACGAGCTGTAAAGAAGATGTTCCCCGAGGTTCATGCCCAGGGCGTGCCGAGGATTCCCGAAAAAGTAGCTAGTATTTCCCCACGACGATCCGACGTAAAACATGGTTTAGGCCGGTCAGCGACCGTTTAGCCCGAGCTATCGGGCATGGGCGATTGGTCTTCCAAACTGATGACGCGAGCTCGATCATCGTTCTCCCAACAGGTCCCCGAGGCGACGCTTTAAAGGGAATGGATTGCTGGAAACCGCATCACAGTCCGAGCGGATCAATCGAGCGCGATGGGTTTGAAAGCCGAGACGCCTATTTTCGCGCCAGCCGAGACGACACCGCAGGCGCGACCTCGTGGATCCCCTAGCCCGGCTATCGTCCCTTTTTAAGTGTTCCGAAAATACCGAAATTAGCATCCGCTCGTCGGATGAACGCCCCGATAGACGAGCGCAGTTAGGCAGCGGCGAGCAGGCACTCCACAGGCGTCAGCGAGCCGCCAATCGGGGTCGCTTGGGCGACGAATGTCAGATTTGGATAGCAGGCGTAACAACGAAGGTAAAGCCGTCATTTCCCGCCGCACCGTCCGATCGTTCTGTGATATCCCATGCAAGTCTGAGCAGGAGCGATCCAATTCGGAAAGCACTCCGACGGTTGAACCGTATTGTTTCTATCGGAATACTCCGCGCTGCTGGCGGTTCGCGCTAGGTTCTAGCCATGCCCCACCGACTCATGGGGAATGGCGATTTCCTCGTGGCTCAGCAGGCCCGCCTACGAGAGCCGCACGTCGCTCCTCTCACTGCTTTTGTCGAGGGTCTGCGCACGGATGATCGTTGGCTGCCGTTTATCGCTCCGATGCATGGGGGTGTCGAGGGCCGGATGCTGTCACTGCTCCTTGACCCCGGCAGGGGCACCCTCAATGAGGGCGGTTCGGGAATGCTTTCAATCGAGAATGCCGATCAAACCGCAGAGACGCAAGCTCTTCTTGCGGAGGGAGCCGGAGTGCTCGCTTCGGACTTCGTCCCCTGGAATGCCTACCCATGGTTCATCGGCCGCGTACCCAAGAAGGCCGAAATCTCTGAGGGAACCGCGAGCTTGTTGGCGCTCGTTGACCTGTTGTCGAAACTTGAAGTTGTTCTCCTGCAGGGCGGAGAGGCTCAGCTCGCTTGGCGGATGGCGCTCGATGCGTCGCCTGACCTTAGGCGCAGGCGTCTTCTAGTCATCGAGACCTACCACCCGAGCGTCAACGCGCTGCAAACACCAGATCCGGCAGAGCGCGCGAGACGTATCGCGCACAGGATTTCAGCGTGGAAAGAAGCTGGCGAAATTCTTGCGACGGAACGAATCAAGGAGGAGCCTTGATGGGAATTTTCGACAAGACAAGCATCAAGCTCCTCCAGAAGTCGCTGAACGTTTATCTCCCTTCGACGCCCACGGAAATCGTACAGATCTCATCGCCGAAGAGCCTGCCTGCTCTTCGCGTGTGGTTCGAGAACGATAGCGCCCGCGATTACTTCACGATGGGTGGTGGATGGCATCAAATCCACGCCGAGACCCGGTTCCAGGTGGAAGCATTTGACCTGCGCATCTCCGCTGGCACAGGAATGCAACTCATCTCGGCGACCATCGCGGCTGACGTCGGGCGCTGGCAAAGGGCGATTCTCTTCCCATTGGCTGTGGACCTCATCACTCAGGAACTGCTGCGAGAACAGTTGGACGAATCAGCTCAGGTGCTAGGTGAGTGTGTTGGGTTCCTGACGGCTCTTTCTCTGGGGACGATTCCTTTTACCGACCGGGCAAATCAGCTCGCCGCAGATCTCGTGAAGCAATTGAACGAGCAGATCGAGCAGTCTCGCTCGGAAGCTGAGATGCAGGAAGGTGACTCGGGCTCTCCCGCCGACGACCATCCCGTGATCGTTCTCCAGCGTGCAGCGGCTGCAAATCTTCGACTGATCGATACCGAGGTTGAGTACCTCGAGGACGAGAAGCTGTGGGTACTGAGCTTCGAAAACGTGGATGGCACAATCAACTGGTTTGCAAATGATGGCGGTTGGATCGACGACGAGCAGACTTTGTGGGATGAAGACAACCACACCAGCGTCGACTTCACGATTCCAGAAATGGTTCTCGAACTCGCGTGGAAGATGCTCCATGAACTCACCGATGAATTTCGACACGGTGGTGAGCCGACTGAGCACGAGGCGCTTTTCATCGAGGTCGCTGAATGGATGATCGCACTGCGGGACGCCAGTAAGACAGAGACGATCTCGAATCGCGCGGGAACATATCTCCGCATAGCGGCCGATGACATCAACCTGCACAAGAAATTTCCCTAAGTAGCCGACCGACCTCTGCAGGCCAGAGACTGGAAGCACATCACTGTCCGCCAGATCGATCGTCGAATAATGCACTGTCATCGGTGTCATCAGTGTCACTTGTACCCGCCTCGCTGACAGAAGTGACACTTGTGACACGCCTGAACACGCCTCGCGACACTTTTACTATCGCTTCCGTTTTTACCGCTCTAGCGAGATATTTGGCCAGCTGGTCCGACGGAAGCCAGGGAAGAAGCTCGCGCAGATCGGCACTTGTGAGCGAGTCGGGGCTCGTGTTGACGGCGGCGACCACCTGCCGCATCCGCTCGCTATGCCCTTCCACTTTGAGACTGGATGTCGCGTGACGCGCAGACTCTTCGAGCGAGTTCCCTTCGAGGATCCACTGCCCGGCGGTGAACGATAGCGAGTACGTGCCTTCGGCGGCATCACGCGAAGTTACATTGAGGACCGCCGTCGTGTTACCTCGAGCCCGGGTCAAAACCATCACGGTGTCCGCGGCCCCTGCAAGCCCTTGGGTGCCGCTCACTGCATCCAGATAATCGCTGGCGTCCGCCTTGCGAGAATGATGAACGACTATCAGACTCGCGCCAGGTTCTGAGCTAACGGTTTCTTTCAGGTCCGCCATGAACTGATATTCAGCCACGTATCGCCCTGCATTCCCGTCGGAAACTAGGATTTTGCCCAGAGTGTCGAGAATAACGATGGGATCGTGAGTTCGATGGGCCGCGACAAAGTTGCGGATGATCTCATTGACGTCGCCGTTTAACTCGGTAACGAATTCCAAACCCACAGAGCCCACATCCTCGCCTAGCTGAAGAAGTCGATCTTGCAGCCGCCGCGGACCGTCCTCAAGAGCGAAATAGAGCACTGGACGAATACGTGCCGTCGCGAGCTTTCCGAACACTGGAGTGCCGCTCGAGAGAGATTTAGCCAGGCCTAGTACCATCCAGGACTTACCAATCTTGGGCGCGGCCACAAGAATGGTTAGTCCCTCCGGAATTATCCCCTCCACCACGTACTGAATCGGCGGGAACACTTGTTCCATAAGCCACTTGGAGGTGAACTTTTCCACCGCACTGTCAATCGCCACTGTCAGCGGCCCACACTGCGGTCCGATGAGTCGCGCCCGCCAGACGGAGGATTCGAATGAGGGATTGCCGACCGTAGACTGCTCGTCTTGTCACGGCCGGAGTTCTCCAGCCATTCGATTACCTCCGATTCGACATACACGACCGTCTTCGGCGTGGGTTTCAGAAATCTCGGCCCCTTGCCTGTGTACCGAAGTTGGGCGAGGGCACCTTTGCTCATTCCAGGAATTAATCTCGCAACCTGATCGGGCGAAAGATACGTGTTCATTTAGCGCTCCTTGTGATTAATCGGTTCTAAGTGAGCACAATACATGTCGTAGCGACACAAATATGAACTTGTTGTGTACTTGTGACTCAGATTGCCTATATACTGGCTCACATGATCGAAAAGCCGTATTCAATCGGCCGCCGAATCGCGGAGTTTCGCAAGCGCCTTCCGATAAGTGCGGACAAATTGGCGACCGAGGCGGGCCAGGGGCTTACACGCTCCGTAATAGCGAATCTCGAGAGCGGACGAAAACATGACCTCTCCGTCCAGCAGTTGCTCGCAATCGCCTACGTTCTTGGAGTCTCACCCTCGGAGCTGGTGTTTGACTCGCGCTATCCGCACCTCGAAATCTCTCTATCAAACGGCGAGAGTAAAGATGTGACCGCAGAGTCTTGGCGCGTCTCTGAGTGGTTTGGAGGAGTGGGGAGCGCACTCGACCTGCAAGAGAAGATAAACGGAACTATCCGACGAGGCGAACGTGCGCTCGCAACCGACGGTAGTGCGCACCTCGTCACTCAGAGCCTTCGACGTCGGAACACTCTGCTGGTGAGGCTGCTCATGCTCGTTGGCACTTCCAATGACGAAGACGGATTTGCCGAAGACCGAAGGGACGCACGCGCAGAGCTGTACGAAATTGAAAAGGCGCTTCGCGCGCGGGGCGTTCATCTATCCGAGTAGTGAGATTGAGGTGGGTTATGGGGAGTATTCAGCGCTATCAGGCAGCTCGCGGAAGACGCTACATGGTGCAGTACCGAAAGCCAGACCATTCATCGACCACGAAGCGCGGTTTCTTGACGAAGAAGGACGCGGAACTCTTTTTGGCCTCGACTGAGGTCCGGAAGGCCACCGGTGAATGGATCGACGCGACAGCATCGCGGATCACAATCGGTCAACTCGCAGCCGACTGGCTCAAGTCCAAAACTCACATGAAGCCCTCTTCACTCCATGTTCTCGAGGTGGCCTGGCATAAGCATGTCGAGCCCGTGTGGGCTCACCGACATGTTGGGGACATTCAGCACAGTGAAGTACAAGATTGGGTAAGCGAACTCTCGCTCCGCAGGGGGGCAACGGTCGTAATCCGCGCATACGGGATACTCGCGGGTACGATCGACCGGGCGGTAATGGACCGCCGGCTTCCGTCAAACGTTGCTCGCAACGTGAACCTTCCCCGGAAGACCAGGAAATCGAGAAGCTATCTGACCCACGGGCAAGTGCAACTGTTAGCGGACGAAGCCGGCCGCAACCGGACTCTCGTGCTCTTTCTGGCATATACGGGTCTTCGGTGGGGCGAGGCTGTCGGTCTCAGGATTAATAGCGTCGACATGCTTCGACGCCGCATACTGGTCCGGGAGAACGCGGTTAACGTCGCCGGCAAGATCATCCGGGGGACGCCTAAGAGCCACGAATCTCGAAGCGTCCCCTTTCCAGCGTTTCTTGTGGAGGAGCTTGGTCAACTGTGCGAGCGGAAATCACATGACGACCTCGTTTTCGGCGATGGAAGCACATTTTTGCCAACACCGACTCATACCAGCGGTTGGTTCGCCGGCGCGCGCAAGCGATCGCATGAAATCGACCTGACGTTTCCGAGGGCGCTGACTCTGCACGATCTCCGCCACACGGCCGCGAGTCTGGCAATTTCCGCTGGCGCGAATGTGAAAGCTGTTCAACGGATGCTCGGGCATGCCTCAGCCGCCATGACCCTAGATACCTACGCCGAACTCTTCGACGATGACCTTGACGCCGTGGCGATAGCCCTCGATCATGCAAGACGCGATTCGATTGAAGTCAAAATGAAGTCAAACCAAGCACCCATCTGATGACCAACAGTCCGGTAATCCCGAATTCAATAGCCTGTGTGCAAGGAAAAGTAGGTGCCCCTGGAGGGACTCGAACCCCCAACCGTTTCCTTAGGACGGAACTGCTCTTCCATTGAGCTACAGAGGCTGGCTCGTCGAGTTTAGTGGAGGCGCGCTGTCGACCGAGCAGAGGTCACGCAG
>JAOBWI010000010.1 GCA_025463285.1 Acidimicrobiaceae bacterium | reverse complement strand
CCGCCGGCACGTACACGGCCTGCAGCGAGGTGATCGAGTGGCCTCGCGTGGATGTGATGCGCTCTTGGAGTTCGCCCATCTCGTCGGCGAGCGTGGGCTGGTAGCCAACGGCCGACGGCATACGTCCCAGCAACGTAGAGACTTCCGATCCGGCCTGCACGAAGCGAAAGATGTTGTCGATGAATAACAACACGTCTTGGTTCTTCACGTCGCGGAAGTACTCGGCCATGGTGAGAGCGGCCAGCGCCACGCGAAGTCGCACGCCCGGCGGCTCGTCCATCTGGCCGTAGACCAACGCCGTCTTTTCGATAACGCCGGACTCACGCATTTCCAGCAAGAGGTCGGTGCCCTCACGGGTACGCTCCCCCACGCCCGCAAAGACCGATACGCCGTCGTGCTGTTCGGCCACGCGTCGGATCATCTCCATGATCAAGACCGTCTTGCCGACGCCCGCTCCACCAAAGAGTCCGATCTTGCCACCCTGCACGTAGGGGGCGAGGAGGTCGACGACCTTGATGCCGGTTTCGAACATGGTGGCTCGAGGCTCGAGCTGGTCGAAGGCCGGCGCGCTGCGGTGAATCTCCCAATGATCTTCAACGGGTCCGATGTCGGTCGTGTCGAGAGGCTCGCCGATCACGTTAAAGACGTGGCCCAAGACCGCCTCGCCCACCGGCACGGTGATCCCTTGGCCGCTCTGGTGCACGATGGCCCCACGTACGAGTCCGTCGGTGGGTCGCATGCAGATGCACCGCACCCGTCCTTCACCGATCTGTTGGGCCACCTCGGCTACCACGGTGATGGTCTTTCCCTCGAGCTCAATCTCCATCGATATCGCGTGGTTGATCTCGGGTAGGGCGTGGGGCGGGAACTCCACGTCCACCACGGGTCCGGCGATCGCCACGACACGCCCCGTTTCGAGCTTGGTCTTTTCGGGAGCCACGGTCATTTGATTCTCACTTTCCCGAGCGGAGCGCTTCGGCGCCGCCCACGATTTCCATAATTTCAGTCGTAATCGAGTCCTGTCGGGCCCGGTTCATCACACGAGTCAACGTCTGGCCCAGCTCGTCGGCGTTTTCCGTGGCCGCGGCCATGGCGCGCTGTTGGCTGGCGTGAAAGGACGCGGCACCTTCTAACAGAGCGGAGAACACTTCACTCTCGAGCGCGCGGGGCATCAAGAGAAAGAGGAGCTTTTCGACCTCCGGCTCGAACTCGGTGTAGCCCTTTAGGGGTTGTTCACCTTCGGGCTCGGGCAACTCCGGAATGACCAGGGGTAACAACTGCTCGACCTCGACGCGCTGGACCCCGGCCGAGAGGTAGCGCGTAGAGACGATGAGAACTTGTTGGGTCTCGCCGTTCATGAAGGGACCGGCTAAGCGACGGGCGATCTCCTGGGCCTGGGCGAAGGTGGGTCGATCAACGACGCCGACGAAACTGTCCTCCACTTCCAGACCGCGAAAGCGGTAGTAGGCGGCCGCCTTTTTCCCCGCGCAAAAGAGTCGCACCCGGGTGCCTTGACTTTGCAGCTTCAGCACTTCACGCTCGCCGGCCCGTAGAGCGCCGTTGTTGTAGGGACCCGACAGCCCTCGGTCGCCGGTGATGACCAGCACCAGGGCCGTATCGATCTTGTCCGGCAAGGCCAAGAGCTTCTTCGCGCCGGTCGAATCACCGAGAGCGGCTTCGATGAGGATGCGCTGCATGCCCAGGCGGTACGGTCGATTGGCGATGATGCGAGCCAGGCTGCGCGGAATCTGCGCGGCGGCGATGAGTTCCATGGCTTTGGTGATCTTGCGAGTGGACTGCACCGACTTGATACGTCGTCGCAGGACCCTCTCCTGTCCTCCGGCCATGAATCCTCCCTTCGCTCTGTCGTCGTGCTCTAGTTACTCGGCGAGAATCCGTCGAGGAAGGACTTGAGGGCCGCGTCCAACTTCTCGGTGTCGGGCAACGCCTTGGTGTCGCGGATCTCCGCCAGCAATTCAGCGTGCTTCGCTCGAAAGTCCGTTAACAGCTCGGCTTCAAAGCGGATGACGTCGCCCACCGGCACCGTGTCGATCCAGCCGCGCGTGCCGGCGTAGATGGCGACGACCTGCTCTTCGACCGGGACCGGGGCGTTCAGACCCTGCTTTAAAAGTTCGGTCAAGCGATACCCGCGATCGAGCTGGGCCTGAGACGACTTGTCCAGTTCCGAGCCGAAGGTGGCAAAGGACTCGAGGTCGCGGAACTGCGCCAGGTCGATCTTGAGGGTTCCCGCGACGGCTCGCATGGCCTTTATCTGGGCGGCGCTGCCGACGCGCGACACGGAGTTACCCACGTCAATGGCCGGGCGCACACCGGAGTAGAAGAGGTCGGCCTGCAAGAAGACCTGGCCGTCGGTGATGGAGATGACGTTGGTGGGAATGTAGGCCGAGATGTCGCCGGCCTTGGTCTCAATGATCGGCAGTGCGGTCAACGAACCGGCGCCCAGTTCGTCGCTCAACTTTGCCGCGCGCTCTAAGAGACGACTGTGCAGGTAGAAAACATCACCGGGGTAGGCCTCGCGACCCGGTGGTCGGCGCAGCAGCAACGAGATCTGTCGGTAGGCTTCCGCCTGCTTGGATAAGTCGTCGTAGACGACCAGCGCGTGCTGGCCGTTTTCCATCCACTCCTGTCCGATGGCGCAACCGGCGTAGGGCGCGAGGAACTTAAAGGGCGCGGGGTCGCCGGCACCGGCCACCACCACGACCGTGTACTCAAGAGCACCGAAGTCCTGGAGGGTCTTCACCGTTTGGGCGACCGACGAGTTCTTCTGGCCCACGGCCACGTAGATGCACTTCACCCCTTGGCCCTTCTGGTTCAAGATGGTGTCAACGGCCACGGTGGTCTTGCCGGTCTTGCGGTCGCCGATGATGAGTTCGCGCTGACCGCGACCAATGGGGGTCATGGCGTCGATGGCCTTGATACCGGTCTGCAGGGGTTCACTCACGGGCTGACGTCCCGTGATGCCCGGCGCCTGGACCTCCATACGGCGGAAGGTGGGATTCACGAGGGGCCCGTTGCCGTCGATGGGCTCGCCGAGGGCGTTGACGACGCGACCCAGCAGCGCATCACCGACGGGCATGGAGAGGATTCGTCCGGTGGCTCGTACGACCTGCTCTTCTTCGATACCGTCGACCGAGCCGAGCACCACGGCGCCGATGGTCTCTTCGTCCAGGTTCATGGCCAGTCCGACGGTGCCGTCGGCGAACTCGAGGAGCTCGTTGACCTTGGCCGACGGCAGACCCGAGACGCGAGCGATGCCGTCGCCGACTTCGACCACGCGCCCCACCTGCTCGGCCGCGACCGTCGGGTCGAAGTCCGTCACGTGCTTGCGCAGCGCTTCGGTGATCTCGCTGGCGCTGATAGTGAGTTCCGTCATTGCGATTTCCTTTTCTTAGTCAATTCGATTCACGGTTGCTTCGAGAATTCGCCTCGACGCCACCGCCTCGTGAAGGGCGCCGAGCCGGCCCTTGGTCGTGGCGTCCAGTCGCAGATCGCCGATCTCCACGAGGACACCACCCAGAAGGTCCGGCTCCTTCGCGATCTGTAGCTCGACGTCCCGGCCGGTCAGGGCGTGCAGCGAGCGCACCAGCGCTCGTTGGCTCTCGTCGTCTAAGTCTCGTGCCGCGAAGACGCGCGCCACACGCCAGTTTCGCGCCTGGGCCACGTAGTCGACCAGGTAGTCGAGTGTGCCCACCACGTCGCGCGGTCGTCCGCCGATAATCGTGAACTGCGCGAGGGCCAGTGACACGGGATGCACCTTGCCCTCTAGGAGTTGATTGGTCAGACCCAGCCGGGCCGCCAGCGGGGCGTCGCGGTCCAAGAGCAGGTGACGAAGACCGACGTTTCCCTCGACGGTGCGTGCCCAGCGAAAGAGGTCATCTTCGATCGAGGAGAAGTTCTCGGCGTCCACGTCGTCTAAGAGCGCATCGGCGTAGCCGCCCACCCGTCGACGGGCGTCCATCAAGCCCAGGCTCGGGTGATGAAGCTCCCCCGTGGACAACAAGGTGCGCGCGACAAAGGTCAACTCGTCGTACGAGCGCGGTACCTCTTGAGCGAGCGCCGAGGACGCGGCGTAGACACAGAGCCGCAGCGCCTCCGCACCCACCTTGTCGCTCAACAAGTCGTGCACGACCTGAGCGCGCGCGACGGGAGAGATCGAGGTATCGGACAGGATCGCGCTGATATCGTCACGCGACAGGATGGTCGACTGCCACGCGCCCAAATCGTCGACGACCCGGGTGAGGGTGTCGTGATCGAGCGAGCCCAGGAGGGCGGCAGCGAATCCTTCGAGCTTGGGAAGCATGGTTAGCGCGTCGGTCCTTTGGCGGCTTCGGCGTCGAGAGCGGCCACGGCCTCTCGCACGAGGTCGTCGTGCGTGGACTGATCGACCTCGCGTCCCACGATCTTCTCGACGAGTTCAAAGACGACCTCGCCGATTCGCGCCGACGCTTCGTCGATAGCGCGCTGTCGGGCCGAGTCGACCTCGCCTTGAGCGCTCGAGAGAATCCGGTCGTACTCAGCCTGAGCGCGTCCGGCCGCTTGGGCCTTCAGCTGATCAGAGGTGGCCTGGGCGTTGGCGACGATGATGCGCGCCTGCTCTCGAGCCTCGGCCAGAACCTTGGCTTTCTCGTCATCAGCGGCCGCCGCTTCGGCCCGGGCGGCGTCCGCGGCCGCCAGAGATTCACGAATCTTCTCCTGTCGGTTGGTCAACGCCTTGTTGATCGGCGGCAAGAAGTATCGCTTGGCGATCCACAGCAAGATAACGAAGACCACCAATTCAACTATGAACGTGCCATTGGGAAGAAGAAAAATGGACGTAGCGAACATCTCTTACTACCAACCTTCTGAGAGTGGGCGACGGCGAGTCGTGGTGGGCGTCATATCGGAGTAACTAGTGCTTCTCGAACACGTAGACGAACACGACCATGAACAGCAGGTTGATGAAGTACATCGCCTCGACCAAACCGACGGTCAAGAAGAAGTACGTACGTGCCTTGTTCTCGATCTCGGGCTGACGAGCGATGGCCGCGATGGTCTGACTACCGGCCAGGCCGTCACCGATAGCGGCACCGATGGCGCCCCCACCCAGCGCTAAGCCACCTCCAACGAGGGCGCCCGCATTTCGGATGGCATCCGCGACGGCTCCTGTATCTGTTGCCATTATTTATTCCTCCTGGGATTGTTCAATGCAGTGTCTCGGGTTGAGAAGCGTGTTGCTGATCGTCGTCATGGCTCATGGCAAAGCCAAAGTAGAGCATGGCGAGCAACATAAAGATAAAGGCCTGAATCGTTCCCAGGAGTCCGGTGTCAAAGAACTTCCACACGATCTCGAGTGGCGGCGTGACGAAGATGGGAAGGAGCGACAGCATCACGACCACCATGAGGCTGCCGGAGAAGATGTTGCCGAAAAGTCGAAAGGTCATGGTGATGGGCTTGGTGATCTCTTCAATGACGTTGATCGGCGTCAGGGCGAAGAACGGCTTGGTGTAGTGCTTGAAGTAGCCCCGGAAACCGCGCGCTCGAAACGACTCCACGTGGACCCAGATAATGACGAACGCCACCATAGCGAGAGGCAAGTTGACGTCGCTGGTGGGGGCGGGGAAGACAGCGCCCGAGATTCCCGGGCGCAGTGACGTGGGTAAGAAATCCAGCCAGTTGCAGATGAGAATAAAGAGAAACAGGGTGACGCCCAGCGGAACGAAACGGTACCCCTCGGGGCCAATCGCCGAGTCGGCCAGGTCGCTGACCTGTTCGACCAGAACTTCCCAAATCAGTTGCAGCTTGCCGGGAACGCCGTCGGTGGCCTTAGCGCGCATGCGGAATCCGAGCAAAAGGAATATGGCAGCGGCCAGCAACGTGGACAAAACGATGTCGTAATCGATCGTCTGTCCCAGGATGTGCAACTCCGGGTGCACGCCCACGCTGATGGTCTTCGCTGCGAACAGCATGTCTACAGGCCTCCCTGATCAGCCATCACGCGAAGCACGTTGACGACGAACACTATTTGGTACAACACAAGCCCTGTCACAATACCGACTCCGAGAGGTGCGTTCAGCCAGAGAAAGAAAAGGGCGACGACGGTCATGAGAACGAGACGGCCAGTCGTTCGTCCACCGAGTTGACGTCGCACGGCCTTCGAACTCTGCTCCCCCTTTAGCTCGACTCGAGCGGCCTGATGATCGAGGAAGCGCAGATTAATGATGGCGAGGGCCACGCCCACGACCACCCCGAGGGCGCCGAGCGGCGGGGCGACGAAGAGGGCGACCACAAACCCCACTACTCCCACCACGAGCGCCGAAAGGGTGGTTCGGCGCAGGAGGCGTGGGAGGGTATTGGTGGGAAGGTTTTCTAACACGGGCGGTCAATTTTAAAGGTAACGACGAACGAGCTTCATAACGCTCGCCACGGCCGCGACCGCTCCCAACACTATCCCGATTAGAAGACCCACCGGAGCGAGGTGCCAGAGGTGATCGATGTAGAGACCGAGCAGAACACCGAGCGCCAAGCAACTCGCCAAGGTGGTTCCCATCGCGGCGAAAGCGACCGGGCCGGGCAGACTCTTGAGAGTTGATTTCTCCTGGTCCGAGCGGCTAGACCGACCAGGCTCCGGGGAGCCGCTCACCGTGGCACTTTTTCCGCGTGCGCGTGAACTCCCTCGCGCAGTCGTCGAAAGCGCCACCGTAGAGGGCTGAACCAGGTGAAGAGAGCGATCACCAGCACCATGACGCCGAGGGGAATAAAGACGTTCGCCCGGGTGTCAAAGAGGGGCAACAAGACGAAGCCGCACAGCAGCGCCGTCCACGACCACAGAATGACGACCGTTCGACGATGTCCGTGCCCGAGGCGCATCAGTCGGTGGTGGATGTGGTTCTTGTCCGGCGTGTGGAACCCCTGTCCCGAGGCGGTGCGGCGAGCGAACGCCCACACGGCATCCACCAGCGGCACGCCGAGGATGAAGACGGGAATGAGCAGCGGGGCGAAGAAGAAGAACGTCACGCCGCTGGCCGGGG
>JAOBWI010000090.1 GCA_025463285.1 Acidimicrobiaceae bacterium | reverse complement strand
CTCCATCCTCACATCCAAGGTATGGAGCCTCCAAGATTTCCAGGCCGATTCAGCGCCGCAAGAATCTCACCGACCCCCGGTGCGCTCATCGCAATGCGCTCGGGGTCAAGTTCGAGGTAGAGGTCGTTGATGCGACGATCGAGTTGCTTGATCTGACGGGTGAACTCGAGGGCGATCTCGGCTTCGACCGCGATGTCGCTCGCCAGTTCGTCGTAGTCGAGCCCATCGTGACCCCACAACTCGAGCGTGGCCCGCGCGGCGTCGAGGACCTTGTCGGCCACTTCACCACCCCAGGGCTTGCGCAGTTCGTAAGAGAACCAGCGAGCGAGGCGAGCGCGGCCCAGTCGTTGAACCCTCAGCGGATGGGCCCACTTAGCGAGAAACTTGAAATCCGTCAACGTCAGCGCCGAACCGAGGGCCTCGGTCCATCCGGGCCCCATGATCTCAAGCATCGCGTCGAGCCGGTTCATGCAGGTCGCTCGACGCATGACCAGTGAGACGCGCTGGCGACAGGCGCGTCGCAGGGGCTCAGCCGGACCGTCGCCGGTGGCCGTGTGCAGACCCTCGCGGTGCATGCTGGGCAACCGGGCGAGCAACTGGGCGTCGAGCCGATCGTTTCTTGCGTGCTTGGAGAAATAGTTGCGTAGGTCTGCCGACTGTTCTGGCGGCACCATCACGACGGTGACGCCTTGACGGCGTAGCCACGAGGCGAGTGGCACCCACGCGTTGCGCGTTGGCTCCATGACCACGATCACCTCGTCGACGCCCTTCGGTATTCGTCGCCACAACGATTCCAGTTCTTCGACCCGCGTGCGAAAGCGAACCCCGGTGAACACCAGGACCCCCTGTTCGTCGGCGCCGGCGGCGACGTGAGGTGCTCGACAGGCCACATCAATTCCAATGACGAATTTCATATTTCTCCTCTCGTGACGTAGGTCAACGACGACCAACGACGAAGAAAGCACCGGACATTCACTATGAGGGGTCGCGTGGCGCCCCAAGTTCCCAACAGGCTCCCTCTCGACGACGTTGATCCTCTCCGGCGCCACAAACAACAGGCAAGGAGTCCTCACATGAAGTGCTGCTCCACTCGGTCAGTAGTAACGCCGGAGAGGCGTCGGCCGACTTCGACCCTAGGCAGCTCGCGATGCCGCGGAGAATAAAAATCGACAGGAATCAGTATGAATGTCAGTCAATATTTCCTCGGGCACCCCGTGCTTCTCTAACGCGGCCGTGAAGTGCCCACACACCTGGCGCGCAACCGCTCTGGTCATGATCCCCGCGCACACGATGAAGCGTGAATGGTCGTCGATGCCGTCGATGATCTTGCACTCCGTGCCGTCGTCCAGCAACACTCCGCCGACGACATCGATTTGCCACAGTTCCATGGGTTTTCCTCTTTCCCATCGTTTGTAAGTTGGTAGTTTTTGGCGTTTCGCGCGCTCCTCGATGAGACCGCTTCGAACCAGCGCGCGATAGATCGCCGACAGCGAGGGAAGGGGGCTCAGACCTTCTTTCTCCAGCTGATGGCGGATGTGCATCTGACCCCAGCTGGGGTGGTGTCGTCGTAGCTCGAGCACGCGAGCTTCAGCGACCGCCGGCATTTGATTGGGCGAGACCCGGGGTTTGTGCGACCTCTCGGCCAGCGCCTCGAGCCCGCCCTCTTCGTAACGTTTCAGCCAACTATGAACCGCTTGGCGGCTCACGCCAACCTTCTGGGCCACTTCCGTGACCGTGAAACCGTCTCTGATGACGCCGAGTACGGCGTCGTAACGTTGCTCCATTTTGCTTGACTCCCAAAGCATTGGGCCACCTCCCGCTCATGAAGAGCAAAGGCCGTGGCGGCTTAGGTGTCAAGCGACTCCCGAAACTGTGTCAAGCATCAGCCGGAGTTGTGGAAAGCATCACCCGAAACTGTTTCGACAAGGAACAGCCGAACGTTTACACTTACTGGTGGGCCGCCCGGGTCTCGATCCCGGCACCTTGGGATTAAAAGTCCCCTGCTCTACCCGATGAGCTAGCGGCCCCTTCGATGGTGCGTCCTAGAGCCCACGACCACCGACCCGCCACATTACTTCACCACCAAAACAGCGTCGACGAGTGGGAGCCACGTGGGCTTTTCTGATAGCGCCCGTGGGGCGAGATGAAGGCGCACAAAAAGCGATGCGACTGCTTTCTCGACCTCGCCAGACGAGGGTGAACTTGCGATCCTCATTAAGCATGTTGCTTGCAGTGCGCGCGTGAGCACGGTCAACTGGTGGCGAAAAGTCGCGTCGAGCTCGGACGAGTTGTCGATCGTTTTGTTCAGCGCGGGCTCGAGTTGATTCAATAACGTCAGCACCGTATCGACCTCGGTGGAGAGCCATGGTGCGACGTCGAGGAGTTCGCTCTGCAGCCATTGAAAGACCACGTGGGAAAGTCCGAACTTGGCGCAGTCTCGGCGCACTTGAGCACAGAGCACATTGTGCGTCCCTTCCCAGCTTTCGAAGACCACGGCGTCGCGATATAGACGGGGGAGCGGGGAGAAGTCTTCGATTGTCCCGTTGCCGCCGAGGACTTCGATACCGCGGTGCACCACTTCTGAAGCGGTGATCGACGTGACGTATTTGTTGGCGTTGATGAGGAAGCGGTGCAGGGCGAGATCGTCGGCACTCGCGTTACCCCCATCAATCCTGGCCACGAGTTCGGTTAGCCCCGTCGTCGACGCTAGCGCGGCGGCCGTTTCGACCTTCATAAGGGCGAGTTGTTCGCGGACGCCGTCATAGAAGTCGATTGAGTGACCGAAGGCGCTGCGGTGTCGCGCAAATGTGGAGGCTTCGAGAAACGCGCCACTCATGATGCCAGTAGAGCCCCACGCGTTGAGCCATCTCGATGTATTTAGAAGTTCAGTTACAGCAATGTGAAAACCTTTGTCGACCTCGCCGATGGGATAGGCCAGCGCACCCTCAAAGTCGATCTCGCCCGACGCGAGACCACGGGTACCGAGTTTGTCTTTCAATCGGCGAATGCGAAAGCCGTTGGGCGTGACGCCGTCGAGGGAACGGGGTACGAGAAAACAGCCGAGGCCCTTGGTACCGGCGGCGGCTCCGACGGGGCGAGCGACGACCGTGAAAAGGTCGGCGTCGGCCACCGAGCAGAACCACTTCTCACCGCTGAGCCGCCACGCGTCGGGGAGGGCGTCGTCGGGCGTGGCCAGCGTGGTGAGGCCGCCGACGTCTGAGCCTCCTTGCACCTCGGTGAGAAACTGAGAACCGCGAAGAGCCGTGTCGGCGTCGGTCTCTAGGAGCCCGGGCAGATAACGCTCCTTCAGGCTCTTCGTCCCGTGCGTCTCGAGCGCGCGACGAAGCCCAATGGTGCAAACAATGGGACAGCCGAGGCCGCCTTCGCCGACGTGCGACAAAAGAAAGAACAGTCCCGCGAGCTCGAAAGCACCCTCGTAGGTGCGCGGCGTCGCCAGAACGCCTGATGCCCAGGCGGCCCGCGCCGCGTCGTCGTGGGCCGGATGAAACTCGATGTGCTCTACGTGTTGACCCAGCTCGTCGTAGGAGTGCAGCTTGGGGAACTCACGATTGCTCTCGACGATTCGTACGGCGGGTTCAATCTCCGCGGCGACGACCGCGCCGAAGTTGGAGAGTTTGTCTCGCAGCGCCAGCGTGAACTTAGGTCCCATCCATGCCTCAAAGGACGCGGTAAGCTCGGGTACCGCGTCGAAGTAGTTGGAGGGTTTTGCGGCCCTCCATCTCAGGAGTTCTTCACGACCAGGTTGTTCAGCCACGAGTATCCTTTCCCCCTCACAGAGATATCACGTCTGGCGCGATTCAAAGACGAGGGACGGCTGCCTGGCGCGCGAGAAGCCTGATCCGACGCGAGTAGATTCTCAGGCATGCCCGAGAGCACGAACGAGAGTGTCATGGCCATCGAAACCACGCTCAATGATGTCGACCGAGCGCTGGAGCGGCTGCGCCAGGGGACGTATCGAGAGTGTCAGGTCTGCTCGACGCCAATTAGCGAAGTCGACCTAGAGGCCAACCCGCTCCTCGCCCACTGTTCGGCGCATCCGGAACTCGCCTGACGCTCTGAAGTCCCCAGGTCTCCTGGAGCCCGGGGCCGATGTCCCCGGAGCCTGTCTCGTTACTTCTTCGTTGCCCAGAAGATCTCGGCGATATCGTCGATCTCTGCCAACAGTCGGTCGGCCACGACGACGTCGTTGGTCTTCTTGGTCTCGCCCGCCGACTTGGTGGCCATCCAAAAGAGGTCGTTTAGGTTCGGGTACTCCTTGAGGTGATCAGGCTTGAAGTAGTCGGTCCAGAGCACCCACAGGTGGTGCTTCACCAGGTCAGCTCGCTCTTCCTTAATGAAGGTGGCGCGACCTTTGAACGTCTCGTCACCGGAGGCGTTGAACTTCTCCATGCAGGCCTTGACCGACTGCGCTTCGATTCGCGCTTGAGCGGGGTCGTACACACCACAGGGCAGATCGCAGTGAGCCGAAGCGACCAGGGGCGTCGTCGAGGCGTCGAGCAGGGCATTGAGACGGTTAAGCAGGGTCATAACGTTGCCTTTCATATCGTCGCGCTCAGAGGCGAACGCACTTTCTCCCTGAAGGATAGTCAGGGCGCTGCAGTAACGTTTCGCCGTGTCCCGAGTCCTCGAGTTCTTGGTGCGACGCGTGATCGTCGAGGGAAACTCTATGGCGCCCACATTTCAGCCCGGCGAACGACTGACGGCGTTTCGCCGGTGGCGCCGGGTGCGAGCGGGCGACGTGGTGGTGGTCCGCGACCGGAGTCTTGCGACCGGTTGGCTGCTCAAGCGTTGTGTGGCGAGAGAAGGTTCTCTGTTGGACCTTCGTGGGGACAACGCCGCGGCGTCGACCGACTCGCGCGACTTCGGCCTGGTCCCTAGTTCAGCCGCTATATATATAGTCATCACGTCGCCGTACCAGGCCCGCGACTCATGGGATTCCTAAAGCCAGCGACCTTATAAGAGGAGTTTGTATTTCCTGGTAAGGGTGATATTTCGAGGTCGACGGGGGTCAATTGTTGACCGGTATGATCAGGAAATGGCCCGTCTCGCGGTTCTCTCCTATCACACCTCGCCGCTGGCCCAGCCCGGCACGGGTGACGGCGGGGGAATGAACGTCTACGTGCGCGAACTCTCGAGCGCCATGGCGCGCCTGGGACATGACGTGGACGTCTACACTCGCCGCGACAATAGCAAGGTTCGTGATGTTGTATTTGTGGAGCCGGGCTTTCGCGTGCACCACGTGACGGCCGGTCCGCCGACGCCTCTGGGTCGTGACGGGCTGACTAATTACGTAGGCGAGTACACCGACACGGTGAAGACCCTTTTTCGACTCTCCGGCGCGCCCAACGCAATCCACGCTAACTACTGGCTGAGCGGTCTGGCCGGACACCGCCTGAAGCACGAACTAAACATTCCCTTGATCATGACCTTCCACACGTTGGAACGAGTCAAGGCCGACACCTTCGAGTCTGAATCAGACGACCGTGCCTTTCAAGAAGCGGCCATCGTGGCCTGCGCCGACGCGGTGCTGGCTAGTTGCGACGTTGAGGCGGAGCAGTTCGTGGATCTCTATAACGCCGAGCCCTCTCGAGTGCACGTCGTCCCGTTGGGCGTCGAGCACGCTTTTTTCGCCCCGGGGTTTCGCCCGCAAGCCCGTCGAGCGCTTGGTCTTGACACGAAGGCCACCATGCTGTTGTTTGTGGGACGCCTGCAGGCCCTGAAGGGGGCGGACCTGGCCTTAGAAACACTGATTGAGCTGCGTCAACGAGGTCGTCACGCCACGCTGGCGATTGTCGGCGGTCCCTCTGGCCCCGACGGAGCCGCCACCTTAGAACGGCTGCACCGGCGCGTCGGCGAAGCTGGCGTCATTAATCACGTGATGTTTGTCGCGCCCCAGAGTCACCGTTTGCTGTCGTCGTGGATGCGCGCGGCCGACGTCACCCTGGTGCCTTCGCGGGCGGAGAGTTTTGGACTAGTCGCGCTAGAGTCCTCGGCCTGTGGCACGCCGGTCGTGGCGAGCGACGTCGGCGGGCTCACCTCGTTGATTGATGATGGCATTACGGGATTCTTAGTCGGGGAGCGCAACGTTCACGACTGGGCCGCCATCGTCGAGCGAGCGCTGGACCCCGAGGACGCCATGTCCCTCTCCAACGCCGCGGTGATTCGTGCGCGTCGCTACACCTGGCGTAGTGCGGCCACGTCGCTGGCGGAGCTGATTGAGCACCTGTCCTCGGAAAGCCTCGTTCGCTGTTAGGTGACGCGCGCCCCCCTAAGCGACGACGCCGCGGCGGCGCGTCTTAACGACACACTGCAGCACTGGGCGGCGCAGTGGAACGCCAACTCCTTTGTCGGTTCTATCGAACATCAGCCATTGCCCGACGACAAGGGCCACTTTCACTGGCTGATCCGCTTGCGAGGTGAAGAGAAGGACGTCATCACGCTGTGGCTCTCACTTCGACAGCGCACGGTATTCGCCGAAACCGAGTTGATGCCCGCACCCGATGAGCACCACGACGAGCTCTATCGATACCTGCTGGTGAAGAACCACGAGTTGCGCGAACTGTACCTGGCTATTGGTCCCGAAGAAGGCATCTACCTGGTGACCCAGATTCCCATTAACGAACTCACCATCGAACGACTCGATGAACTGGTGGGAGCGACCGTCCACTACGTTGACGAAATGTACCCGACGGCCATGACCATGGGCCTTCCCTCGGTCTATCGACGTCGCCGGCCACGCTGAAGACGACCTTGTAGCGTTGTTGTATGACGTACAAACTGGTGATCGTCGGTGGCGGACGCATGGGGTCAGCTCTGGCGGCGGGACTTCTGGACGCTCAGTGGTGCGCTCCCGACGAGCTCGCGATTCTGGCGCGTTCCGTCGAGACCCGTAAGGAACTCGACGAGCGATTCCCCGGTGCCAGTGTCTTTGCCTCGATCGAACTGGTCGACGTAGCCCCCGATACCGGCGCGCTGCTGAGCGTCAAGCCTGACTACGCCGAAGGGGTGGCGCGAACCATCGGGGCGGTGGGCATCACCCGCGTGCTCTCGGTCGTCGCGGGACTTTCCACCCAGCGCTTGGAGGCGGCGTTTCCCCAGCCGGTCGCCGTCATCCGCTCCATGCCCAACACCCCGGTACTCGTGCGCAAAGGGGTGAGCGCCATCGCCGGAGGATCCCACGTCACCAGCGCTGACCTGGACTGGGCCGAGTCCATCCTCGGGGCGGTCGGCACGGTCGTGCGGGTGACCGAGCGCAACATCGACGCGGTGACGGGACTCTCCGGCCCGATGCCGGCCTACCTCTACCTGGTCGTCGAGGCCTTAATTGAGGCCGGCGTGCATCAAGGACTGCCGCGCGAGGTCTCGCGCAAGCTCGTCGTTGACAGCTTCGAAGGCTCGGCCGCCTTGTTGAGCGCGACGGGCGAGTCACCCGAAATACTGCGCGCCCAGGTCACCTCACCCGGGGGCACGACGGCCGCGGGGCTTCGAACGTTGGAATCGCACGCCGTTCGCGCCGCTTTTCTCGACGCCGTGGCGGCCGCGGCGGAACGTAGCCGCCAACTGGGGCGATAGATCGCCCGCCGGTATCGTAGAGAGATGGCGACGCCCCGTCTTCGTTCGAAGAAGCTCTCCGAGCCCACCATCGCTCGCCTTCCGGTCTACCAACGCATCGCCGAAGGTCGACTTCAGCGTGGGGAGATCAAAGTCGACTCCCGACAGATCGGTGAACTCGCCGGGGTCACCGCCACCACCGTTCGACGCGACCTGGCGGGACTGGGCTCGTTCGGTACGCGGGGCGCCGGCTACGACGTCGCGGTCTTAATCGAACGAATCGCCGAAGCCCTGGGCCACGACCGTCTCTACGACGTGGTGGTGGTGGGCATCGGTAATTTAGGTCGCGCCCTGGTGAACTCGTCCAACTTCCTCATTCGTGGCGCGCGCCTGGTGGCTCTCTACGACGTCGACCCGGAGGTGGTGGGACACGAGATTGCCGGGCTGACCGTGTTGCCCCTCAGTGGTGCGATTCCTTCGGCCACGGTGGGCGTCATCTGCACGCCCGCCAGCGCGGCGCAAGACGTGACCGATCGACTGGTCGAGGCGGATATTCACGCGATCCTCAACTTCGCTCCCCAGGTCGTCACCGTACCCATCGGCACGGCCGTGCACTACGTGGACTTTTCCATCGAACTGCAGATCTTGATGTACCACCTCAACAACGGCACGGGCCCCTTAGGCGGGGGACTCCTGCACTCCCTGGGCATTGCCAGCACTAATCCACTCAGGGTCTCGTAACATGAGAAAGACCTTGGAGAAAACGTGGCACTGATTTCGGTTGGCATCGACCACGAACACGCCTCGCTCGACCTTCTCGAGCGCGCCACGCTGCCGGAACACGAGTGGGCCAAGATCTTGCGTACCCTGGTGAGCCACCGCAACATTCACGAAGCCGTCTTCGTCTCGACGTGCCTGCGAACCGAAGTGGTCGCGGTGATTGACCGCTTTCACGGCGCTATCGACGAGATCACCGAGACGTTGGCCGAAGCGACGGGAGTCCCCGTCTCGGAGTTCGAAGATCGCTTGACGATCAACTTCGAGCAGGACGTGGCGAATCACCTCTTCAGCGTGGCGGCGGGGCTCAAGTCCGTGGTGCCGGGCGAGTTCGAAATCCTGGGGCAACTGCGCCGGGCGCTCGAACTGGCCATTGAAGAGCAGAGCGCCGGTAGCGAAGTGACCGACATCTTCCAGCGGGCCATCGCCTCGGGTCGGCGCGTGCGATCGGAGACCTCCATCTCGCGGGGCACCACCAGCTTTGCGCAGGCCGCCGCCGCGGCCGCCATCGATGACTTGGGCCCGAGTCTGTCGGGTGCGCACGTGGTGATTCTCGGGGCGGGTCAAATGGCCAGCGGCGTCGCCAAAGGCCTTCTCGGCACCACTCACTCGATCAAAGAACTGACCATACTGAATCGCACACAGTCGCGCGCCGAATCACTACGCGACGAACTCGCAGACCCTCGAGTGGCGATCGGCGCGCTCGACAGCGCACCCGAGCATCTTCGCGGCGCCCGCCTCGTGGTGAGCGCCTTGGAGGTGTCCTCGCCGGTGCTCTCGCGTGAACACTTTGCCCGGATCGACGCAGACCTCCTCATCGTTGATCTCGGAATGCCTCGAGCGATCGCCGGTGACGTGAGTGGACTGTCCAACGTGCGACGCATCGATATCGGTGATCTGCGAGGCCGCGTGGATCAGGCGCTGGGTGATCGACGTGGCGCCATCGACGAAGCCCGCGTGATTGTGTCCGAGGACGTCGAGCGATTTCTGAAGGAGCAACGGGCCAGAGGAGCGGCGGTCATTGTTCGTGAACTGCGCGAGCACTTAGACGCTCTCGTGTCGGGCGAGATCGCGCGACGAGGTCACGACTTGGAGGATTTAACGCCCGAGCAGCGTGACACGGTTATCTCGCTGGTTCGTTCGGTGGTCGCCAAGATTGCCCACCGCCCGACGGTCGCTCTCAAAGAGGCCGCGGGCACCGACCAGGGCACCCGGCTCAGTGAGGCGACGCGCAACCTCTTTGACCTATGACCCTGCGCCTCGCGACCCGTCGGTCGCCCTTGGCGCTCATCCAGTCTCGCTACGTACAGCAACGACTGGCCGAGCTGGGCGTTGAGAGCGAGTTGGTCCTCGTTGACACCAGAGGCGATCGAGAACACGACGTCGAACTCTCGACGCTCGGCGGGCAGGGCGTCTTTGCGGTCGAGATTCAACGCTCGCTTCTGCGCCACGAAGCCGACGTCGCCGTGCACAGTGCCAAAGACCTTCCTAGCCTCACGCCGGACGGACTTCGCCTGGTCAGCGTTCCCCAGCGCTTGGACCCGGCGGACGTCTTGGTGGGCCGCTCGCTCGCGGGACTAGGTCCCGGAGCGAGGGTGGCGACGGGCTCTCCGCGTCGACGGGCTCTGCTGCTCGAGCGTCGGCCTGACTTAGAGGTGGTTCCCCTTCGCGGGAACATGGCCACTCGCTTAGGCGCCGTCGAGAAGAACGGCGTCGACGCGATCGTGGCCGCGATGTCAGCGCTGGAACGACTGGGAGAGCCCAACCTCGTCAGTGAACGACTCGACCCCACGTGGTTCGTGCCCCAAGTTGGTCAAGGCTCGCTGGCGCTCGAGGCTCGCGTAGACGACGAAGGGACCAGCCCCGCGCTGGAGGAGATCAATGATCCTCCGGCCTTTAAGGCGCTCCAAGCGGAGCGAGCCTTTTTGGGAGAACTCGGCGCCGGTTGCTCCGTCCCGGGAGGTGCCAGCGCCGACGTGGCCGACACGACCGTGACGCTGCGGGGAGTCATGCTCGCCCCCGATGGGACCAAGAGCGTGCGGGCAGAACTCGTCGGCGACGATCCGGTCGCGCTCGGGGTGGCGCTGGCTCGACTGCTGCGCGATGAGATGAACGGCGGCGCCCTGCTCGGCTGGGAGTCCTGAATCGTGCGCGCGGTGGTGACGCGCGAGAAGGGCTGTAATGACGAACTAAAATCCTGGCTCCCCGAGGGGGCCGTGGTGGATGAGGTGCCGCTCACCACGACGCATTACTTCGAAGTCAGCGACGTTCTAGAGTCGCTCCGCGCTGACCCGCGCTGGGGCTCATTCGCCGCACTGGTGGCGAGCAGTGCGCGCTGCGCCAGGTACGCGGCGAACGTACGCGTCGCTCTGCGTGACGGCGCACTCCTGGCGGCGGTGGGCCAGGCCACCGCCGCAGCGCTCGTCGAGGAGAACGTGGTCGTCGACGTGGTGGGCCGAGGGAGCGCCGTCAACTTGGCTCCTTCGCTTAAAGATGGTCCCGTCCTCGTACTAGGCGCGGCCACGCCTCGTGACGAGTTGCGCGTTGCGCTCGAGGCGAAGGGTATCGACGTGCTCTCCCTGGCCTGTTACGAAACCGCGCCCGCGACGTTGCGAGAGTCCGACGAGACGACGTTGCGAACGGCCGACGTCGTCTTCATCGGAGCTCCTTCAGCCTGGACCGTGGCCCGGGGACTCGTACGACCGGACGCGCTCGTCGTGGTTCCCGGCGCCACCACCGCGCAGATCGTTCGCGGATCGCACGACAACGTGATCGAAGGCTGGGGTCCGGAGCTGAAAGAACGACTGGCCGGGCGCTGACGCCGACGGAAACAGCGAAGAAACCCCGCAATAGGCTGAGGATGTGTTTCCCGCCCAACGTCCCCGGCGACTTCGCCGCACGCCCGCCATTCGCCGATTGGTGGCCGAGACCTCACTCGATCCGAGCGACCTGGTTGCCCCGCTCTTCGTGGCTGAGGGGCTAAGCGAGCCCCAGGCGATCCTCTCGTTGCCGGGACACGTTCAACACACTCTCGACTCTCTGCGTGATGAAGTCAAGGCACTGCTCGCCACCGGCGTCACCAGCGTCATTCTCTTTGGCGTCCCGCTCAGCAAAGATGAACTGGGCAGCGAAGCGTGGAGTGGCGACGGGATCGCCCAGGTGGCTATTCGTTCGCTCAAGGACGCTTTCGGCGACGAGGTGGTCGTGATGGCGGACCTTTGCGTGGACGAGTACACCACGCACGGACACTGCGGCGTGGTGCGAAGCGACGGCAGCGTCGATAATGACGCCACCCTCGAGCTCTACGCCAAGGTGGCCCTGGCCCAAGTGGAGGCTGGCGCTGACGTGGTCGCTCCCAGCGGGATGATGGACGGTCAGGTCGGCGCGATCCGTAGCGCCCTAGAGGACCACGGGTACCAAGAGACAATTATCCTGGCCTACGCGGCTAAATACGCCAGCGGACTCTACGGACCCTTTCGCGAAGCGGTCGGCGTTGAGATCGTCGGCGGAGGTAATCGCAAGGGCTACCAGCAGGACTCGAGTAATCGTCGCGAAGCGCTTCTAGAGGCCCGCGCCGACGTGGAGCAAGGCGCCGACATGGTGATGGTGAAGCCGGCCATGACGTACTTAGACATCGTCAGCGACTTGAAGTTCGCCCTCGACGTGCCCGTCGCCGCGTACCACGTGAGCGGAGAGTACGCCATGGTCAAGGCCGCCGCCGAGCGGGGCTGGATTGACGCGACGGCCGTCGCGCTCGAACAGTTGACGGCGGTACGTCGCGCGGGAGCGGACTTCGTGTTGACCTACTTCGCTCGCGAACTCGCTGAGGAGTTGAGTCGTTGAGTTCGAACGCGGCGTGGTTCGATCGAGCCCAGGCCGTCATTCCCGGAGGCGTTGACTCACCGGTACGTTCCTTTCGCTCCGTCGGTGGCACGCCGTACACGCTGGCCAGTGGGGAAGGGGCCTACGTCACCGACGTCGAGGGCACCCGCTACCTCGACTACGTGCAGTCCTATGGGGCGTCCCTCCTCGGCCACGCCCACCCCCTTGTCATAAAGACCCTCCAGGAGGCCGCCACCCGGGGCACGACCTTCGGCGCGCCCACACCGGGTGAAGTGCTGCTGGCCGAAGCCATGACCTCACGGGTACGGGGGCTCGAACAGGTGCGACTGGTTTCTTCGGGGACCGAAGCCACCATGAGCGCGGTGCGCCTGGCGCGAGGGTTCACGCGGCGCGACACCATCGTCAAGTTCGACGGCTGCTATCACGGCCACTGCGACGCCCTTTTGGTGGCCGGCGGTAGTGGGGTCGCCCAGATGGGGCTGCCGGGCTCGGCGGGTGTCACCGAGGGCGCGGTGCGCGACACGATCGTCGCGCCCTACAACGAGGTGCCGACGTTGGACGACTCGGTGGCGGCCGTAATCGTGGAGCCGGTGGCGGCGAACATGAACCTGGTCGCTCCGTTGCCGGGCTTCTTAGAGCATCTTCGCCTGGAGTGCGATCGCGTGGGTGCGTTACTAATCTTTGACGAAGTGATCACGGGCTTTCGCTTGGCCCAAGGGGGGGCCGAGGAGTACTTCGGCGTGACGCCGGATCTTTGGTGTTTTGGCAAAGTGATCGGCGGCGGTCTTCCGGTCGGCGCCTTTGGCGGAAGTCAGCGCGTCCTCTCGTCGCTCGCCCCTCTAGGGCCCGTCTACCAAGCGGGCACCTTGTCGGGAAACCCTCTGGCCACGGCGGCCGGGGTCGCCGTTTTGGACCACGTCACGCCTGACGATCTTGCGATCTTGGCCGAGCGCGTGACCAACTTCGCTCGTGACCTTCGAGAAGCCGTCACGGGCGCCGGGCTGTTTGCGCTGACGCCGAACGTAGGCGCGTTGATGGGTCTCTATCTCGCGAGCGAAGAGGTCCGCGCTCCTTCGAACTTCGCCGAAGCCAAGGTCGTGTGCGAGAACGGCCTCTACCGGAAGTTCTTTCACGCGATGTTGTCGCGGGGCGTGGCGCTGGCGCCGGGCGCCTACGAGATTCTCTTCGTCTCGCTCGCGCACACCAAGGAAGATCTGGAGCGCACCGTGTCGGTAGCGAGCGACGCCGCGAAGGACGTGTTGTCGTGACTACCCTGCGCAGCGAAGACTGGGCCGTGCGACCGTCGTTCGTGCCGAACGGTCCCACGTCGCCGGTGGTGTTGTTGGCCGACGACACCACGCTGACGCAACTGGCCGGTATTCCCGTGGTGGCCTGGCAGACGCCCTGGAGTGAGATCTCTGCTCTCGAGTTGATTCGCTTCTCGCACCAGATGGCGCTCTTCGCCACCATCGGTGGCGTTCGTTACTGCTGGCGCCATCGTGATCTCACCGACTACGACGCGGTGCGAACTTTGGTGCTCGAACACGGTGGCGTAGTGAGTCGCCGCCGCCGACGCGCGGGTGTTCTGGTCGTCGTCGGGGTCGTGGTCCTGGCCAGCTTCGCAGGCGGCATCGCGGCCTGGTTCAACCGGGGGAGTCACCAGGTCAATGAACCGGCCGACGCCACGTCCGTGAACCTGACCCGAAATGACCTGCCGGGTGCCTGGGACCACACGTCGAACGCCGTGCTCAACTACCTAGTTCCTCCGGCCGGGAAGATCTATCGATTTACCAACACCACAACCACCACGGCGCCGGCGCAGAATAGTTCGTTCGCCAAAGCGGCGACGGTTTTTCAAAGCTGCCTCGGCGTCACGGGTCGCCACGACCGTATCTACGGCGCCGCCGGTCAACAACCCGACATCCAAGTTTCGTCACCGATTTTCACTACCAACGCGTTGGGCGGCATTGAACTGGCCTCTACGACGCAGTACTACCGCACCACCGCGATGGTCGAGAAGGACACCCACGAGATGTCGATGACCAACTTCGGCACCTGCTTCGTCCAATCGAGCGCCTCGCTCATCCTGTCCGGCTTTGGACTGACGGCGCCCACAACGGTCGTGGCCACTAAGTGGCATCCGCCGACCTTCCTCAAAGGCTGGCGCCGCGGCGGCGTCGTGGACATCACCGTGCCCGGGGTCTCGGCCAAGTTACAACTGGTGATGGTCGTCATCACGCACGGACATTTCGAAGTAACGCTGAGCGCCATTGTGGAATCGTTCGCCAAGTCCCAGGCGCTCCTGGCCCACGAAGCTAACGTCCTGGTGTCGCGTGTGACGTCGACAACGTCCCGGGCCGTCTAGGTAGGAGAGGCGTCCGACGTCTGGTTGAAGAGCAGGTTCCACGCTCGGTCGGGAATGGCACTGGCCAGACGCTGTATCGCGCGATAGCCCACTTCCGCCGGACCTTTTTGGTCGTTGCGCATCAGGTTGGCCATGATGGCGAGCAGTTCTTCCATAAGAGGTCGGATGCGCATGCCGACGCTGACCATCGCGGCGAGGACCTTCGGCTCGGAGATTAATCGAACGAATCCCCGGGCCACTTTGTAGTAGTCGCCGTAGGCCGCTTCTACTCGCTCGTCGTAGAGAGCCAACAACGTGGCGTCGTCGGCGAGCAGGGCTTCGCCCAGCACGCTGGCGGCGAGGCGACCGGTCTCGTAGGCGTAGGCGATGCCCTCGCCGTTAAAGGGGTTAATCATGCCGCTGGCGTCGCCGATCACCAGGGTGTTCTCTCCGTGGCGCGGGCCCATCGACATCCCCATGGGCAGTCGTCCGCCGGTCGGGGGACCAAGACAGGTCTTCTCACTCAGTCCCCACTCGTTGGCCACCTGGGCTACGAAGTGATCTTGGAGTTTCGTGGTGTTGACGCCCTTCCAGGCCCCACCCGTGGAGAGAAGTCCCACGCCCACGTTGACTCGCCCATCACCCAGGGGAAATACCCATCCGTACCCGGGCACCACGAGACCGTGGGCGTCGCGAATGTCTAAGTGCGAGTCGATCCACGGTTCGTCGTGACGCTCGCTGGTGTAGTAACCGCGCAGCGCCATGCCCATGGGCCAGTTGCGATTACGGGTGACGCCGAGCTCTCGACCGAGTCGCGAGTTCTGTCCGTCGGCCGCGACGACGAATCGGCCGCGGATCTCCGTCGTCGCGCCCGTGTCCTTATCTTTGACGACGACGCCGGTGGCGCCTTTGAGTCGGCCGAGCGGACTGTCGCTCAGATCCAAGAGATCGACGGCCTCGGCGCCGTTCACCACGTCGGCGCCGTGTTTCTCGGCGTTGTCGGCGACCAGGCCGTCTAGGTTGAAACGGGTAATGGTGTAGCCGTAGTTTGGAAAAATGGCGTGCTCGGGCCACTCCATGGCCAGGGTCGCGCCGAAACCAAAGCCCCGAAGTCCTTTGTACTTATGGCCATTGGCCGCAACAATCCCCTCGAGCCCCATCTCGGCGAGTTGGTGGACCGAGCGTGGGGTCAGTCCGTCGCCACAGGTCTTTTCGCGGGGAAACTGTTTCTTCTCAATGAGACAGACCGACCAACCGGCTGCTGCGAGCCAGTACGCGCAGGCCGAGCCGGAGGGCCCCGCGCCGACGATGACGACGTCGTACAGGGTCGCTGTGGCGGCGACCTGGCTCAGGCTTTTCACGCGCCAATCCTACGAGACTCTCGTCGCCCCGCACGCCGTCAGAGTAGGCCTTCCATTCCTGGTAGAAATGATTGTCGTGGACCAGTACTTATCAATACTTGGACTCCTCATCCTCGGAGTGCTGTTCGCGTCAGGATCGTTTGTAGCGTCAGGACTGTTGGCGCCGCACAAGCGACCGACTGACGCCAAGATGGCGCCGTACGAGTGTGGGATTGTCCCCGAGATCGAGCCCCCCCAGCGTTTTCCTGTTCGCTTCTACCTGGTGGCCATGATCTTCGTGATCTTCGACATCGAGGTGGTGTTCTTGTATCCCTTCGCCGTGGTCTTTCGTCAGTTGGGCCTCTTTGGATTGGTGGAGATTCTGATCTTCTCGGCCGCCGTGTTTGGGGCGTTGCTCTTTTTGGTGGCCGAAGGGGCACTCACCTGGGGTCCGGTGAAGCACCTGGTGCCCGGTATGCCCTCTCGCACCAGTAACTCGACCATCGTGCGCATCGGCGCCGACCCCGACAAGGCGGCGTAGTGGCCTTCGAAGACTTACAACACAACTTCTTGACGGGCCAGGTCGAAGATCTGGTGCGCTGGGCGCGACGGGCCTCGGTATGGCCCGCCACCTTTGGACTGGCTTGTTGCGCCATTGAGATGATGGCGGCCGGCGCGGCCGACTACGACCTCGCGCGCTACGGCATGGAGGTCTTTCGAAACTCCCCGCGTCAGGCCGATCTCATGATCGTGGCCGGTCGCGTGTCCCAGAAGATGGCTCCGGTCCTTCGTCAGGTCTACGACCAGATGATGGAGCCCAAGTGGGTCATCTCCATGGGGGTGTGCGCCTCGACCGGGGGACTCTTCAACAACTACGCCATCGTCCAGGGTGTCGACCAAGTAGTGCCGGTCGACGTGTACGCGCCGGGCTGTCCGCCCAGCCCCGAGACCTTGATGCACGCCATCCTCACCCTGCACGAGCAGATTCGCACCGGCGAGATCTTGAAGCGCCGCAGCGAAGGCCGCCCCACTCACGTCGAGGACCAGTCGAACGTTTGGACCCCCGAGGTCCCCGTCGCCGTAAGGGTGGGAACTCCGAAGTGATGCCCCTTCCCCTTACGGCCCCCCCAGGTGTCGTTACCGCCGACGTGATGGCGAGCGACCTCGGTTGCTTCGTTACCCCGGACTCCTACTTCGAACTGGTGCGCTCCTTTAAGAACGACGGCTTCGAGATGTGCGTCGACCTCTGCGCCGTGGACTACCTGGAGCACCTCGATCGACCACTCCCCGAGGGAATTACCGGCACGCGCTTTGAGGTGGTGGTGAACTTACTCAGCCTCTATAAGCGTCAGCGGGTGCGCATTCGCGTCCAGGCCGGCGACGACGATCCCCGCGTCGACTCGCTGTTCACTTTGTACCCCGGAACCGAAGCCATGGAGCGAGAAGTCTTCGACCTCTTCGGGGTGCTCTTCACCAACCACCCCGACATGACGCGCATCTTGATGCCCGAAGACTGGGAAGGCCACCCGCTACGTAAGGACTACGCCGTCGGCAAAGTGCCGGTGCAGTTCAAGGAAGCGCCGGGCCCGCGGTGAGCGAGGACAACGTACGAGTGGCCGAGCGCGTCGACCCGCTGGTGGTCGAGACCTCCGAGGGGGCGCAGGGACTGCAACCTCGAACCAGCACCGACGTCAACGAACTGGGTCGCGAGGTCGGGGCGGTCCTTCGACCGAGTGGCCTGAACCTCGATCCGACCGACGTCGACTACGAGCGTCGCGATGATGAGACCATGATCATCAACATGGGTCCGGCCCACCCGTCCACCCACGGGGTGCTGCGTCTCATGCTCGAACTCGACGGCGAGTTCGTCCTGCGGACCAAGCCGGTCATCGGGTACCTGCACACCGGCATGGAGAAAACCGGTGAGGTGTTGAGCTACGTCCAAGGCGGCACCAACGTCACGCGCATGGACTACGTCAGTCCGGTCGCCAACGAACTGAGCTACTGCATGGCCGTCGAGAAACTCCTGGGCGTCGACGTGCCGCCTCGAGCCATCTGGATTCGAATGCTCATGGCCGAACTCAATCGCATCGCCTCGCACCTGGTCTGGTTGGCCACCAACGGTATGGACTTGGGCGCCACCTCCATGATGATCTACGGCTTTCGCGAACGAGAGCTCATCCTGGCCTTCTTCGAGAAGACTGCCGGACTTCGCATGAACCTTAACTACGTGCGACCGGGCGGGGTCGCGGCCGACCTACCCGACGGCTGGGAAGACGACGTCATCCTCATCTGCGACACGATCTACGAGCGCACCTTCGAGTACGACGAACTCATCACCGGTCAGCCCATCTTTCGCAATCGCATGATCGGCGTCGCGCCCATCAGCGCCGAGGAGGCCCTGGCTCTCAGCCTGACCGGACCTCTCCTACGATCGACCGGCGTAGCGTGGGACTTACGGCGCACCATGCCGTACTGCTACTACGACCAGGTGGACTTCGACGTCATTGTCGGCACCTACGGCGATAACTTCGACCGCTACGCCATACGACTCAACGAGATTCGTGAGTCGGTGCGCATCGTGCGTCAGTGCGTGCAGAAGATGCCCCCGGGCGATTTTCGCACCCAGGACCCCAAGGTCACGCCGCCGCCGCGCGCCCGCATCGACGAGTCCATGGAAGCGCTCATTCACCACTTCAAACTGCACACCGAGGGTTTTCACGTGCCACCCGGTGAGGTCTATAGCGCGATTGAGTCTCCGCGCGGGGAA
>JAOBWI010000079.1 GCA_025463285.1 Acidimicrobiaceae bacterium | reverse complement strand
GTCCAATTCTTTACCTGGCGTAAATTGTTAATGAAGGACGTCCGGGTCAACTTCTTGCCAGCTACCGTTAGCCCCTCTTGCAACAGTAATCCAGCGACGTATCCGGGGACGGCTGTCGGATTTACCGGTCCTGGGGCCCCGTACTTGTTAAAGATCTGGGTCCTAATTCTGGTCGCTGGCGTGTTGAGCTCCGTTGGCAGAAATGCTGATCCAACCGTCATTCCTTGTGCAATCGAGTTTTCCGGCTGCGTAAGGAGTGACGCGTTGTAACCAATCGCTATAAACGATTTCAACGTTAGACCTTGTTGCTGGGCCGCCTGTAAGAACGCCATAGTGGTGGCGACGTCGAGGCCCGTAAAGAAGCCGTCGACATTGGCCGCCTTCATGGCGAGCACGTAGGGAGTCCAGTCGGGGATGGGCCGGGGCAGGGTGAGGTTCTCGTAGGCCGCAGTTAGACCTGGCGTCACCTTGGCACCCAGGTACGCACTCGACGCCTCGTCGATAGACGCTGCGATAGAGCCGTACGCAATAACACCGATATTGTGCGCGCCCATCGACTTCAAGACCTGTGGAAAAAGAGTGGCGGTTCGTGGACCATGAAGCAGATCCGCGTACACCCCAAAGATACCGAAGTTGGTCGGAAGTCCCTCTGTCGGACTAGACCCCGCGTTGATGTCGGGTACCCCAGCTGAGTTCAGGTACGACAGGGTGGGGGGATCACCGGGTGCCAAGTTAATGACAGCGAAGACCTTCCTTGCTTGAACCAGACTCTGCGTCGCGGCCAGGTTGTCGGCCGGTACATTCTGGTCATCTTGGGTAATGAGTTTAATTTTCCGGCCGTAAATCCCGCCGGTGGCGTTTATCTTGTTGACCTCCACTTGAAGTCCGATCAGATACGGCGCATAGTTACCTGCGCTCGCGCCGGTCTCCGTATTGACCACACCAATAGTGATGGTCTTAGACGTCACCCCAGGAGTGTGCGTCGCTGCGAATGCTGAGCCCGATGTGCCGACGCTAACCAGCACCGAAGCCAGCATCGTGAAAAGAGCGACACAGACCGTTGCCAATCCGTGGCGCCGAAAGGTCATAACTCCCCCTCGTCTTGACTCTTTTCGTACGACTACCAACGGCTGCGCGCTGGCCTTCGTGGGAGCCGTCTGACTCTCTTCGTACGGCATGACTTTCCCCCTATTAATCAATCTCGCTGCTACAAACCGTCACTAGGGCGTAGAAGGTTGGATTGAGCTTCGAAGAAACGTACCACACTGACCTGCGTCAAACAAGTTGACCAACGAGATTCCGACGGTTGCGCTCGAGCAAGACACCGTTTCAAAAACGTCGCGGCAGCCGGCTCTTGTGCACCGCGTAGCGAACAACACATCGATCATCGAGAGACACACTCTCTTGCTCTTGGTGATATTTGTCGAATGACGAGTTCGCATCTGCTTCCCTTGCGATCAGAGCGGATCTCACGGTGACGCTCGCTCGCGGTTGTACGTCAGACGATACCGACACGGTCCTCCCTCGACCCGTAGTCATGTTGGTGCTGAGTCTCGGGACACCACCGAGGAACACGACTGGCTAACACGACGATACGCGACGGTTAGCGAAACCACCCGCGAGTCACAGAGCGGTGTTCGCTCGCCCGGTGGGGTTCACGCTCAAGAGCGACAGTGCCCGCAAACTTCTCCGCAACTCCGGGACGCTGAAGGTCGTGACTTTCGGCGAGTTCCAC
The DNA here is from genome assembly GCA_025463285.1 of Acidimicrobiaceae bacterium. Lineage (GTDB taxonomy): Bacteria > Actinomycetota > Acidimicrobiia > Acidimicrobiales > RAAP-2 > RAAP-2. The sequence goes on along the minus strand of JAOBWI010000079.1, from coordinate 17,448 downwards.
CAGGGTCGCGTCGCGAATCCGCCCGCCTGGCTGTTCGCCACGGCGGTGACGTTGTCATCTCGACCACACACGACGAGCGTGGATGCTCAATAGCGCGAATGAAGTAAATGCTGGACGAGGTGGAGAGCGCCACTGTGCGCCACACGGTGGAGAGCCCCTTGGCCCGCAGCAAGCCTCTGATCAAAAGGGCCACGCTGTCGCGCGCGTCCCGCGCGGCGAGCGTTGATCCGGCCACGATACGTTAGCCGAGTTTGCGCGGACGGCTGAACGCGACCTGTTGCGCCACGGCGCCGGCGTGGGTAATCGGCACGTCCGCACACTCGATGCCGATCTCGTCGAGTATGGACGCGGCGAGTCCGCAGATGGTCGTACTTGCGAGTCCCGACTAAGGAAAACCAACAGAATCGGACATGTGGCGCTAGAGAATCCCAGGCCTCGCCACCCCAGTGTCACGAGCGTGGTGGCCGATGCGTCCTCGGCGAGGCGTCAAGCACGACGCCCATGCTTACGACGCCGCCGACAACCCTCGAAGTTCGAGGAACTTTTCAAAGTCTCCCTCGCCCGGCGCCCGCCCGACGTGAGTTACGGTATCCACGTCCGTTGCTCGCGCCCGCAGCGCCGAAACCGTGCAATCTTTAGGCGATACAGAGCGGAAGGGATCGAAGCTGTAGTTCCGCAACGCGTTTTGATACGAGATCTTGTTTATAACGTCGTCGGTTTGACCCTCGAGGGACGCCAAAAGGGCTTCCGGGGCTCGTGGCCAAAAAGTATCGCCGTGCGGATAATCCGACTCCCACGACACGTGATCAATGTTCAAGTCGCCGAGCATACGACAGCCGACCGGGTCGTGGATAAAACACGTAAGGAGATGCCGCTCAAACACCTGACGAGGTCCGTCTCCTTCCGCGAATTCCCGTCCCAACCAACCCGAGTGGCGATCTTGGATGAACTCGGCGCGCTGTAAAAAGTAGGGGATCCAGCCGATGCCACCCTCGCTCAAGGCCACGCGAAGCTTGGGAAACCGCGTCCAGAACTCCGCCCAGATGAAGTCAATCAAGGTGAAGATCGGCGTAATAAAGCCATACTCCATCGAGACGCTGGTCGGAGAGTCACTGGGGGGAAGCAACTTCTGAGACGATGATCCGAGATGGCAGCACAGCACCGTCTCTGTCTCACAACAGGCCGCATAGAGTTCGTCCCAGTAACCCGAATGGATCGATGGCATGTTGAGAGCGGCCGGGTTTTCCGAAAAGACCACGGCGTGGCAACCCTTTTCAGCCAGGCGACGGACTTCTTTCGCCGCGAGAGCGGCGTCGAACAACGGCACAATGCCACAGGGAATGAACCGCTCGGGCGCAGTGGCACACCACTCATCGATGTGCCAGTCATTGTACGCCTGGATCATGATGAGATTGATAGCCTGATCAGGACCCTGATTCAGCACTTGACCCGAAAACCCCGTCCAGTTCGGAAAGTTCAGTCCCGCAAGCTGACCCCCCGCATCCATATCGCGAATTCGAGCTTTAGGGTCGTAGCATCCCGGTCGCATTTCGTCGTAGCGCATGACGTCGATGTTGTACAACTCGCGTGGCTTGCCCGCCACCGCGTTGAGGCCGAGCGACCTGCCGCGAAGGTCTCCGTAAAACCAGACTTGATTCCCGTCGCTTTGGGTAACGACACGCGGAGCGAGGGGCTTGTACTTGTCGGGCACGTGGGCGTCGAACATATTGGCCGGCTCACAGATGTGGTCATCCACGCTAACGAGGATCATGTCATCGACATTCATAGGGTGTTCCTCTCCATTGAGTATTGAGAACAGTAATACCACGTCTCCCCGCTCTTCGCCCGTCCGAGTTCCAGCACGAGACGAGAGCGAGCAGGCCGCAAACGGAGAGGGCGATCGGATTGACAGAGTCGAAGTCGGGGGCGCGGCGGTCATTGTCGCAGAGGGTAGATTCCGCACGGCGGTGACGTGACATCCGTCAGGCGCGCAACTTATTTCGGCTACCGACGGTATCGCGAGGAGAAAGCATAACCGCAGTAAAGTTCATCGGAAATTTCGTCGATACAACTCTCTGGTCCACGGTTGCGAACTTCGAATGAGCACTGCCGCCGACTGCAAGTACGCCTTGTCGTACGAACTTCTTAGAGCGCGCGTCCGGAACCTAAATCTGAACTGAATGCAGTCCTCGAGAGCGAAGTCGCTCTCGATGCTTCTGCACTGGAAACCTGGTTGAGGACTTCTTCTTTGGTGTCATCACCGTGTAACGGTTAGATGTAAAGCCCGGGACGTTAAGTACATGTAACTTTTCGCGCCTCTCGCTGTTACAGTTCGGCGTGCTCGCTCGTCCGGCGAGGTTCACGTTCGAGGAACTCCTCGACCACGTCCGCCAACTTCTCCGCGGCCCCCGGGCCTTGAAGGTCGTGGCTCTCATCGAGAGCGACGAGCGTGGCGTCGGGAATCCTTCCCGCTAGGAGTTGACTGTTCGCCAAGGGCGTAACGTTGTCGCCTCGACCGCATACGACGAGAGTGGGGGCTTCAATGGCGCCGAGAAAAGGAATACTCGACCACGTCGAGAACGCTATCGTTCGCCACAGCGCGGAGAGAGCGTTCGTGCGCAGCAAACCTCTTGTCAAAAGAGCCACGCTGTCGCGACTGTCCGTCGCCAGCGTTGAGCCGATGCCACACGACGTGGCCACCAAGATGAGTCGGCTGAGCTGTTCCGAGTGACTGACAGCAAACTGTTGCGCGACGGCGCCGCCGTGGGAGTAACCCAGTACGTCGGCACAATCGATGCCGAGTTCGTCGAGGATGCTCGAAGCGAGATCGGAGAGTTGGACGATGGACAGCGGCAGCAACGAAGCAGCGCTCGAACCGACGCCGGGTGCGTCAAAACTCACCACGGTTCGTTCTCCGAGCGCGGCGACGAAATGGTCCCAGCTACTCATCGGCCTCGTCAGACCGTTGATCAGCAGCAGAGGCTCGCCCCACCCCTCGATTCGTACGTGGATCTGATGGCCCCGGGCCGATACTTCCTTCGACTGGCTTGAGCGCGTTGTACTCACGCTCGCACGCGCACGTACGTTCCCGGAGCGCTCTCCAGCGGCGGGTGGGCCGCGCTGCCGAGGTGCTCGGGCGCGGCGACGTGCTCTCCCGCGCGCTCGCCGACCCACTCCGACCAATCCTGCCACCACGTGTCGTCCACGAACTTCGCCTCGTCCTTCCAGACGTTCGCGTCATCGGGACGCGCGTCGTTCGACCAGTACTTGGGCTTGGGTCCGGGCGGATTGACGATGCCCGCGATGTGGCCGGCGGTGGTGAGAACAAAGCGATTGGGGCCAGAGAAGATCGTGGCTGTCTTGTAGCCGGAGCGCCACGGCACGATGTGATCGTTGATCGCCGCGACCACGTACGTGTCGATCTTGACGTCCTTGGGATAGACCTTGCGCCCGTCAATCGTGAACTCATTCTTGACGAACTCATTATTCAAGAAACACGAGCGCAGATACTCCGAGTGCATCTTGGCCGGCATCCGAGTCCCGTCACTGTTCCAGGCCAGGAGGTCGAAGGCGGGGGGCTGCTTGCCCTCCAGCCAGTTGTTGCCGACGTACTGAAAGATCAGGTCGTTGGCCCGAAGAGTGTCAAAGACGTGGGACATGGCGTCTGCTTCGAGGATTCCGTCCTTGGCCATTTGGAGTTCGAGTCCCGCGATCGTGGCTTCGTCGGTGAACAGTCCAAGGACGCCGGGCTCACTGAAATCGGTGAAGGTATTGAGGAACGTCGCCGTTCGCATAGACGTGTCCCCTACCGCGGAGTTATACGCAAGACCGATGGCCGTCATCGTCCCGCCGAGGCAGAGCGAGACCGTATTGACGTCGAGGGCGTGGGTAATCTCGCGAATCACGCGCAACGCGTCAAAGAGGCCCAGTCGCAAGTAGTCCTCGAAACCCAACTCGCGCATGCTCGAGTCCGGGTTCCGGTAGCTAATGGCGAACGAGGTGTGTCCGTGTTGCACGGCCCACTCCACGAGACTTCTGCCCGGGGCTAAGTCCATGACGTAGTACTTGTTGATCCAGGGGGGGCAGAACAACATCGGCACCGAGTACACCTGATTGGTCTGGGGCGCGTACTCGATGAGTTCGATGAGTTGGTTTCGGTACACCACCGCGCCCGGCGTCGCCGCAAGGTTCACGCCCAACTCGAATCCCGAGGTGTCGACTTGAGACGGCCAGCCACCTTTCTGGCGGAGGTCCTGGAGCATGTTCTTCGCCCCACGCACCAAGCTCTCGCCGCCGGTCGAGAACGCTTCACGAAGCGCCGCCGGATTGCCGAGGAGCGTATTGGTCGGCGCCAGTGCGTCGAGGATGAACTTGGCCGCGAATCGCGCCTTTTGGTCCTCGTCGCCCGCGAGCTGAGCCGCGTCCAAGAGTTCGTTGACGTACTGACAACTGAGGAGGTACTCCTGCTCTAAGAGGAAGTAGAGCGGATTCTCGGCGTAGGCAGAATCCGTGAATCGGACGTCCCCCTTCGAAGGGGAGAGCGGAGCGGCCGGCGTCGCCCCCGAGGCGCACTCGATCGTGGCGCGCACCGCGGCGTCGAGACCAATCGCCAAGCGAGCGCTGGCCGCGGCGACGTCGCCGGGCTTGGTCAACAAGGACATCTGAACGGCCTTGAGCGAACCGAGAAAGGAGACGGGATCGGACTTCACCATGAGGTCTTGGATGAAGCTCTGCTGCTCGGCGTGGAGTCGTTGGACGAACGTCAGGAGTTCATTGGCCGTGGGGATGCCGCCGGCGGTGGGTGGGGCGGTCATTTCGACCAATTTGGTGACCACTTCGGTGGCGCCGCTGAACCAGGCGCTGACGAAGTGCATGGTCACGTCCTGGGAGAGCTGGAGGGCGCTGAGGAGCTGACCAGCCAACCTCGAACTCTGATCGGTCGCGCTCCAGGTCTCGTTTTGCGATTCGACCAAAGTTCGATCCCTACTGTGTAACGCCACGCGGCGTCTCCGTGACAGCGTAGTGACGCCCTGCTTGGCATGTCAATCACTCCAGCCGATACAGAATATTCGGCAACGGCCTACTGTCAGCGATTCAGCGCGACGCGCTTCTCGCGTCGGGCCTAACGTTCCGGGGACTCTCCGGCGAGATGATTCGGGTTCTAACCCTCTTCGCGGTTGTCCTCTACGTAACTGCGATACACCGCCAGCAGCGCGGTTCGCTGGGCCTCGGTGAGCCGTTGATCAGCGCGGATGGCACTTTCGGTCGCCTCATCGCCCAGCTTCTCGGTACCGGTGATCAAACCTGCCTGCTCGAAGAGGATCTCCGCTGACACGTTCAGCGCGTCAGCAATGGACTTCAACACGCGAATCGACGGTTCGTGAAGGCCCCGCTCGACCTGGCTCAGGTAGGGGTTAGAGATCTCGGTCAGGGCCGACAACTGGCGCAGCGACAAGTTCGCCACTTGTCGCTGCGCTCTGATGAATCCTCCCAGCACTTGCCGGCGGTCTTCTTCTGTTGATGTCGTGGGATCTTCCGTGATCAGCATCGTAACGGAAGAGACCGCGTCGCCCTTAGGACAACGTGTTCGCCAGTTGCAGCGCGAAGGAGCGTTGGGCGGTCAAAAGCTCACTCGTAAAGTCAAAGGCGAACGCCGTCAGCGCTTCGGTGCTCGGCAACTCGGGCACGCCGGGAATCGCGGGAAGTTCCGCGACCGGGAACGCAGCGGCAACCTTCGCCCAGGTCTGCGCGGCGTCGATCGATAGCTGCTGGTACTGCTTGACGGTGGAGATCACCTGTTCGCTGAACTTCACGGCAATCTCGGGAACTTCCGTCGTTGTCTTGGTCTTAGGAGCAACCATTGGGGGTCCTTTACTCTCTTGGGAACGGGGAATCCGTCGTGTGCACACTTTACACCCCAACCGCGTAGTATGTCAAGCGCTAGTTCAAGGTTCGTCCGGTATCGCTCGCGGGGCGGTAGCCGAATTTGCTTAGGGCGCTGAAGCCCTAACTCTTGGGCTTTTCGTGGCCGGGAAGGACGTCGATAAGGCGCTTCACGAACTCCTGTTGCGTGTCCATCATTTTCTTAGCGAAGGCGAAGAACTGATCAGAGATCTCTTCGGGCTTGGGAAGTGAGTCAACAAGGGGTAGTTTCGGCATGTCGGGCAGCGACGGGGCTATTTTCTGCACGCTCTCGGACCAGGAGCTCACTACTTTCAGCGCCGCTTCCTGCGATCGCTTTATGGCCGCGAAGAGCTCGTGCTGAACACCCGAGTCTTCTGAGGCCGTTGTCTTTTCGTCTGAAGGCTTCGTCTTTTCCTCTGAAGGCGCCGTCTTTTCCTCTGACGTAGCTTCCTTCTTTGGTCCCTTGGCGCTGTCTGTTGGCATCTTGACTCCTCACGACCGTCGTCTTGGACCGGCGTGTCACTTCGAACTCTATCCACCCTCTGCTTGGCATGTCAAGCAGTCGTACCCACGCACGCTGCCCTCGAAGGAAGCTACGGCGCAAGGAGTCCCTTTACTGAGCCACCCAGCCGCCATCGATGGAGAGCGGTGCTCCGGTAATCGTCTGCGCCGCATCCGAGCACAAAAAAACAACCATCGCGCCAATCGACTCGGGCGAGGTGAAGGAGTGCATGGGCTGTTTCTCGGCGAGTAGTTTCACTTCCTCGGTCTCGAGGTCGCTACCCGACTCGGCCGCCCGGTCTCTCAGTTGTTGCGCCACCAGTGGCGTGAGGACCCACCCGGGACAGAGGGCGTTGACGGTGACGCCCTCGTTGGCCAGTTCCAACGCCGCCACCTTCGTGGCGCCGACTACTCCGTGTTTCGCCGCCACGTAGGCAATCTTGTTGGGACTGGCCACCAAGCCGTGCGCCGAGGCGATATTAATGATCCGACCCCAATGCTTCGACTTCATCATGGGAATGGCCGCCTTCATGGCGTAAAAGGTCGCCGAGAGATTCAGCGACAGTATTCCCTCCCACTTCTCGTTGGGAAACTCTTCGACGGGCGCCACGAACTGAATGCCCGCGTTGTTCACCAAGATGTCGAGACCGCCGAGCTCGCGCTGGGTCGCCACTACCGCGTCGACGACCTGCTCCGGGTGTGAAAGGTCCGCCCCGTTAAAGTGCACCCTCACCGAGTACTCCTCGGCGAGCTCCGCTTGGATCTGCTTAATCTGGTCGGCGTCGCCGAACCCGTTCAGCATGATGTCGGCACCCTCGCTCGCCAATGCTCTGGCGATGCCCAGCCCGATGCCGCTGGTCGAGCCCGTGACGAGCGCTACCTTTCCCGTTAGTGACATGAGTGGCACACCCTTCTCTCTGATAGCAGAACTTTAGATACATCCGACGACTCCTTCTCCTCTGCCATGACCAGGCCTTCTCCCCACCTCGACTACGCCGTAGTGTTCACTCGCGTTGGACACGCGCCCTTCTTTCGACACGGATGTGGCGGCCACGAGCTCAGCAATCTGCGCTGGACGTGCCAGCCGAAATTGACAAGTCCAACTCGTCCGCGGCTAATCGCTCCGCGATTGCTCGTCCGACACCTCCAGATGCGCCCGTTACCAATGCGACTCTCGTGCTCTCGACAATCCTCCTAGAGTCTCTCGACGAGGACTTTACCGATGATTAGTTTCATCTCCCACCGACCCCACCGAAGCGGAACGACCATTGAGAATCAGCGCTGACATCGACGACGCCGTCGCCCGAGTCGCTGATGAGTTGCGTCGCCGGGCTCTCTCACTCGGCGCGTCGCTCGACATTGACACCCACGCCCTTTTACGCGCGCGCGCACGTCTCCTGGGTTTTCCCAATCCCGGCCGTACGTCGGCGAACGGTCACAGTCGGCTCCTCGAGTGCTCCGACCAATGGATCGCCCTGACACTGGCGCGTCCGGGTGACGTGGACCTGCTCGAAGCTCTCACCGGCGAACCAGTCCGTCCTGATCCGTGGGCGAGCGTCGCCCAAGCGGCGAGTGCCGCCCGCGCCGACGACTTCGTGGCGCGAGGACGACTTCTCGGGCTAGCCGTCGCCGTCGCGGCGCGTCGACCGCTCGAGACGAACCCGGTGATCGAGATGAGCCCACGCGCGACGTCGGGCCCGACCTCAGAACTCCGGGGCCTGCGGGTGGCGGACCTCTCCTCACTCTGGGCCGGGCCACTGACGGCCAAAATTCTGTCGGACGCCGGGGCCCACGTCACCAAGATAGAAAGCACCTCCAGACCGGACGGAGCACGGACCAGGCCCGAGTTTTATTCGACCCTGCACTCGCCCGATCAGGAGTCACTCGTGCTGGACTTCTCTCAAGCGCACGAACTGGAGAAGCTTCGTCGCACGCTGGAAGCCGCCGACGTGGTGATTGAGGCCTCGCGACCTCGAGCGCTGGAGCAACTCGGGCTCGGACCCGAGCAGGTCACCCGACGAGCGGGCAGCGTGTGGCTGAGCATCACCGGTTATGGTCGCCGTCCGCCCGCCGACGGGTGGGTGGCTTTCGGGGACGACGCCGCCGCCGCCGGAGGTCTGGTGACGTGGTCGCCCGAAGGCGAACCCAACTTCGTCGGCGACGCGATCGCGGACCCCTTGACCGGGTTGATGGGCGCGCTCGGCGTCGTTGACTCTCTAACTCGTGGTGGTGGTCACCTCGTTGACGTGTCCTTGCAGCGTTCGGCCGCGCGGATTGCGACGAACGCCATGGGAGCGTTCGTCGAGGAGCGCTGAGTGATCATCGGGCATCGAGCTAATGCTCAATGGTTCAGTCAGCAAAAGATGAGTCAAATGGCAATGGTACGCTTCGCCCGTGCGCGACGCCGATCCGTTCCCATGGATCAGGGAGCCTGAAGCGCCGAGCGGGCCACTCTCAGATGCGCCGCTCGAAGTCATCGACCTCGACGTCGCGCGAGTGTCACCTCTCGCGGCGAACGCCACGCTTGCGCGAGTCGTGATCGGCCATTCGACGAACCCCACGTCCGCGGACGTCGAGGGTGTCGACATCGCCCTGACGACCAGCGATGGCCTAGGTCGTCCGTGGGTACACGTCGAGGATCTGGACAGTGCGTTGGCTGCGGTGCGAACTGTCGTCGCGCGCAACCCCGTAGCCAGCGTCGTCGTCGCCCAGGTGATGCGAGCGAGCGAGGGACTCGACGCCGCGAGGGCCTTGTTGGTCGAGTCGTTGGCCTACGGCATGCTCCAGGACGGTCGCGAACACACCGAGTGGCTGGCCCACGCACACCACCACGATCACGTCGTCTCCGATGGCCAACCGGACGTCGAGGTCGATCGAGTGGGCGACGAGCTCACCTTGACCTTCAATCGAGCGCGACAACGAAACGCGTACCGCGCTCGAACCCGCGACGAGTTAGTGTCGGGACTCGAACTGGCCCTCCTGGACGATCGCATCACCACGGTGCACCTGCGCGGCAGGGGGCCGTCCTTCGGTAGCGGCGGTGATCTGAGCGAGTTCGGAACGGTCCACGACGGCGCCACCGGCCACCTCATTCGATCCGCGCATAACGCGGCGGGTCTCCTGTCGCGAATGACCGAGCGCACTGTCGCCCACGTACAGGGACCCTGTTACGGGGCTGGCGTCGAACTGTCCGCCGCGTGCACGACGGTACTTGCCGACGTCGATACCACGATGACGCTTCCCGAAGTCGCCATGGGCCTCATTCCCGGAGCCGGGGGTACCTGGAGCGTCCCTCGTCGCATCGGTAGACACCGGGCCGCGTGGCTCGCCGTCACCGGCGAGACGATGGACGTCGACCACGCACTCGAGTGGGGTCTGGTCGACGAGGTCCGACGTCGTTAGTCCCTCTCGAACTGATCGCGCGTCGGCTTCGTAGCTTCGAGGTCGCCCGTACGCGTGCCAGCGACGACTCCCGCACCGAAAAGGGCTATGTTTCAGCCACGTTACACTGGAGCGTTCGAATTCTTTGGAGAGATCCGTGAATCTTTACTTGATACTTGAGATGGCGGTAGCCCAGGATCCTCACCGGGTCGCGGTAACCGACGTCGACGGCACGTCGCTCACCACCGGGCGACTCAACGATCTGGCCGAGTCGGCGTCGAAGCTCTTTCGAGCGTCCGGGGCCACCCACGTTGGATTCTGCGGCGTCAACAGCTGTGCCCTCCCGGTCGCGCTCTTCGGTTCGTCGCTCGCCGCCCTACCGTTCGTTCCTCTGAACTACCGTCTCGCTGACGAACAGCTGCGCGAGGTGGCCTCTCGCCACGACATCGTGATCGTGGCCGCACCGAAGGAGGCAGCCCGTCTGCACTCGCTCGGCCTCACGCGCACGATCGACCCCAGCGAGATTTTGGAACCGACCTCCTCGACCCTGACGATCCCCGACTATCCCCCGGCGGAGGCCGAGAATCACGCCCTCTTGCTCTACACGAGCGGCACGACGTCGGCTCCCAAGGCCGCGGTACTGCGCCATCGTCATCTCACCTCTTACATCCTGGGCTCGGTGGAGTTCGCGAGCATGGCGCCCGACGACGCGGTCATCGTCTGCGTACCGCCGTATCACGTGGCGGGCGTGATGAACCTGCTGAGCAACCTCTACTCGGGACGTCGAATTGTGTACCTCGACCCCTTTGACGCGTCACGGTGGCTCGCCACGGTTCACGAGCAACGCGTCACCCAGGCCATGGTGGTGCCGACCATGTTGGCCCGCATCGTCCAGGCCTATGAGGAGGCTCCGGTCGATCTGCCGTCACTGCGATCAATCTCCTACGGTGGGGCTCTCATGCCGCTAAAAATCATCACGCGTGCTCTCGAACTCTTCCCCAACGTCGCTTTCACCAACGCCTACGGTCTCACCGAAACGAGTTCAACGGTGGCGCTGTTGGGTCCCCAGGATCATCGCACCGCCATCGCCAGCGACGACCCGACCGTGCGTAATCGACTGAGGTCCGTCGGCCATCCGATTCCCGGCATCGCCATCGAGATCCACGACGAAGCGGGCGTCGCGCTCGAACCCGGCGTGGTGGGAGAGATCGTGGTCCGCGGCGAGCAAGTGGCCGGGGAGTACCTCGGGACGTCCACGAGCGGCGATGGATGGTTCCACACTCGGGACCGAGGCTGGCTCGATGACGCGGGATACCTCTTTGTCGAGGGACGCGCCGACGACACCATTATCCGAGGAGGCGAGAACATTGCGCCCGCGGAGATCGAAGACGTACTCTTGCGTCACGAGGCCGTCGTCGAATGCGCGGTCGTGGGTATCGACGACGAGGTATGGGGCCAGCGGATCGCTGCGGCCGTGGTGCTGGCGCCGGGCGCGAACGTGCAGCCCGAAGAACTCATCGCCTTCGCGAAAGTCCACTTGCGCACGTCGAAGACACCAGAGTTCATCGCCGTTGAAGAGTCGCTCCCCTACACCGACACGGGCAAGCTCCTGCGACGAGCGGTGCGCGAGCAACTCTCCAAAGAGTTCCCCGTCGCGTTCGAGTAAACGACTCGATTAGTACCCGAGCGAGGTTGTCCTTGGCTGTCGCTGAGGACTCGGTGCGTACGCACTCTCCCGTGGGGCATACTTGCGATGCTCTCCACCGATCAAGGACGAGTCCGACGAGTAACGGCCTCATCGGACGATAGATTTTCATCATTCTCTTCATCTCTGACGCCGAAGTCGACTCTTCTAGATGCTCCGTCCTTATTGATGACGCGAGAGTGGTGGCGCTAGGTCCTGGTCTCACGCGTCCCAAGGGCGCCCACCACGTCGACGCGCAGGCGGGCATGCTCCTGCCCGGTCTTCACGATCATCACGTGCACCTGTTGTCGAGTGCGGCGTCCCTCCGCTCGATCAACGTGGGGCCGAGCGAGGTACGTTCGCTCGACGACCTACGTCGTGTCCTTCGCGAGGCGAGGGCCGTGCGCGACGGAGTCTGGATCAGGGCCATTGGCTACCACGAGTCCGTCGCTGGCCCCTTGGACCGTGACCTCCTTGACCAGTTACTCCCTTCGACTCCGCTGCGAATCCAACATCGCAGCGGGGCCATGTGGTTCCTCAACTCCCTCGGCCTCGAGCGGTCCGGACTCGAGCACGAGGCCCACCCCGCCGTAGAGCGCGACGGCCAAGGGCGAGCGACCGGACGACTCTGGCGCGGTGACCACATGTTCGCAGTGGACGACGGGACCGACGTCGATGCTCTGGGGGTGCTGAGTGACACCGCCGTTCGTCGAGGTGTCACGGGGTTCACCGACGCCATGCCGAACCAGACTCTCGCCGGACTCGAGACGCTGGCCTCGGCCCATCGAGACGGCGTGATCCGTCAGCATCTCACGCTAATGAGCCCGTTACATGTCGTCGCGATGACGAACTCTGACGTTCAAGTCGGACCCGTCAAGGTGCTGTTGGACGACGACGACCTACCTGAGTTTGACGATCTCATCCAAACGATCGCCGATGCCCACCTGGCGGGACGAGCGGTGGCGATCCACTGCGTAACCGAGCTACAAACGGTGTACGCGCTCTCGGCTATCAAGGACGCCGGGCCTAACGGCGGTGATCGGATTGAACACGGTTCGGTCGTGCCCGTGGAGCTCGACGCTCTAGCGCGAGCCTGCGAGGTGACCGTCGTGACACAGCCCCACTTCATTGAAGAGCGAGGTGACGAGTACCTGCGCGACGTACCCGAGTCTCTGCGCGACGTGCTCTACCGAGCTCGCACGCTGCTCGAGGCCGGTATACCTCTCGCCGGCGGTACCGACGCGCCGTTCGGGTCGAGCGACCCGTGGGTCGCTATCGCCGCGGCCACTCGCCGTGCGACCAGGTCCGGCGCAGTGATCGGCCCCCTCGAACGCCTCACACCCACGAGGGCGATTGACCTTTTCACGGGAGATGCTCGCCAGCCCGGTCATCGACGTCGTATCGAGGTCGGGTCGCGCGCCGATCTGTGCCTGCTCTCGCTCAATACCGAAGCGGCGCTGGAGAGCCTCTCATCGGAGAACGTCCGAGCGACGATTATCGCCGGACGCGTTGCGTTCGAACGCTGAGTTCACGACGTCCGAGCACCGGAGCGACTCGCGAAATCGCTGCTAAAAAAGGAGGCCGCACGGAGAGCCGCCGCATCGACACTCGGCTCGCGTCAAGTTTTCCCCGGTCTCTGTCGATCTGGACGAAACTGGTTCGTCGGTAAGTGTGAAGGGTCTCAAAGAGGGACCGGAGAGGAACACCATGTCCGAATACCTGCTGCTTATCTATGGAGATGAGTCCGAATGGATTAATCCCACTCCAGAGCTGGGCGACAAAATGATGAAGGGGCACGCTGAATTTGGCGAGCGTCACGGCCAGAGCATTCGCGGCGGCAATGCACTGCAGCCGACGAGCACCGCGACGACGGTACGCGAGTCGTCACCCGGGCAGTTCGTGGTGACTGACGGCGCGTTCGCTGAAACGAAGGAAGCTCTCGCCGGGTACTACCTAGTGGAGGCCGCCAACCTCGACGAGGCGCTGGCCATGGCCAAACAGATTCCCATCTTCTCGGGTGGAGTCGAAGTGCGACCCATTCGAGTTTTTGACTGAGGAGCGCCAGCTCGCAATGTTTGAAGTAGAGACCGCCGTTGCCGACGCGCACCGTCGCGAGTGGGCCTACGTGCTCGCCGCCACGGTGCGCGTCGCTGGCGACATTGATCTCGCGGAGGAGTGCGTGCAGGACGCCTACGCCCGCGCCCTAGCGCGTTGGCCCCTCGACGGTGTACCCACCAACACCGGAGCCTGGCTCACCACGGTCGCGCGACGACGCGCGGTTGATCTGCGGCGACGCAGCGACACGTTCGGTCGTTTGTTACCCCTGCTGGCCGACGGCGACGCAGACCAGGCTCACGTCGACGGTGTCGCCACGCCTCTCTCCGACGATCGCCTGCGCTTGATCTTTACGTGCTGTCACCCGGCGCTCTCCGATGAAGCACAGATTGCCTTGACCTTGCGCCTCGTGTGCGGTCTCTCCACCCACGAGGTGAGTCGAGCCTTGCTCGTGAGCGAGTCAACGATGGCCGCTCGAATCACGCGCGCCAAAAAGAAGATCGCGCACGCTCATATTCCCTACTCGGTGCCGTCGAGTGACGAACTACCCGAGCGCATTGACGCGGTGCTCACTGTCGTGCACCTCCTCTTCACCTCCGGGCACACTGCTGTCACCGGTGATCAACTCGTACGCCGCGACTTAGTAGAGCGCGCCCTCGACCTCGCTCGGATGCTTCGAGTCCTCCTGCCCGACCACCGAGGAGTCGCGGGGCTCCTCGCCCTTATTCTGCTCACTGATTCGCGCCGAGAAACTCGAGTCGACGCGGACGGTCAACTCAGTCTCCTCTCCGATCAGGAACGATCGAAGTGGGACCACGCGGAGATCGCCGAGGGCGTAGCCCTCGTTCGCGAAGCTCTCCGCTCGCGACCGCCGGAACGATTCGCTCTTATGGCCGCCATCGCTGCGGTCCACGCCGAAGCGACCACCTGGGACACCACCGACTGGACCGAGATCGTCGGTCTGTACGACGCGTTGATCGTCACGTGGCCCTCTCCCATCGTGGCTCTGAACCGCGCGGTGGCGATCGGATTCGCCCGCGGACCGCGAGCGGGACTTGAGGCAATTGACGAGCTCGCCGCCGAGCCCACGCTGGCCTCCTACCGTTACTTGTCGTCGTCGCGAGGCGAGTTTCTCAGTCAACTCGGGCGAGACGATGAGGCGACGCTCGCCTTCGAAGAAGCCCTGGCTTTTTGCGACAATGCGGTGGAGCGAAGCCATTTGATCGCTCGTATGACTGCGACCGCAAAGTCGCCTCCCTAAACAAACGCCCGGGCATTCGAATCTCGTTTCTTCACCAGGTGTGAGAAGGTTGTCACTATGAATGTAGAGCGAACCGTCTACAGAGGATTTGAGGGACTAGAGCTGGTCGCCGATGTTCGCGGAGATACGGCGGCGTGGCCCGTTCTCTTTCTGCACGGCGGCGGCCAAACGAGGCGCGCATGGGATAAAACCGCCGAAGCCATTGCCGCGCGAGGCTGGCAAACCATCTCGCTCGACTTACGGGGCCACGGCGATAGCGAGTGGTCCGCCAAGGGCGACTACTCGTACACCGCCTACTGCGCGGACTGCATCAGCGTCGTGGATCAACTCGACCATCCGCCCGTGCTCGTCGGCGCGTCGCTTGGAGGTATGTCCGCCATGCTCGCTGAAGGAACGAGCGACCGCGAAGTGTCCAGCGGCCTGGTGCTGGTTGACATTGTGCCAAAAACTAATCCCGAGGGCGTGCAGCGAATCACCGGGTTCATGAGGTCCGGCCTTGAGGGCTTCGACTCACTCGAGGACGTCGCCGCGGCGATTGCCGCCTACACGCCCCAGCGAGTTCGTTCGACGAATCTCGAGGGTCTAAAGAAAGTGGTCCGCGAGCGTGACGGACGATGGTATTGGCACTGGGATCCGCGCATACTCGCCCGAGATCGCACGGAGGTCATCGCGCAACGATTTGCGGGACTGCTCGACGTGGCGCTCCACAACATTTCGGTGCCCACCATGCTCGTGCGCGGTCTCTTGAGCGATATCGTGACGCAAGAAGGAGTCGACGAAGTGTTGGCGCGTCTTCCCGATGTCACCTTGGTCGACGTACCGGGTGCGGCCCACATGATTGCTGGTGACAACAATGACGTTTTCTCTCAAGCCGTGATCAACTTCCTGGAGGATCGAATCCGGCCTCTTACGACTTGATTGAGTTCACTGTTTGCACCAATCGACTCGGGAGGTCGTCCACGCGTCAAAGTGGCAACCGCCGGTCACAGTGATCTGACGGTGACGAGGCCCGACTGATTAGACGTTGGCGGGAACTTCGGTCCCGGGTCCGCGTCGTCGCAACGTCACCATGTCGTGGCGAGCAGTGGGCAACGTAACGTCGTCGAGGCCCTCAACGACAAATCCGGCGTCGGCAATGAGCTCCAGGTCCAGCATTCCCTCCTGTCCTTCACTGGTCAGGTAGTCGCCCAAAAAGATGGAGTTCGCCAAGTGCAATCCCAGAGTTTGAAGACTGCGCAAATGAAGTTCACGCCCGCCGGCGATTCGAACTTCAACGTCAGGAAAGAAGAACCGATAAAGGGCCAATATCCGCAGGCAGCGCTGGGGGGTGAGTCGCCACTCGCCACTCATCGGCGTCCCGGCGAAGGGAATGAGAAAATTGATTGGCACCGAATCGGGACTGAGCTTCAACAGGTCGAAGGCGAGGTCCACGACGTCCTCGTCGCTCTCGCCCATACCAAATATCGCCCCCGAGCACGAAGAAAGTCCCGCCTCGTGGGCCACTCCTACGGTGTCAACCCGGTCAGCGAACGTGTGAGTGGAACAGATGTCGCCGTACTTGGTTTCGCTCGTATTGAGATTGTGGTTGTACGCGTACACCCCAATGTCGAGCAGTCGCTGAGCTCGCTCGGCTGTCAGAAGCCCGAGACTGGTGCAGACCTCGACGTTCGGATGACGCTCCTTGATGGCCAACACGGTTTCGGAGATGCGCGCAATGTCACGATCTGACGGACCGCGGCCACTGGCCACCAGGCAGACGCGCTTCGCCCCCCCGCGAACCGCTCGGTCGGCCATGTCGGCCGCCGCCACAGGATCAATCCAGTTGTACTTCAAGACGTCCGCCGTCGAGCCGCTGCGCTGCGAACAGTAGGAACAGTCTTCCGGGCAGAGGCCGCTCTTCATGTTGACAATGAGGTTGAGCTTCACCCGGTTCTCAAAGAAGTGTCGTCGCACTCGCCCTCCCGCGGCGACCACGTCCAAGAGGTCATCGTCGCTGGTGGCCAGTAACCCGAGAGCCTGATCTCGCGTGGGCGCGCGGCGCTCGAGCGCGCCCTCCACCAAGTGGTCGAGCAGTGTCCTCAAATCATTTTTCATTCACCCAGCATGCCATCATCTGGCCTGCGCCTCACTCGCTCCAACGAGTGTTCGTTTCGAGGTTCCCTTCGGCATCGTTCGTAGAACTCGCCCATGAAGTTCGCGAGTAGCGTGACATCGTGGTAGGCCATCTGCAAGTTGACCCGCGCTTCGACGACTTCGAAATCAAAGTTCTCCAGGTGATGGACGGCAACTGGGTGCCCGAACACGGCTACACCCAACCGGGTACGGGGTACCCGTGGATGTGGCTCTGGGACTCCTGTTTCCACGCCATCATCTACGCGGCCCTGGGTGACGAACGAGCGGTGATCGAGGCGTCGTCCGTCTTTCGCTGGCAGGCACGTGACGGCATGGTTCCCCATATGGGCTATCAACGCGACCCCGCGTACGGCCGCCAAGCGTGGCGGGGCAACGGAGGCTCGATAATTACTCAACCTCCGATGTACGGACACGCTCTGCGTGAACTCGACGCCCGTGGCTTTGACGTCTCCCACTTGATTGAGCCCGCCACGGCAGGACTGCGCTTCTTGCTTCGCGAGCGGAGACTGCCGTCGGGCCTGTTCGGGAT
>JAOBWI010000076.1 GCA_025463285.1 Acidimicrobiaceae bacterium | reverse complement strand
CCAACAGGCCGTGAATTCACCATTGGCTGGCGCCGCACGCGGGGACCCGTTCCTCGACCGATGGACATGGACGGCTTGGCTGGCTTACGGGACGATGCGCTGGGAGTAGTTCGAAAGCCAGAGATTGCGACGTTACAGAGTGTGGTTCGACTTCGAAATCAAGTCGTCCTCAGATAATTGCTTCTTGCACCCTTGGAAGGACGGCAAGGCCACGTCCTCACCACGCCGTCCGACGCGCTGTGGTGGCGATCACCGCGATCACGACTTATGTACATTCCTCACAAAACGGGCTCACCGGATTCTGTTTAGAACTGGTCTGATGTTTCAATCGCCTCGACGATGAGAACTTCGGGCGGACCCTTGGCCCCGGAGTCTTGCATGATCGCCGCGATTTCGGGATCGCCGAAGAACTTCGTAAAGGCCTCAGCGCTGTTCCACTCGTCGAGGACGACGACGGTACCATCGGCGCCGAGTCCGAATCGATGGTGAATCGCGCCGGCCGCTTTGCCCCTCGCGGAAATGGCTTTCATCTCGTCACCGCGCTCGGCGACCACCTTCTCAAATGCCGCTTTATCGGCACCAACCTTGACAATGACTATGACGGACATCGCATCCCCCTTAACAATGGTTCAGAACCCCTCTGAATTTGACAAATTGTACTGAGGGATGACGGACGCTGCACTGAATCCGGATTGTGTGGCTACTTGGTCTAAAGGACGTCCAGACCCGCCATCTGGTTTCGGATCCTCAACTCGCTGTCGAAGACAGAACGCGCGGAAGCCCAAAGGACGGCAGGACGTCCTTGCCGAATATCGTCACCGCCGAGATAAGTCCCCCAGACAAGGTCAACACAGCGATACCACTCGCGTGATAGAGATCCGTTTGTGGATCGCGAACGTAGGTCGCGAGGGTGGGTTGGCCATTCGCTCGCGTCGGCACAGTCCGCGTCGAGCGCCCAGTGCGGAAGGACGTCTTGCGGAAGTAGAGGTCCGCGTCCTCGGGACCTTTGCACTCCCCGGGTATTGGCGGCATAGTGACGGAGACGTCTTTGGTGAGAAGGGCGACGAGTTCGTCAGCGTTTCCGGTTTCGAATGCAGCGGTGACGCGCGCGACGATCTTTCGTTCAGCGACGGAGTTGGGCGCAGGGGGAGGCTCGCGATCCTTGGGGTCTGCGTGGCGATCGTGCAGTGCCATCCGAGCGCGTTTAAGAGCGCTTTCCACTGACGCCTCCGTTGCATCGATCATCTCGGCCGCCTCGCTCGCTCTGTAGCCGAGGACGTCTCGAAGTACCAGCGCCACCCGTTGCCGCGGTGGAAGGAGCTGAAGGATCGTGATGAATGCCAGCGAGACCGACTCTCTCGTCTCGTACCGAGCGTCGGGCCCGGGGCGCTCGTCGGTTAGTCCGTCAAGGAGAACGTCGGGGTAGGGCTCGAGCCAGGTAACTTCAACTGCTCGAGTCGGATCGGGGCGAGCGGTGTGGAGCGAGGAAGCCCCCGCGGGTCGTCGGCTAGCGCCGCGCAGCATGTTCAGGCAACGGTTTGTAGCGATGCGATAGAGCCAGGTTCTGATGGAGGCCCGCTCCTCGAAATTCGCCAGCGCTCGCCATGCGCCGAGCAAGGTTTCCTGAAGGGCGTCCTCGGCGTCCTGTGTCGAACCCAAGATTCGATAGCAGTGCAGCTGTAGTTCTTGTCGGTACCCATCGGTTAACTGCGCGAACGCTTGCTGGTCCCCGGCCTGTGCGCGACGTAGAGGTTCCATGCTCACCGATCCACCTTCTCGTCAACTCGTTGCCGCTCCGGTCCCACTGCACGTACAGACACCGTCGAGCGCGGAAACTTGTCACTCCGGACCGACCAATTCTCTCTCGAACCGGTGTCTGTATGGGGAGAGATGGAGCACGGCCCGAGCAAGCGGCCGAAACGAAGAGCCCGAATCCAGAGGAGAGGAACGTGCCAAAGATATGTCAGCACGCGGGATTCGCAGCCCCTCGACACCGTACGTACGAGGAGTTCGCTTCCAGCCGTGCTCCCGTCCAGATCTGGACACCGGTAGAAGACGACCCGGAGTTGGGCGGAAGGTGCATCAACCACCTCAATTCGACCTCGAAGGGAGGCAAGCCATGAACTCATTCACCTTGGGAAAGATTGCCTCACTCCACATTCAAAGTCTGCTCGATGAGGTCGACGAGGGTCGCAAGGCTCGGCGTTCTATTTCCCAACGTCTCAGCGCGCTACTTATGCACCATTTTCACTGGCAAAACAAGAGCCTGACTACTTCCCTGCCGAGTAGAGCAACGACGAAATGAGTCCGCGACTCTCCGGAAAAATCGGCTCTTCGTCGCCGGGAACTTCCTCTCCATGCTCGGCACCGTCTTAGTGTTGCCCACCTCACTCCATCGTTTCTTCACTCGCCGAGCCCCGTCGAAGGACCCGAGGAGACTGCGTGCCAAGAACTCAGCCCGATCACAACAAACTCCCGAATCGGGTGCAGCCGTTGGGAAGAAGTTGATGCGGGCTCGGTACGGTGTGGTGCAGGGCACTCATTGATTGGTGACACTCGTCACCGCTGATATCGGAGCCACCGTGACCATCAACATCATCAGTCTTCGTTTTGATGATCATTGCTCCACGTGTGGCACGCATTTGCCTCCCTCGACCAAAGCGATGTGGGACCGCGACGCCCACGAAGCGACCTGCTTGCAGTGCGTCCTCGACAAACAGGACGCTCAGACCATCGACGAAGCACTCTTAGAAGCGATTGGGGTGCCGAAGAAGCCCGACAGCGGCGTCGCCGGCGAGTCGGCGCGTCGCGAGTTCGAACGACGTCACTCGAAAAGAGAGGCAGATCTCGACACTCGATTCGGGCGGCTGTCGGGCGTCGTCAAATTTCTGGTCGACGATCCGCAGTCGACGCGCGCCTGGGCCAAGGGTTCTGCGGGGGAGCGCCTGTTGGCCGAAGGACTCACGCGACGCATAGGCGACCGCGCCGTTCTCTTGCACGACCGACGAATACCCAGAAGTCGAGCCAATATCGACCACCTGGCCATCGCCCCCTCGGGCGTGTGGGTGATTGACGCCAAGTCCTACAACGGACCCCTGCAACGTCGCGATAAAGGAAGTTGGGGCAAGGTCGACTATCGCGTCTATATCAATGGTCGTGACCAAAGTCGATTAGTCAACGGGCCACTTCGTCAGGCGGAGGTCGTTCGAACAGTTCTCGGCGATGAAGGGGTACCAATTCACACGGCGCTCTGCTTTGTCAACGTGGAGTGGGACTTCTTCTTGAAGCCTTTTCAGATCAAGGGTGTCTGGATCACGTACAGCAAGAAGCTGTGCGAGAAGATTGCCGAACCCGGACCGCTGAGCTCGGACGAGGTGTTGACGGTCGCCAATCGACTGGCCAAAGGACTGCCTCCGGCCGTTCTCAACTGAGGAACTTGGCGCGAGGATTCAGATCTCTGACCGACAGAGCAGATCGTCGACGTTCCATCGGCGATGAAGCTCACTGCTCTGACTCAACGAGTAAAAAAGTCTGGCCGTTTTGGTAACGATCGTCACATAATTCGCTCGTTCGTGTGGTGCCTTAGTCCGGGGCGATGGCGAGGAGCGGTCGGAGTCGGGCGCTTGACGCTGCAAATCCGAAAGCGTATGGTTACTGCAACAATGGGCCATCGGTCAGGAGACGTGTCATAACTACCATCACGATTTCACCGAGCTTTCAACAAGTGTCCAACGATGTTTTCCATCCCTATGGGGAGGTCCTCGTCCAAGATGGAGCTGGCGTATTTCCCGAGGCCGATGGTGGTCGCATGGCGATGTACCTCCAGTCGTGGGTGATTCGCGACGTGCCAGAGTACGGCGTTTTCCAAACGCCGACGTCTGTACGGTTCGAAGAGTTGGCATTTCACTTCTCGTATAGCCAGATCTTCATGCCATTGTCTGGGACATTAGGTCTGGTCGTAGCGCCTCCGCCGAAAGAGGGCCGGATTGATTACGAGCGCGTTGCCGCGTTTGCGCTCAACGTTGGCGACATTGTTTTGTTGCACCGAGGAACGTGTCACAACGTCACCGCTCTCAGTGAAGGCATGACTTTCGTGAGTCTCCTACGTCACGATCCCACCGAGGGCCAGGTAACTTCTCTTGATGATCGACCGTACATAGCCCACCCCAGCATCGTCGAGCAAGACGGGCGCGTCATCGAAATCGCGCTCAACTAGCCCGCGGCAGTCACCGACGCCGCCGCAGACGCCACCTTGAGATTAGATCCGGAGTGACAATACGAACTGGATAGCGTCGTAGCAGGCGATACAGCGAGAGTCTGCTGTTCGAGTATCCAGGTCACCGACCTGTGATGTCAGAGACGACGGTGGGTCGGAATCCGACGAAGAGACCCGATCCGACAACCCCAACGACGGAGTTCAGTTCGGTGTCCAGTTCCGGTCGGACATTGGCAAACATCACGTCGAGAATCAGGTTTCCATTCTCTGTAACCACGGGTCCGTCCTTACCTCCGGCCATGCGTAAGGTCGAGGAAGTCACGTCGAAAGATTCGCCAAGTTGAAACTCCACCAGTCGGAGGGCCTCCGGCACGACCTCTAAAGGAATTGGGGAGTGCTCTCCTAGCGTCGCAACCATCTTGGACGCGTCGACGACGACGTAGCGTTCCGGCGAGCTGGCCATGATGATCTTCTCGCGCAGCATCGCTCCGCCACGGCCCTTGATCATGTTGAGCGCCCCGTCAATCTCGTCGGCGCCGTCGAAGGACCAGTCCGGTCGCTGTTGGAGAAGGTCCGAGGTAGCCACGCCCAGGTTTGCACAGTTCATCTCCATCTCCAATGACGTGGTAATGGCCGTAAAGCGCCAGCCGTGTTGCTTGGCGGAGTCGACAAGGGCGTGCAAGGTTAAGAGACTCGTGGAGCCACTGCCCACACCGACGGCGTCACCGTCTCGAAGGCGCCGAGCCATCTTCTGGGCGATTCGTTCCTTGGCTTCGAGGTCGCTAATCTGTCCGCGCCACTCGACGTCGCGTTCCTGTGAAGCGGGCCATTCCATGTTGGGTCGGCTCCTCTGCTCGATACGCCAACGTTAAGGCAACTAAACGAACCGCCGCGTCAACGTCGTTTCCAACGTTGACGCGGCGGTTCGTGCTCGTGGCGTTTACGCGACGGCGGAGAGCTCCGCTTCGAGGCTGGACGGAGCGTCGCTGCGCAACGCTGGCTCCAAGACGTCGGCGATCGTCCCGGCGAGGTGGAACGTCATGACGTTACGAACCTCCTCGGGCACATCCTCCAAGTCGGGTCCGTTACGCGCGGGCAGGATGACCTCGGTTAGTCCCGCCCGGTGAGCGGCCAGCACCTTCTGCTTCACCCCACCGATGGGAAGGACTCGACCTTGCAGCGTGACCTCTCCGGTCATGCCGACGAGGGGGCGCACCGGCTCGCCTCGTAAGAGGCTGACCAGCGCGGTCGTCATCGTGACACCGGCCGAGGGGCCGTCCTTGGGAACGGCGCCCGCGGGCACGTGTAGGTGGAATCGCTTTCCCGTGAACGCCGTGGGGTCGATGTTCAACTCCGCGGCGTGGCTGCGCACGTAGGACATGGCGATCTCCGCCGACTCCTTCATGACCTCGCCCAACTGGCCGGTGAGCGTCAAGCCCTCCGGACCTTCGGCCACGCTGGCTTCGACGAAGAGGACGTCGCCACCGGCCCCGGTCACGGCGAGTCCCGTGGCCACACCGGGCACGCTGGTGCGTTCGGCCGACTCGAAGTAGAAGCGCGGACGACCGAGCCACTCACGAACATCGCTGGCGTTAACCACGATGGGCGCTTCGCGCTCTCCCGCCGCCAACTTCGTCGCTGCTTTGCGCAGCAGTCGACCGATCTCGCGCTCCAGGTTTCGTACCCCGGCTTCGCGGGTGTAGTCAGCCACGATGGTGCGCAGCGCGTCGTCGTCGATTTCGACCTCATCAGCGCGCAGCGCGGCTCGAGTGAGTTGACGATCGAGCAAGTGGTGTCGAGCGATGGAGACCTTTTCGGACTCGGTGTAACCGTCGAGTCGAATGACTTCCATGCGGTCGAGCAGCGGGCCGGGAATCGTGTCGAGCACGTTGGCCGTTGCCACGAACATCACGCGCGACAGGTCGAGGTCGACCTCCAGGTAGTGGTCTCGGAACGTGTGGTTCTGCGCCGGGTCCAAGACTTCGAGCAGCGCCGAGGACGGGTCACCGCGGTAGTCCGAGCCGATCTTGTCGACCTCGTCGAGGACGATGACGGGGTTCATGGTGCCGGCCTCTCGCAGGGCCCGCACCAATCGTCCGGGCTGGGCGCCCACGTAGGTACGACGGTGCCCACGAATTTCGGCTTCGTCACGAATACCACCGAGGGCCACGCGCACGAACTTACGCTCGAGGGCGTTGGCGATGGACTGACCGAGCGAGGTCTTACCGACTCCGGGGGGACCGACTAGGGCGAGGATCGCTCCCGACCCTCGACCATCGGCGGGTTTCAGCCCGCGTTCGGCCTGTAGCTTTCGCACAGCCAAGTGCTCGAGGATACGGTCTTTCACGTCCTCCAGGCCCTCGTGGTCGGCGTTCAAGATACGCCGGGCTTCAGCAACGTCGAGTCGGTCGTCCGACTCCACGCCCCAGGGAATCTCCAGAATTGTGTCGAGCCAGGTACGTATCCAACCCGTCTCGGGGCTCTGGTCGCTGGTGCGCTCTAACTTGTCGATCTCGCGCAGCACGGCGGTGCGTACGTCCTCGGGCAGATTGCGGTCGGCGATTTTGGCGCGGTAGTCATCGGAATCGGCCTCCTCACCGTCGCCGAGCTGACCGAGTTCCTTCTTGATGGCTTCTAGTTGACGACGCAGGAGAAACTCCCGCTGAGTTTTTTCCATGCCCTCTTCGACGTCACTCTTGATGCGCTCACGTAGTGAGAGATCAGCCAAAGTGTCGCGCGCCCATCCGAGCACCAGACGAAGACGCGTCTCCACGTCAATGGTCTCCAAGACCTCCACCTTCTGGGAGAGCGAGAGGTCGGGGGAGTAGCCGCTCACGTCGGCTAGGCGGCCCGGCTCGGTGATCTCGCGCAGTTGCGTGGCGACTTGACGCGCGCCACGACTCAAGAGAATGTTCTCAAGAACCGCACGGTACTCACGAGCAAGCTCCACCACCGCCGGGGTGGCGTCGCCCTCGTCAAGGGGCTCCGCCTCGACCCATAGGGCCTCACCCGTCCCGGGAACGCCGGTGCCGATGGTGGCTCGCCGATCACCGCGCACGGCGATCGCTTCGAGGCCGCCGGGCAGGGTTCCCTCCTCCATGACTTCGGCGATCACGCCGATGCTGGAGTAGCGACCTTCAATGTGGGGAACTAGCAGCAGGTGTCCGCCGGCGGAGCGGGCAGCTTCGACCGCGACGCGGGACTCTTCTGATTCGAGGGCCATGGTAAAGACCATGCCCGGTAGGACCACGCCGGACTTCAACGGCAAGAGCGGCAGGGTAACGGTTGGGTTAGCCATAATCATTCCTTCTCACGTGATTGAACTCACCTGATCGGTCGATCTGACCCCCAAGCAAATTCCTTCCCGGTCTGGTCTTTTCTCTTTCCGGACCTGGAAAGCCGAACCGAAGTTCTGGACCGTCAATTATACCGGTCACCATAATTTTTCTGGCACTCTCCCCAAGAGAGTGCTAATTAGCCAGTCCGGACGGCCTATCTGGGACCCAGTTCGCCGCTCAACCTTGCCCTGGCCCCCGAAGGGGCTCTGGGGTCGCGACGTGGTCCGGTCGGGGTGAGTACACCGTCGAACGCGAAAGTCGTCACGAAACTTAGGGAACTTTGTCGTTCCACGCCGGAAGTCAGTCAGAGGCGCAGACCCATAAGCACCAGCTCGAGTAAGCGTTCGCCCTACGCTTCGACGAGCGTGGGGCCAGGCACACGCTCACGGCACAGGCCGAGGGCACAGGCCGCCGACTTAACCACGTGAGACCCGATCCCTCGATATCGCTAAGGAACGCGCTTGCCCGGCGAGCAGAGGGGGAACGAGTCGAGCCAATTAACAGTGCGTCCCAGGGCGCGAAGCTCGCCACCGCTTTTGCGGCGGCCAGGAACAGCTCTTCGACATCGTGTAGACGGCTTCGGCGAGATCGATCCGAGGGAAGTGTCGATACTGCATCGACCCGGCTTGCAGAGCGACCGTCCATCGAGACGTCGCTTCCTGCACTGCAAATACCTTGCGGGTCGCAATCACGGTCGGTAGTGGTCTCTCAGCGTCCGATCGGATCGCCAGAGCCAGACTTCTGCGCCCTTCCGAGTCGATTATTCCAGTACCACCAGCAGTACGAGCGTCGTATACTCACCCTCGAAACTCCCTTATGTGGGAGAATTCGGTCGAGCGAGGAGTCCACGTGGCACTAGAGGCAGGCGTCAAAGCCCCCGATTTCGCACTACTCGCTACTCCCGACCAGAAGGTCTCATTATCGGAGTTCGAGGGACCCGTGGTCCTCATCTTCTATCCCGCCGACTGGAGTCCCGTGTGCAGCGACGAACTCTCGGTCTTCGGTGCCGCAAAGAAACTGTTTGACGATCATGGTGCGCAGTTGCTCGGCATCTCGGTAGATGGTCCTTGGTGTCACGAGGTCTTCAAGGAGAAGCGTCACGTCCCCTTTCCGCTGCTCGCCGACGCCAATCCCCACGCCCACGTGGCCAAGGCATACGGCGTGTACCGCGACGCCGACGGCACATCAGAACGGGCTCTCTTCGTGATTGATCGTGATGGCACAGTGGCGTGGAGTTACGTATCACCCGTCGGCGTCAATCCTGGCGCGGACGGGGCCCTACGAGCAGTGGAGGCACTGTCATGAGTGAAAGCGCAGACCTAACTATCCCCGTGCGCCCCCAGGACCACTCGAGTGGCCCCGAGGACGCCAAACTCACCGTGGTCGAGTACGGCGACTACCAGTGCCCGTACTGCGGCCAGGCCTATCCGATCGTGAAGGAACTGCAAAAGAAGTTCGGCGACGCCCTGCGACTCGTTTTTCGCAACCTCCCGCTCTCCGATATGCACCCCCACGCCGAAGCGGCCGCCGAAGTCGCCGAAGCGGTCGCGCTGCAAGGAAAGTTTTGGGAGATCCACGACACGCTCTTTGAGAATCAGCGCGACCTCGGCTCAGAAGCCCTGATGCACTACATCAACGACGTCGGCGCCGACGTCGAGCAAGCCACGAATGACATCAGGTCCGGCGCTCCGCGCCAGCGCGTGGAGGCCGACTTTGAAGGGGCAATTCGCAGCGGCGCGAACGGGACACCGACGTTTTTCGTGAACGGTGTTCGTTACGACGGATCGTGGATGTTCGAGCCGTTCGCTGAGCACCTGCAGGAACTTCTCGACTGACTCTCACGAATTGAAGTACCTCGACTACAGCCGTGCTACTTCCTTGAAGCGAAAGCACGCGCGGGCGTGATCGTTGACGATCCCTACCGCCTGCATCAAGGACAGACAGATCGTGGGGCCGACGAATTTGAATCCGTCGCGAGCCAGTTGCTTGCTCATGGATTTGGCCACCACCATCTCATCACCCTCGAGAGTCCCGAGTGACCACAGGTACTCGTCGAAGCTTCCGTGCTCGCGCTGTGCGTCGAGCACGGCTTGCGCGTTGGTCACGGCGGACATGATCTTTTGGCGGTGACGAATGACGCCGGGATCCTGAAGAATCCTCTCGACTTTCTTGTCGCTGTATTTGGCGACCGCCTGGGGGTCAAAGTTGGCGAACGCTTGACGATAGCCGTCGCGCCGTTGGAGAACGGTGTACCAACTCAGACCGGCTTGGGCGCCCTCCAGCGTCAGATACTCAAACAGCGTGTTGTCGTCGTGAACCGGTACTCCCCACTCGAGGTCGTGGTAGCGGACGTACAACTCGTCAACGCCACACCAGTTGCATCGCGGTCGACCGTCGTACTCTCGAGATATCTCCACGAGACGCGGCCTACTTCGCGGGCTGAAGGCCTGAAAGGACGATGCCGACGAGGCGTTGAAAGCCCGCCTCATCAACGCCGGAGTGTCCGGCAGCGTGACAGGTGCCCGAGATGAGGTTCATAATGTCGCTCGTTTCGACGTCACGGCGAATGGCTCCCGCGTGGGCGGCCCGTCGACGAAGAACGTCGATCTTCTCCACCAGCTCTTCGATGCGCTCCGAGAAGCGAGACTTGATGTCGACGCCGGTCTGCTCGAGGGCTTCGAAGAGATCCTGTTTCTCCGAGGCCTGCCGAGCAAACTCTCGTAGGAAAGCGGCCAACGCGGCACCGGGATCCGAAGCAGAGTCATCGATGAACTCGTCAGCCTGCCCCAAGAGGCCGGCGATGCGAGTGGTGACGATGGCCTCGTAGAGAGACTCCTTGGTGGGGAAGTGGCGATAGAGCGTTCCTACTCCCACGCCAGCGCGCTCGGCCACGATATCGATAGGGACGGCGACGCCGTCGAGGGCAAAGATCTCCTCGGCCGCCGCGAGAATTTTCTGGTGATTGCGAAGGGCGTCGGCGCGCATGGGTCGTGACGGTGCGTCAACGTCTTGAAGTCTCTCCGTTCGCACCGCCATAAAAACTCCCCGCAGACATTTGACAAACGGAACCAACGTTACTAGTATCGTCTACTAAACGGAACCTAGGTTCCGGAAATATCTGAATCCCCTAAAGTTTAGCGGCTTTCAGGTGAAAAATTCGCACCAGCGATTAGGTCCCCCAGCACAGAAGGAGAGTCCGGTGACTACCGAGTTACTCAGAGACGAAGTTCCCAGCGAGAATGTCGGACTCGATCCCAAGCGGTATTGGGCCCTCGCGGTCATCGGAGTCGCGCAGCTCATGATCGTTCTCGACGCCTCGGTGGTCATCGTGGCCCTCCCGTCGGCCCAGCACGCGCTGCACATCTCTGAAGTGGATCGCCAGTGGGTCATGAGTGCCTACACCCTGGTCTTTGGCAGCCTCCTGCTACTCGGCGGACGGGTGGCCGACTATCTCGGACGACGGCGGGTCTTCGTCCTTGGACTTATTGGCTTCGGCGCGGCCAGCGCACTTGCGGGACTCGCGCAGAACCAAGCCATGCTCTTTGGCGCGCGAGCGCTGCAGGGCGGCTTCGCGGCCGTGATGGCGCCAGCCGCCTTGTCCTTGCTCACCGTGACCTTCACTGAAGCCCACGAGCGCGCTCGGGCCTTCGGCGTCTATGGCGCCATCGCGGGCAGCGGTGCGGCGATTGGGCTGGTGCTGGGTGGGGTCTTGACGCAGTACGCCTCATGGCGTTGGACCCTACTGATTAACACGCCGATCGCTCTTATCGCCGCCGTCATGGCCAGTCGCGTCATTCGCGAGAGCAAAGTTGACGTGCGACACAGCTACGACCTGCCCGGTGCGCTCACCTCCACCGCCGGACTCTTCTTGTTGGTCTACGGGTTCACCATGGAGGCCTCGCACGGTTGGGGTTCGGCGCTGGTGTTGTCGTTGCTTGGTGGCGCCGTCGTTCTGCTGGCTGGCTTCGTGGCCATTGAGATGCGAGTGGCCCATCCCTTGTTGCCACTCAAGGTGATATTGGAGAGGAACCGCGGTGGATCCTTTCTCTCCTCCCTCTTTGTCGGCTTCGCCATGCTCGGCACTTTTCTCTTCCTGACGTATTTCTTCCAGGGCATCCTCGGCTACAGCGCGCTGCGCACCGGCTTTGCCTTCCTGCCGTTCTCCGGAGGCATCATTTTCGGCGCCACCCTGGCCAGTCGGCAGCTTCCGCGCACCGGCCCGAGGAACCTCATGATCGGTGGTCTCTCGTTGGCCACCCTGGGTCTGATCTGGTTCTCACGCCTTGGCGCGGACAGCACGTACGTGGCCCACGTCCTCGCGCCGGAGATGCTGGTCAGCATCGGCATGGGTCTCGCGTTCGTGCCTATGAACTCGACCGCTCTCTTTGGCGTGGAAGAGGACAGTGCTGGCGTGGCCAGCGCCTTGGTGAACACCACTCAACAGGTGGGAGGAGCCTTGGGCACGGCCTTTCTCAACACGGTCGCGGCCTCCTCGACCGCCGCGTATCTACTGACCCGCGGCGCGAGTTCGTCGGTCACACGATCGGCCACGGTGCACGGCTACACCACCGCCTTCGAAGTCAGCGCACTCTTCCTGGCGATTGCCGCCGTCGTGGCTGGCGTTCTTGTGCGATCACGACGCCACCACGAAGGATCCCTGCCGGGCGCGTTGGAGACGTCGGACTTCGCACGAGGTGTCACGATCGTCGATTAGCGGTTCTCAAGTCGTGAGACCACGGCCCTGCGGGGACGATCCTTCGTTCATCACCGCGTCGTGCAGTGACGCGGTGATGAACGACGTCAGGAGATATCGAAGCGGTCGAGGTTCATGACCTTGTCCCAGGCGGCGACAAAGTCATGCACGAACTTCTCCGACGCATCGTCGGAGGCGTAGACCTCGGCGATCGCGCGCAACTGCGAGTTCGAGCCGAAGACCAGATCCGCTCGACTGGCCGTCCACCTAAGCTCGCCGGTGGTACGGCTGCGCCCCTCGAACGTCACGTGAGCGTCGCTCGTCGCCGTCCAGGCGGTGTCGATGTCCAGTAAGTTGACGAAGAAATCGTTGGTCAGCTTTTCGCCTCGCTTCGACAAAACTCCCGTGTCACTCTGGCCGTAGTTCGTGCCCAGGACTCGCATGCCGCCGACCAGCACCGTCATTTCGGGCGCCGTCAACGTCAAGAGGTGAGCGCGGTCCAAGAGAAGTTCCTCCGCGGCTCGATTGTCGCCTTCGCGCTGGTAGTTGCGAAAACCATCGGCGCTGGGCTCTAAGACTTCGAAGGACTCGACGTCCGTGTCGGCCTGTGAGGCGTCGGTGCGGCCCGGGGTGAAGGGAACTGTGACCTTGTACCCTTCGTTGTGGGCGGCTTGCTCTACGCCAGCGCACCCGGCGAGGACGATGACGTCGGCTAACGACACCGCTTTGCCATCGCTTTGAGCCTGGTTGAACTCGCTCTGAACTCCTTCGAGGATCGACAACGTCGTCGCGAGCACCTCGGGACTGTTGACGGCCCAATCCTTTTGGGGCTCGAGACGCAGACGCGCACCGTTGGCGCCGCCGCGCTTGTCGGTGCCGCGGAACGACGAGGCGGAGGCCCAGGCCGTGGACACCAGCTGGCCCAGGGGCAGACCGGAGGCCAATATCTTGGTCTTGAGATCGGCAATGTCTTGAGGACTCACCAACTCGTGGGTCCGCGTGGGCACGGGGTCCTGCCAGAGTTGGGGCTCCGCGGGTACGAGCTTGCCGAGACCGCGGACGTAGGGCCCCATGTCGCGGTGAGTCAACTTGAACCAGGCCTTGGCGAAGGCGTCAGCGAACTCATCGGGGTTCTCCTGGAAACGCTTGGAGATCGGAGCGTAGATGGGGTCGAATCGCAGCGCGAGGTCCGTCGTCAACATGGTCGGTGCGTGACGCTTGGACGGGTCGTGGGCGTCGGGCACCGAGTCGGCACCCGCCCCGTCCTTCGGCTTCCACTGGTGTGCGCCAGCCGGGCTCTTGGTGAGCTCCCACTCGAAACCGAAGAGGACCGTGAAAAAGTCGTTGTCCCATTTGGCGGGACTCGTAGTCCACGCGCCTTCGAGCCCACTAGAGATCGTGTCGCTCCCTCGGCCGGTCCCGAAGCTACTGGTCCAGCCGAAACCCTGCTCTTCGATGCCCGAAGCCTCGGGCTCGAGACCGCCGTAGACATTGGGGTCGGCCGCGCCGTGGGTCTTGCCGAAGGTGTGGCCACCCGCAATGAGGGCCACCGTCTCTTCATCGTTCATGGCCATGCGGCGGAAGGTCTCTCGAATGTCGACAGCCGCGGCCAGAGGATCGGGCGCGCCGTTCGGGCCTTCGGGGTTCACGTAGATGAGACCCATTTGCACGGCGCCCAGGGGAGTCTCGAGTTGGCGCTCACCGCTGTAGCGCTCGTCACCGAGCCAGGTAGTTTCGTAACCCCAGTGAATGTCCTCTTCGGGTTCCCAGATGTCTTCTCGTCCGCCGGCGAAACCGAAGGTCTTGAATCCCATGGACTCCAGCGCGCAGTTACCGGCGAAGATCATAAGGTCGGCCCAGGAAATCTTACGACCGTATTTCTGCTTGACCGACCACAGCAGACGACGAGCCTTGTCGAGATTGACGTTGTCGGGCCAGCTGT
This sequence comes from Acidimicrobiaceae bacterium, assembly GCA_025463285.1. GTDB lineage: Bacteria > Actinomycetota > Acidimicrobiia > Acidimicrobiales > RAAP-2 > RAAP-2. The sequence continues at coordinate 3,172 of JAOBWI010000076.1, read as the reverse complement.
TGAGGGGGGCGAAGCGTTGTGCGCCCGATCCGGCACCACCTCGGCCGTCGAAGATTCGATAGGTTCCCGCGCTGTGCCAGGCCATCCGTATAAAGAGAGGACCGTAGTGGCCGTAGTCGGCGGGCCACCAGTCTTGCGAGGTGGTCATCACCGCCTCGACGTCCTTTCTCAGAGCATCGAGATCGAGTGACTTGAACTCCTTGGCGTAATCAAAGTCCTCGTCCATGGGGTCAGCGGCGGGCGAGTGCCCGTTGAGGATGCTCACGTTCAGCTGATTGGGCCACCACTCGGCGTTGGTTTGGCTTCCTCCCACATGGGTATACGAACCGCCCACTACGGGACATTTGGATTCGTCCGTCATGCTTTCTCCTTTAGATTCACTGTGCGTTCTAACATTAGAAGTTTCATCGCGGATGCTAGTGGGATCAGTCGCGGCGTCACCGGCCCGTCCAGACACCGATCGTACTCAGAATATGCGCGCTTGTGCGAGGGCCGAACTGCTCCGAAGTCATCTTCGCTAACTGGGGTTAGGTGAAGCGGTGGACATCAATACCAGGTAAGAATTTGATTGCAGTCTTCGAGTCCGAGGCCAAAGGAGTAAAGGACTTTCCTTGAGAAGAGTGACAGTTTTGATGAGATCACTAGTGAGGCAATGGTCAGTCGACTCACCGACTCGTCAATGGCGCGCACGTAACCTAACTGGCGCAAAAGTTCCGTATCACTCGCTTCGTTTGACGTCTTTTCCATTTCTCCCCCCGAAGAACTACCAGCCACCTCATTTTCACCGGTGTGTCACGGTGCGTACCGCAGACTACACGGTGCGTATCGCAGACTACTAGGCGCGGCGCCACTCTTCTCGTCCTTATTTGAACAACCCTTTGCGGACGACCTTCCTCTGGGCTTGGACTTGGCCGCCGGGGCCACGCTCGTCGCTGGCGGCGTCGATCTTGCGAGGGCGTCGTTACGTTCACGACAACGCGGCCGTGGTTAGCGGCGTGGGCGAGAGTCTCTACGACATGGGAGTTGGCGGGCGGGAGACCGCACCGCGAGGGGTCCGGAGTGGTCGCCTAACATCTCGGATAGACCTAGCGGAAATACCGCATACGGGATGGGAGTCTGATCATTAACTTCGCGAATTCGACCACGAGCGTTGTGCTGTTGCTGCTTCATCTGTACCTGGGTGGCATGATTTTTACCCACGGATTCAAAAAGGTATTTAAGGGCGGGAAGCTGGCCGGCACCGCCCGCTGGTTTGAGAGCATCGGCATGAAGCCCGGCATGCTGAACGCCTACGCGGCGGCGTCTACGGAGTTGGGAGCTGGTGTTCTGCTCATATTCGGGCTGCTCACGCCGTTTGCCAGCGCCGCTCTGATTGCCTTGATGATTGTCGCCATCGTGAGTGTCCATCGCAAAAACGGCTTTATGATCACGAACCCCGGCGGCGGCGTCGAGTACTGCGTAACCATCGCGGTGGCGGCCCTCACGTTGGGTAGCTTGGGCGCGGGCAAATACTCCCTCGATCACGCCTGGGGAGTTTTCAACACGTGGACGACGTCTCGAGATTTTCTCGTCACGTTGATCGTGGGAGTCGTTGGAGGAGTCCTGCAGCTCGTGACGTTTTACCGTCCGCCCCGCCCCGCCGAGTAGCGCCTCGGCTAATAACGCGCGCTGCGCTGGTGAATGTACTGGAGAGCCTCCGCACGCGTAGAGGGGTTGCTCTGAAATATTCCTCGTACCGCCGAGGTCACGGTCGACGATCCCGGTTTCTTGACGCCTCGCATGGACATGCAGGAGTGTTCGGCTTCAATGACCACGATGGAACCGGTCGGCCGCAACTCGCGTTCGATGGCTTCTACGATGTCGGTCGTTAAGCGTTCTTGGACTTGAAGGCGTCGGGCGTAACCCTCGACGAGTCGAGCGAGCTTCGAGAGCCCGGTTACTCGGCCATCCGGACCAGGGATGTAGCCCACGTGGGCCACCCCCACGAACGGAAGTAGGTGGTGCTCGCACAGCGAAGTAAAGGGAATATCGCGCACGATGACCATCTCGTGGTGCGTGGCCTCGAAGGTGACGCGTAGGTGTTCCCCCGGATCAGCGTTTAACCCTTCGAACAACTCCGCGTACATGTTGGCCACTCGGCGTGGCGTACCGCGGAGACCTTCTCGATGTACGTCCTCGCCGATAGCGTCCAAGAGTTGATGGACCAGATCTTCGATTCTCTCGCGATCAATCATAAGTACGGGCTTCGTGGCATTCGTGAATGTTATAGGACTCATATTCGAGAACGTTCAGTCGAGGTAGTCAAAAAGTCTCCACGCGCCAGCGTCGAGGAGGGGGCCGCTAACCTCAATCGGATGACGCCTCATAACGTGCCGTGGAGCTTGACGGGCGAGGATTTCCACCTCGAGGAGGTGCTCGAAGCGGCTTTGTCCACGACGGTGTCGGTCATTATCCCCGCGCGAAATGAGTCGAGTACCATCGGCGCGGTCATTGAAGCAGTGCTCCATCACGAAGGCCTTGTCACCGAGCTTCTCGTCGTCAACGACTATTCGAGTGATGACACGGCTACCGTGGCCGCCCGCCACGGAGCCCAGGTCATCACCCTTGATGAGGCGAGCGGCAAGGGGAGGGCCATGAGCGCGGGACTCAAGGAGGCGACCTCGGAGTTGGTCGTCTTCTTGGACGCCGACGTCACCAATACGAGCGCGAACTACGTACCTCAACTGATTCAACCCTTGTTGGAGCGTTCGGAGATTCAACTGGTCAAGGGGTACTACGTGAGGCCGCTGCACGACATGCCGACGGGGGGCGGGCGGGTGAACGAGCTCGCGGCGCGCCCGATCCTCTCGCTGCTCTTTCCTGGTCTCGGGGAGATCCGCCAACCTCTGGCCGGAGAAACCGCCGGACGTCGGAGTGCCTTCGCTGACATCACCCTCGAGCCCACCTACGGAGTCGAAATCGCGATGCTCATCGACATGGCTCAGCGTTTCGGCGTCCAAAGCCTCGCCCAGGTCGACCTCGGAACGCGTCGGCATCGAAATCGCCCCATCGAAGAGCTACGCCCGATGGCGGTGGACGTCTTGCGCGCCGCGCTGGAGCGGCACCCACCGTCGTGACCCGCAGGCGCTCAGCCCATTGCGACGGGTAAACAAGCCCAGGACTGAGGACGAAC
>JAOBWI010000046.1 GCA_025463285.1 Acidimicrobiaceae bacterium | reverse complement strand
GTCTTGATCGTGGCCGTCATCATCGTCACGCTCTTTATCCCGAAGCTCGTTCACCAGCAGTTCTGGATGTATCTCATCGTCGAGCAAGTGGGCGTGTGGATCCTGCTCGCCCTGGGCCTCAACGTGGTGGTCGGCTTCGCTGGTCTCCTCGACCTCGGCTTCGCCGCCTTCTACGCCATCGGCGCTTACTCGACCGCGTGGTTCGCGGGCGTTCTTCCCACACCGGCGCCCTTCCACCACCCCATTCCCACCCTCTGGTGCATCCCGATCGGGATTGGCTTGGCGATGATCTTCGGCATCATCTTGGGTATTCCTACCTTGCGGCTACGAGGTGACTACCTCGCCATCGTCACCCTCGGGTTTGCGCTCATCATTGACGACTTCGTCGGAACCCAGAGCGGCGTGACGGGAGGTGGTCAGGGATCGCTGACCGTGCCGAACTTCGACGTGAACCTCGGGTTCTGGCACTATCGCTGGGGGATAGCCCCCTCGCCGTATTTCTATCTCTGCCTTATTTTTATCGCCGTCTTCATCGTCATTTTTACGTCACTGGAGTACTCGAGAGTGGGCCGTTCCTGGGTCGCGATTCGCGAAGACGAGGTGGCGGCTGAGTCCATTGGCATCAATCCCCTCAAATACAAGGTCATGGCCTTCGCCGTGGGAGCGGCCAGCGGCGGTTTCGGAGGGGTGCTCACCGCGGGTCTCATTGGCAATATCAATCCCACCCTCTTTCAGTATCAAGTCTCGGTGAACGTGCTGGTCCTGGTGATCTTTGGAGGCATGGGTTCAATCTGGGGTGTGGCTATCGGCGCCATCATCGTGCAGACGGTCACCAGTTATCTCGACAACTACCAGCCGTGGGGCTATCAGCTCAACGACCTCTATATGTACATAGGCGCCCTGCTCATCATCATGATGATCTTCCGGCCGGCCGGCATCTTGCCGTCTCGGCGTCGCCAGCGCGAGTTCACGTCGTACGAAGCTCAGCACCAAGGGCACCTTGATGAAGTTCTGTCGGGAGACGAGGTATGAGCGACGATCTCTTGATCTCAGTTGAGAACGTCACCCTACGCTTTGGTGGCGTCGTGTCGCTGCGTGACGTGTCTCTCGAGATGCGCCGCGGCGAGATCCTGGCCGTGATTGGGCCGAACGGGGCGGGCAAGACGTCGCTCTTTAATTCGATCACAGGTGTGTATCAGCCCCAAGAGGGGTCCATCACGTACTTCTCGAGCAAGGCGCCTCCTCTCAAAGTCATCGGGAAAAAGACCTACCGAATCGCCCAGTTGGGTGTTTCGCGCACGTTCCAGGCCTCTCGGCTCTTCAGTGCGCTCACGGTGTTTGAGAACGTGAAGATCGGCGCGGAAGATCACGGCGGTATAGGCATCGCGGGGGCTCTCGTCAAGGGCCCTCGGACGAGACGTGGCGAACACGCCTCGGACCGCGTCGCCATTAGCCAACTCGAGTTCGTTGGCTTGATGAACGAAGCTGGCACCGTAGCCTCCCAACTCTCCTACGGCGCGCGACGACGACTGGAGATTGCCCGCGCCTTGGCGACCGGACCTGAGTTGATTTTGCTCGACGAACCGGCGGCGGGGACGAACCCGTCGGAGAAGCTCGAGTTGACTAACTTGATTCGCCGGGTACGCGACGAGCGAGGAGTCAGCGTGCTGTTGATAGAGCACGACATGAAGCTGGTCATGGCGTTGGCCGAGCGGCTCTACGTACTTAACTTCGGCTCGGTGATAGCCGAGGGCACGCCACAAGAGATCCGCGAAAATCAAGTGGTCGTTGATGCGTATCTGGGCACGCACGACCAGGCGAGCGCCTAGTGCTCAGCGTCAACCACGCCGTGCTGCGCTACGGGGTTATCGAGGCTCTCCACGGGATCTCCTTTGAGATTGAAGAGGGCGAAATCGTGACGCTGCTCGGAGCCAACGGGGCGGGCAAGTCGACGACGCTACGCATGATCTCGGGGCTGCACGCGCCCTCGAGCGGTTCGATCGTCTTTGAAGGTCGCGACGTTACCCACGTTAAGGCTCACGAGTTTTCTTCCTTCGGGATTAGTCACGTGCCCGAAGGACGCCGTATCTTCGCTCAGATGACCGTGGAGGAGAATCTCGAGATGGGGGCCTTTCGTCGGCGTGGTTCGCTCACGGGCGACATTGACGAGATCTACGCGATGTTTCCCATCCTTCAAGATCGTCAAAAGCAAAAAGGGGCGAACCTCTCGGGCGGCGAGCAGCAGATGCTAGCCATCGGTCGCGCCCTGATGGCCAAGCCTCGTCTCCTTTTGCTCGACGAGCCGTCCATGGGTCTCGCTCCAAAGATCATCCAACAGATCTTCGAGATCATCAGCCAGATTCGCGACCAGGGCACGACCGTCTTTGTCGTCGAGCAAAACGCCCAGCAGGCCTTACGCTTGGCCGACCGGGGCTACGTCATGGAGAACGGTCGCATCGTCTTTGGCGACAGTGCTGCGAAGCTCTTAGACGACCCGCGCGTGCGCGCGGTGTACCTGGGAGAGCCTGTCGATTCATAAAGTGTCTCGCGCGAGGTGTCAAAGAGATGGCCGCTACTCACGATACTGTTGAGACCAGCGATCAGCGCGAAATGGGTAGTGGCCGGCCTCTGCAACCCCGAACTTTCAAAGGACAACCAAACGACATGACGACCTTCGCAGGATCGTGGGATGTGACAATTGAGACGCCCATCGGCAAGATGGCCGCCGTCTTTGATATCTCGGAAGAAAACGGCCTCATCTCGGGCACGGCGCGCTCGGGCGACGAAGTGGTGGAGATCCGTGAGGCCGTGGCCGACGGGGATCGTTTGACGTGGGTCCAAAACGTACAGAAGCCAATGAAACTCACGCTGAAGTTTGATGTGGTGGTGGACGGTGACTCGATGACGGGCACCTCTAAGGCCGCTATTTTCCCCGCCTCCAAGCTGTACGGGACACGTTCGTCGTAAAGTCCCGCTCGCCCCATAGGGCGGCCCGCGCTGGGGGTACGAACATGCGACATGGTCGAATCCAGCCCCGCAACTTTGATTTTCGCGGTTCGGTAAGTTCGTGGTGGTTCATCCTGAGCCGTGGCTAGTGGGCGATACTGGGCAGATGAGCGAACGCAATGTTCTCGGCGGAGCCTTGGAGCCGTGCGGCACCGATCCCGTGACGGGATTCTTTCGAGACGGCTGCTGCACGACCGGGCCGGACGATCTCGGCAGCCACACCATCTGCGCGGTGGTGACGGCTGAGTTTCTCGAACACCAACGACGCATCGGCAACGACCTCACCACGCCGATGCCTCAATATCGCTTTCCCGGTCTGGTGCCGGGGGATCGCTGGTGCGTGACCGCCGGCAACTGGCTCCGAGCGCACCGTGACGGTGCGGCCGCCTACGTGGTCCTGGCCTCGACGCACGAACGCGCTCTCGAGATTGTGCCCTTGGACGCGCTGCGCGAACACGCGGTGGACGTGCCGGCGGGACCGGACGATCTCGATCGCTAATGGGCGGGTCACGTTCGACTCGCCCACCTCGGCATCGGAGAGCCGATATCGTCAAGCCCATGACTCTCGAAGAGATGGCTGACTTGGCGCACCTTCGACGAGCCCGCGATTTAATGGATCGTGAGTACGCCGAGCCCTTAAATGTGCCCGCGATGGCTCGCGCCGCCTTGATGTCGCCGGCACACTTCTCTCGAAAGTTTCGAGCCGCGTACGGCGAGACGCCCTACTCCTATCTCATGACGCGCCGCGTCGAACGGGCCAAAGCCTTGTTGCGTCAAGGCCTCTCGGTCAGCGAAACCTGCGTGGCGGTGGGTGGGACGTCACTCGGATCCTTTAGCTCACGATTCAGCGAGATCGTCGGAGAGACGCCCTCGCAGTATCGGGCCAAGGACCATGGCGACTATGAAAAGGTTCCCAGTTGCCTCAGTATGTTCGTGACGCGTCCTCGTCGCACCGTGTAGCCCGTCGAGGTAGAGAGATCGAGCAGGATCGAAGAAGCCCGTTGTGGTCGTGCGTTTCTATGATGAGCGCATGACTATCTCACTTAGCGCCATGTTCATCACCGTGCACGATCCCGACGCCGCCCTCGGGTTCTATCGCGACGCTCTGGGGCTCGAGGTTCGCCTCGACGTCGCCAACGAAGGTTTTCGCTGGGTCACCGTGGGTGCTCCGGGCCAAGAGGTCGGCATCGTTCTCTCCCAGCCGCACGGTGGGCGTTCTCAAGTCGACGGAGACGCGTTGCTGGCCCTGGCGACCAAGGGCGCCCTGCAGGCGGCGATCTTTAGCACCGCGGACCTGGACTCCACGTTCGAGCGGGTACGAGCCTCGGGCGCCGAAGTTCTCCAAGAGCCCACGTCTCAACCGTGGGGCGTGCGCGACTGTGCCTTTCGCGACCCGTCCGGCAACCTCGTGCGCATTCAAGAAGCGCACTAAATTCTGCGGGTGATGGAGAAAAGCACGCCGCCCAGGACCAAGTCGCCGTCGCAGTTGATCGACGATCGAATAGAAGAGTTGGGAGACTGGCGAGGGGCGACCCTCAGTCGACTTCGCACCTTGTTGAAAGAAGCGGTGCCCGACGTGGTGGAAGAGTGGAAGTGGCGCGGTGTGCCGGTGTGGTACGCGGACGGAATGATCTGCACCGGCGAGACGTACAAAGCCGTCGTCAAATTGACCTTCGCCAGGGGAGCCGCGCTCAAGGATCCTTCGGGGCTCTTCAACTCAAGCCTCGAGGGCAACGTGCGTCGCGCCATCGATTTTCACGAGGGCGAGAAGATCAACGAGAAGGCCCTGAAGGCTCTCTACCGCGAAGCGGTCGAGGCCAATAAGGCGAAATCCAAAAAGTAGTTCGTGCTGAACTCTGCACGGGCCGCGCGACTCGAGGAGGCCTTAGCCCTGGAAGTAATGCCCGCGGTCGAGATCAGTGAGAAGACCCGGTTGGACAGGCTGCCAGCCGAGTAACTCACGAGTGATGGCGCTCGAGGCCGGGCTGTCCATGGCGATGAAGTGTGAGAGCCACGTGAAGTGTGCGGCGGCATCCTCGGGCGCAACAGATCTGGTCGGAACGTTGAGGTGTCGCCCGATGACCTGGGCCACCTCGCGAATAGGGACACCCTCGTCGGCGACCGCGTGCAACGTCGCTCCGGCGGGCGCGCCCGCCAGAGCGAGCGCGAACAGCTTGGCCGAGTCGAGTCGATGCACCGCGGGCCATCGGTTCACTCCCTCGCCGACGTATCCAGAGGCGCCCTTCTCGCGGGCGATCGCCACCAGGGTGGCCATAAAGCCGTTGTCCCCGTCACCGTGGTTGGTGGGAGAGAGGCGCACGATGGACGACCGAATACCCTTCGACGCCAGCGAGAGCACGAACTCGGCCGTGGCCCAGCGGGCGAGGGGTCCCGGGCCCACGCGTGAGACGTCGGGCGAAACGTGTCCGTCACGTTCGCTGACCAGTGCTCCGGGAGTGAGGCCGAGGAGACCCGAGGCGAGGACCAACGGTCGATCGGTCCCGGCCAAGGCGTCAGCGAAGGTCTCCACGGCGCGCCGGTCGGCCGTGGCGGCGCCGAGAAAATCGCCGCCGAAGGCGAGGTCGTGTTTGAAGGCCAAGTGAATGACCCCGTCAGACGCGCGCGCTAGCTCACCCAAGAGGTTGAGGTCGTCCAGGCTCCCACGTTCTACCTCGACGCCGGCTTCGACGAGGGAGCGTGCGGACTCGTCGGAACGAGCGAGGCCCACGACGTGATGACCAGAGCTAATAAGTTCAGGAACAACGGCCGAGCCGATCCAGCCCGACGCGCCCGTGACGAAAATACGCATACATATCCTCCATGTACTTGATCCGGCTCGCCTCCGCGAGAGGGCGATGGCACTTGCTGACATCACCATAGCAGGTTATGTCAGCAAGTGACATCAGATACGCTGTGAACGTGGGCAGGTGGGAACCAGATGCACGCGGCCGCCTTCAAGGGGCCGCCATGGAGCTCTACGCCGACCGCGGGTTTGACCAGACCACCGTCGCTGAGATCGCCGAACGGGCCGGACTCGCTGAACGCACCTTTTTTCGGCACTTCGCCGACAAGCGCGAGGTGTTGTTCTCGGGGGCGGCTGAACTACAGGATCTTTTGGTGACCACGGTCGCCGAGGCGCCCTCGTCGGCGACTCCCATCGAGGTCATCACGCGAGCCGTGGTTGTGGCCGGGGAGGTCCTTCAAGTACGGCGCGACTTCGCGCGCCAACGTCACGCGGTCATCGCGGCCAACCCCGAACTCCAAGAGCGCGAACTCATCAAGCTCGCGACACTGGCCTCGGCGATGGCCGCGGCTCTTCGACAGCGCGGGGTGAAGGAGCAGTCGGCGGCCTTGGCGGCCGAGGTGGGGGTGGCGGCCTTCAAAATCGGCTTCGAGCGTTGGATCAAGGACAGTGACGCCGGTGATCTTCCCCGCGATATTCGAGAGTCGCTGGACGAGCTCAGAGCGGTCGCCAACGGACAGTAGTCGCCCGCTCAAGCCCCCCGTCGATGTAACGCGATGGCGCTTCGCTCGTACTATAAAAAGGTGACCGCCCGACGGTCACCGCTAAAGGAGGAGTCATGTCAGAGCGATACCACAAGAGTCCCGAGGCGGTCGCCAATCTCACGGCGAACCAGTATCAAGTCACCCAAGAAGCGGCCACGGAGCCGGCCTTTCATAACGAGTTCTGGGACCACAAAGAGGCCGGACTCTACGTCGACGTCGTGAGTGGCGAGCCCCTGTTTACGTCCACCAAGAAGTTCGACAGTGGCTGCGGGTGGCCGAGCTTCACCACACCCCTGGTGCCCGAGAACGTCATCGAGAAGAGTGATCGCAAATTCGGCATGACGAGGACCGAAGTCCGCTCGACGCACGGTGACAGCCACTTAGGACACGTCTTTAACGATGGTCCCGTCAGCGAAGGCGGGCTCCGGTACTGCATCAACTCCGCCGCCTTGCGCTTCGTGCCCTACGACCAGTTAGAGGCGCAAGGGTACGGTGAGTTCAAGAACCTCTTCGAGGAGTCGAAGGCGAAAGGAACGTCATCATGAGTGAGGCCACGGAGACGGCGATACTGGCCGGCGGTTGTTTTTGGGGCATGCAGGACCTCATTCGCAAACGTCCCGGCATTATCTCCACGCGGGTGGGTTACTCAGGCGGCGACGTCGACCACGCGACGTATCGTCACCACGGAACGCACGCCGAAGCTATTGAGATTGTCTTCGACCCGTCGGTGACCTCGTATCGCGACATCTTGGAGTTCTTCTTTCAGATCCACGACCCGACGACCGTCAATCGTCAGGGCAATGATCGCGGCACGAGCTATCGCTCGGCGATCTTCTACCTGAGTGACGAGCAACGACGCGTCGCCGAGGACACCATCGCCGACGTGGAGGCCTCGGGCTTATGGCCGGGCAAGGTGGTGACCGAAGTGACGCCGGCTGGACCCTTTTGGGAAGCGGAGCCCGAACACCAGGACTATCTCGAGCGCTACCCCAACGGCTACACCTGTCACTTTCCTCGACCCGGCTGGGTGCTACCGCGGCGCAGCGACAACGCGGTGCGCTAGGCGCGATAGGCCGTCCTTACCAGAGTTCCGAGATCTGGCGGGACACGGCACCAAAGCTGTCGATCACGGTCGGCGACGGCTCGGCCTCGTGGGCGATGACGCTGGGTAGTGAAAGTTCGTTGAGGGTTGAACGCACCGAGTCGCTCAGAAATCGTGAGGGCTGGGCCCACGAGTGGTCGTCGCGAACTCGGTGATGGTGATAGCGCAGGGGTACGTAGATCGAAAGATGTCGACGCGCTCGGGTGACCGCGACGTAGAACAAGCGGCGTTCTTCCTCGAGACCCTCGGGCGTTCCAAGGGACATGTCGGAGGGGAAGTTGCCATCCGCCGCGTGGATGACGTGCACGGCGTCGAACTCCAGCCCCTTCGCGGAGTGAACCGTGGAGAGGACCAGCCAGTCCTCATCCATCAGGGGTGGACCGGCGAGAGTACCCGTGCAAGCCGGGGGGTCCAAGGCCTGGGCGGCGGCCACGTCGCTCAAACGAGTGGTATCGCTGCACGCGAGCACCAGCGCACCCAGATCTTCCAGGCGGGGGTAGGGATCGTCGTACGCCGCGATAATGAGCGGCGCTAAGGCGTGACGCAAGAGGTCGGCGTGCACCAGGGGCTCCTGATTCCTCGCGGACAAAGCGGTGATGAGTTCGTGCGACATCTCTGCGGTCTCATTGGGCAACACGTCGAGAACGCGGGACCAACGCTGGCTCACCGCTTCCATGGAGAGAGGTAACAGGTCGTGGTCGTCACGAAGTGAGTCAATGGCGCGACGCGCCTTGGCCGGACCCACGCCGGGCATCAGTTGGAATAGTCGAAACCAGGCCATCTCATCGCGCGCGTTGTCGACCAGACGGAAGGCGGCGAGGAGATCTTTGACGTGCGCCGCTTCGAGGTAGCGCAGGCCGCCGTATTTGATGAACGGGATCCGACGTCTCGACAGTTCTATCTCCAGGTCGTCGCTGTGGTGGGCCGCTCGAAAGAGCACGGCCTGGCGTTGGAGCAAGACGCCCTCTTCGTAGAGCTCGAGCACGCGATCAGCGACGATCTCGGACTGCTGACGTTCGTCGACGCAGTGCGTGAGGGTCGGTGGGACCGCGCCGTTGGTGGGGACCTCTTCTCGTAACACCGCGCAAAAACCTTCGGGGGCGTCCGCGGCGAGCGCGTTGGCCACGTGGAGTATGGGCGCACTCGATCGATAGTTGGCTTCCAGGGTGATGGTGGTGAGGCCCTCGAAGTACTTCTCCGCGTCGAGCAGGTAGCGAGGAGAGGCGCCCCGGAATCCGTAGATGGCCTGCGCGTCGTCACCCACCATGGTCAGTCGAGGATCACCTTGACGCAAGCCCCTAAGAATGTCGACCTGCACGAGATTGACATCTTGAAACTCATCGACCAGGACGTGGTCGAACGAGCCTGCGAGCTTCGCCCCCAACACCTCGTGTTGGAGAGCTACGCGCCAAAAGAGAAGGAGATCGTCAAAGTCCAAGAGGCCGAGCGCGTGCTTGCGAGAAACGAAGGCTCGAAAGAGTGTGGCCACCTCGTCGCAGTGCTCGACGCACCAGGGTGTGTTCTCACTCATGACCCCACGGAGAGATACCCCGGTATTGACGCTACGTGAGTACAGCGACGCCAAGGTCCCTTTCTTGGGTAGTCGCCGCTCACCGCTCAAGATGCCCAAATCGCTGCGCACCAGGTCGAGAAGATCGGCACTATCGCCCGGGTCGAGGACGCCGAATCCTTCCGGCAGCCCGACGGCCGCGTGGTGACGGCGCAGGGTGTGGTGGGCCACGGAGTGAAACGTACCCCCCGCCACGCGCTGTACTCGTTCGTCACGCCGCAGCGCCCTGACCCGACCGATGATGTCGCGAGCGGACCGACGAGTAAAGGTGAGAAGCAAGATTCGATCGGGGACCACCCCGTGTTCAAGGAGGAACTCCACCCGGGCGCTCAGCGTGGTGGTCTTTCCGGTGCCCGGCCCCGCGAGGACTCGAAGGGGCCCGTCGCCGAACGAGGCGGCTTCGAGTTGACGAGGATTGAGCTGTTGGCGCGAGGCGTACACGCCTGGGACGCTACCGAGGGGGTGTCTCAGGGCAAGAGCTCAGAAGTACGTCAGACGGAGTAATGAGGGATGAGTCGAGTCGCGGGCGGCCCAAAAAAGTGGCGCGTCCTCAAAGAGAGGACGCGCCACTTTCGTTGGGTGTCGATTAAGCGGAAGGCTGTCCCGGGTTAGCGGGGGGCGGGCCCAAAGCCTCCAACGCGGTACTGCGTACTACGAGTGCGTTGCCGATGGCGAGCTCCAGGGTCAGACGAGCCTCGTGGCGCTGCCAGGCGGTGGTGGCACTGGCGATGGCCGTAGCGAAGGCGCTCTGAGCAGCCGTCACGCTCGCGCGGAAGGCCACGTTGGCGGCCTGCACCCCTTGAACCCACGCGGTCCCGTTGTAGCCAGCGGGAGGCGCCGGCGGGTCGCCCGCGGCGGTGATCGCAGTAACCCGCACGTTCAACGCCGCCGCGAGTGCCGCGTCAAAGGTAGCGAGCGCCGCTTGACGCTGCGCCCGAGTGGTGGCCGTCGAACGCGCCGACAAGTACGCCGAACGCGCGCTGTCAACGGATGATCGGTACGACGCGTTAATGGACTTCAGTTTCTCAACGTAGGCCTTCCAGGCCAGGTGAAAACTGTGCCAGGCGCTGGTGGCAGCCGAAGCGCTCGCCGATACCGACGTATTCGACGTGTTCGTCGTTACCGACGCATTCGTCGAAGCACTCAACGAGTCAGCGAAGGCCACGGCGGGAAGGCTGACCCCCATGGCGGCAACCACAGCGACTGCCACGAGAGACTTACTGGTAATCCTCTTCATCGTTTCTCCCTTAACAAGAACGGTTCTCAAGCGAGAACGGAGTTAACAGTAGAGAGTCCACTTGTGAGATCGATGTGAGAAAACTGTTGGTTCACTGAGAGATACTTGCGAACTGCTTTAGAACTCGATGGAGATACGCGGGTGATTTGCGATCCTCCGGCTCAGTCAGTCGGCGGTTGTAAATGTCAAGGGTTGACGTACTTCGCGACACCCGTTGGACAGGTTGTTGGCGTACCGGTCGTAGGTAGTCCCGCCTGCAACGCGAGAGTCGCTTCAATCACGCACTTCATGACGGGTCCGGCCTTGATGGCGCCCGTCACGTTGAAGGCCTGGAAGGGAACACTCACGGCGACGGCCACGGTGGGGTGTGATGCGGGCGCGAAAGCGATCATCCAGTCGTCCGTGTCGTTGGTCAGGTTGTTGCCAATCTGGGCCGTACCCGTCTTGGCGGCCACATCGTCCTGCCCGAGGAATCCCACTTGAGCGGCCGTGCCACTGGTCACCACGGCGTGCATGAGTGGCACGATCTGGGCGGCCTGGCGCGGCGTGAGGGGGGTCTTCCACACGCTGTCCTTGTAGCGCTTGACGATCGAACCGTCGGGGGCGGTGATGTAGGACATCAGGTGCGGCGTCATGATCTTGCCGCCGTCGGCAATGGCTGCAGCGACGAGTGCGTTCTGTAGTGCGGTCGCGCTGACGTCTTCTTGGCCGATGGCGGAGTACGCCAGGAACGGTGGGTTGGCCGCCAGGTTCGACTCTTTGGGAAAGAACGAGGCCACCACGCCCGGTAGGTCAAAAGGCGGAATCTGGTTGTAACCAAAGGCGGTGGCGGTCGCGGTGAGGTCTTGTGCGCCGAGCGCGAGGCCGAGGAGTGCGTAGCCCGGGTCACAGGACTGCGGGAGCATCTCGGCCACCGTGCCGCCGCAGGCCACGCCGCCGTCGTTGTACAACGGTTTGTTCGAATCGGGAAGATTGGCGAACACGATGGGCGAGTAGTACTTGGTCATCAAGGAGGGGTTGAATTTCACTAGTCCCGCGGTGGTGATGACCTTGAACGTGGAGCCGGGGAAGATGGTCTGCTGCGTGGCCACCAAGCCAAGAGGCGGATAGCCGTGTACGTCCTTTTTGATTCCCCTCTTCCAGGCCGCGTTTTGCACGCTCGCTCGTTCGACTTCGAAGGGCGCGGGGTTAAAGGTGGGGTTTGAGTACATTGCGAGCGTTGCTCCAGTGCGCGGGTCGATCGCCACCACCGAGCCGTCACGTCCGTCGAGGGCCTCTTCGGCGATCTTCTGCAGGGCCGGCTGCAGAGTGAGCGTCACCGAGTCGGCGCCTTCGGAGGGCGCCAGTAACTGTTCGAAGCTCTGAGGGGGCAACGAGTGACCTTCCAGGTAGCCGCCGTACTGCGCCTCGAGCGCCCACTCGCCATAGATCGTCGACGAGAATCCCACGACCCCCGCGGTCAGCGTGCCCAGGGGATACGTGCGGCGCCACGGAAACGAAGGGGTTCCCGTGGCCACGGACTTGGCCAAGACCGTGCCGTTCGCGGCGATGATCTCTCCACGTTGATACTGGTTGCTGGTGGTGAAGTTGCGAGGATTGAGAGTTGACGAGTCGAGCGCCGAGGCGTGGAAGAAATCTATCCAGAGGGTCTGTCCGGCCACCAACATGAAAAGAAACGCAAGTACGATTGCCAGTCGCCAAATCCGACGTGACATGACGTGACCCCTCTAGACCGGCGAACAGGCACGTTGTCGCACTACCCTCGATGCTACCGGCCCCTTGGCGCCATCTTGATCCACCTCCGAGGACAGCGTTCAAAACAAAGGCAGCGCAAGTCTGAGGGCCACAACTTTTCACTATTATTTCGAGTTCGCGGACAATCCTGTTGAGGAGGAGACCTTGAAGCGTAAGCTCCGGACGCTTGTGTGCGCGCTCAGTGCCACGCTTCTCGGGGTGTTGGCGATCACCACGAACTCGCTGGTTGCGGGCGCGACCGCGAACGACGCGAGCGCGACGAAGCTTCTCGCCAACGCGCTGAGCGCGGCTCGAAAAGAGAGTGGCTGTACCTATACCACGACATTTTCCCTCGCCGGCCACGCGTACGTATTGGCAGCGCGCGCGGGATCGAGCGCCGGCGAACAGGTGATCTCGTACGACGGCGCCCAGATCGACCTGCGCCTGGTTGGCGACAGTATTTACATTTACGCTAACGCCGCCGGCGTAAAACTGCAGTTCGGAGAGGCTGATCCGACGTGGGCGCATCGCTGGATTGTCCTCACCTCGAGTGATGCCAAATTCAAGGAGTTTGCGGCCGGGGTATTACTGGGCTCCACGGTGAGTGAATTGGCGCCCGCCGAGTTGAGTACCAAGGTGGCGCAGAAAACCATTGACGGTGCGTCCGTAGTCGCTCTCTCGGGCAAGCCCAACGCCACCATTGGACTGAGCGCGGGTAAAGAAACGCTCTACCTGTCGTCCGCGTCGCGCCACCTGCCGGTGAAGCTCGTCGTGATCGACAAGCCGCCCAGTGAGGTGAGCAAGCTCACCATTACGTTCTCTCACTGGGGAAAGGCCGCCGTGGTAGCGACACCGTCCGGGGCGACGCCCCTGGGTAAGACCACGCTGCCCGACTAATCGGCTCGCCCGCGACCAGCGTTGAAACGGTGGTGGTCTAATGTTCGCTCATGGCAACGCGCGCACCACGCCTGACGTGGCGCCGTGCGGGTACGGGAGTCGTTGTCATCCTCCTCGGCGTCGGTGCCGTGGTGACCTTCCTGTCGCCCAAAAGCGGCGCACCACTCGGCGCAAAAGTATCGGTACTGGTGACATCTCGCTTCGGGTCGGTTCTGGTCGTGGGGAGTGGCCCTCTCAAAGGCTTTCCTCTGTACGAGTTCAGTGGCGACGCCAACGGAACCCTCGGCTGTGGGACCACGTTGAAAAAGGGCTACGACTTCAATCCCGACGCTGCCGTGACGATGACCTGTACCGGTCCCGAAAAGGACCTGAGTGATGGTGTCGCCTCCGACGATTGGCCGGCCTTCACGACGAGCGCCAAGCCCGTCGCCGGTGCGCGAGTCAAGCAGCAGCTGCTGGGATCGGTGGTGCGAGCGCGCATCGGACGACAGGTGACCTACGGTGGGCACCCCCTCTACCTCTTCGATCCGTCCAGCACACCATTTACGCCCGCGGGTGTTAACTACGGCGAGACGGTCGCGCCGCTCGGACCGTGGCACGGGTACTGGTTTCTCGTCTCGCCAGGTGGCGGACAGCCCGTCTCGAACGAGGCAACGATTGAAACCGCGACGCTTCCGAACGGGGAGAAAGTGCTGGCAGCGAAGGAGGATCCCAACGTCAATCCCGTCGCCGTCGTGGTCTACGTCGACAGCCGCGATCACACCAACGTGAGTACCTGCAGTGACGAGTGCGCCAGCACCTGGGTACCCGTCCTTACCACCGGGCCGCCGAGCGCCACAGACGCTATCGCCGCCAGCACTCTGGGTACCACTCGACGTTCGAACGGCACCTACCAAGTCACCTACGACCACCGTCCGCTGTACCTCTACTCGCGCGAAACGTTCTTTCGCGCTCATGGAGCTGGTCTGCTCGCCACGGGTACCGCCGGGAACGGGAACGGACTGCGCGGGGCGAACGGGGCCGTCTTTACCGACGTGCCCGTTCGCTAAATCCCTCACCGTGGCTACATACGCTCCGCGACGTTGCGTTCTCGCGGGGAGCTTTCGGCCAAATGATCTCGAACGCTGTCGTGGTCAATGGCGGGACGATTTTGCGACAGTTTGGCCTTGCCCTCGATCGCCTGCACCGTGATCTCCAGTCCGACGATTCCTCGCAGCTGATCGTCGCGATACGTCTCTTCGAGATCATCAACCTTCCACTCGGGATCGTAACCACGCTCAAAGTGGCGAGTTAGTTCTCTGACCTGATCGAGCTTCCACTGGGCGTCGTGGTGAACGGTGACCCGTCCGCGAATCTCCACCGCGACGTAGTTCCAGGTCGGCACCACGTCGGGGTTCTCGAGTCGACTCGGATAGAAGTTAGGAGAGACGTAGGCGCTGGCGGCGAGGAACAGGCCGAGGGCTTCGGTGCCCTCACCCACCGTTTTCCACCACGGATTCGCACGGGCCAGGTGCGACAACAAGGTGCAGTGGTCGG
This sequence comes from Acidimicrobiaceae bacterium, assembly GCA_025463285.1. Lineage (GTDB taxonomy): Bacteria > Actinomycetota > Acidimicrobiia > Acidimicrobiales > RAAP-2 > RAAP-2. Next base: position 9,707 of record JAOBWI010000046.1, on the reverse strand, counting down.
TGCTGACGATGACGGGCACGAAGACGCTGGCCAGTCCCTCGGGCGTACTGATCACCAACGTGCCCGCGCCGACCTCCTCTACGATGCGCCACGCTTCTTGATCGTCGACGTAGAACTGGGGAGGAACGTGCATGGGGACATTGTTTCATGAATGCTCAGTCACGCCTTCTCTGCGCTGGTGCGCCGGTGGTGGTCTTCGCGACCGATAGACGACGGGGCCTACGACGAATCGGCGGCAGCGGCGCCCTTCAAACTCATTGATCACGGCGCCACCGGGTGCTCTACTGCGTAGCGGTCAAGAAAAATACGCAGGGAGCACAGCTTTGTGCTCGCGGGACAACCATCGTGCCTGGACCGATACACTCGGTCGGAGTCGGTCGTGCGATGTTCACGCAGGCGTCCCGAGCGCCAGCTTCGCGTTGGTACGTTCCGTTTACGAGTTGACGGAGTGGCTAGGGAGTGACAAAGGGGTGCCGTGTGGAACGTGTGACGGGCGTGCTGCGTGATTAAACAAAGCGCGTTCAAGGTAGAGCCCTGGTGTTTGCGAGAGACGGCACTGGACTTTGACATGTTGGGACAGAGCGAGTCGCTCTTTGCTTTGTCGAACGGTCATATCGGTTGGCGGGGCAACCTAGACGAGGGTGACCCTCACGGGCTGATGGGCTCCTACCTCAACGGCGTGCACGAAATTCGGCCCCTTCCCTACGGCGAGTACGGCTACGGGTACCCCGAGAGTGACGAGGCCGTCGTGAACGTCACCGACGGAAAGCTGATTCGTCTTTTGGTGGACGACGAACCCTTCGACGTGCGCTACGGCGAGCTCCACAGTCACGAACGCGTCTTGGACTTTCGTACGGGTCTGCTCGAGCGAAAGGCCGAGTGGTCCTCACCCTCCGATCGTCGAGTGTTCGTTACCTCGACTCGAATGGTCTCACTGGTGCAACGCGCCGTCGCGGCGATCAAGTACGAGGTGGAAGCGATCGACCGGCCGGTGCGTCTCGTTATTCAATCGGAGTTAGTGGTCAACGAAGAGCCGCCGCCCGCCAGTGGTGACCCTCGCGTCGCGGCCGTCCTGGCCGCGCCGTGGGAGGCCGAGGGTTTCGCTAGCGACGGGGCGAGAATAGAACTAGCCCACCGCACCAAAAACAGTCATATCACCGTGGCCGTCGCCGCTGATCACGTGGTCACGGGCCCTCCCTCGACCCAAGTCTTGGCGGAGAGTTTCCCCGATCTGGGTCGTGTCACGGTGACCACGACTCTCAAACCCGGCGAGCGACTGAGCATTGTCAAGTACGTGGCCTTCGGATGGTCGGCCGTACGAACCCGAGAGGCGTTGAGCGATCAGGTGGACGCGGCGCTGGTGGTCGCTCGACAGTCGGGCTGGGATGGGCTCGTCGCCGAGCAACGTGGGTATCTCGACGATTTTTGGGACCGGGCCGACGTCCAGATCGATGGCGACGAGGAGATTCAACAGGCCGCGCGCTTCTCCCTCTTCCACGTGATGCAAGCCGGAGCGCGCAGCGAGCGACGAGCGATACCGGCCAAGGGTCTCACCGGAAGCGGATACGACGGGCACGCCTTTTGGGACAGCGAGTCCTTCGTCTTGGCGGTACTGACCTACGCCATACCCGAAGCCGCGGCGCACGCTCTCATCTGGCGCCACGACACTATTCCGGTGGCGAAAGAGCGGGCCGAACTCTTGCGCCTAAAGGGCGCGGCCTTTCCGTGGCGTACCATCACCGGTAAAGAGAACTCGGCCTACTGGCCGGCCGGAACGGCGGCCTTTCACGTCAGCGCCGACATCGCCGACGCGGTCATGCGCTACCTACACGCCACCCAGGACGAGGCCTTCGAGCGACACGTGGGCCTAGAGCTACTCGTCGAAACGGCCCGGCTCTGGCTCTCGGTGGGGCACTACGATGTGCACGGCGGATTTCGCATTGACGGGGTGACTGGGCCGGACGAGTACAGCGCCATTGCCGACAACAACATCTACACGAACCTCATGGCTCAGCGAAATCTCCGTTTCGCGGCCGATGTCGCGGCGCTCCACCTCGATCGTTGCGACGAGCTCGATGTGAAGAAAGAGGAGATGACCGCGTGGCGCGACGCGGCCGAGGCGATGGTGGTTCCCTTCGATCACACGCTGGGCGTGCACGCTCAGGCCGAGGATTTCACCTCCCACCAGATGTGGGACTTTGCAGCGACGACGCCCGAGCAGTATCCGCTCCTTTTGAACTTCACCTACTTCGACCTGTATCGAAAGCAGGTGGTGAAGCAGGCCGACCTGGTCCTGGCCATGTTCACGCGCGGCGACTATTTCTCGAAGGAACAAAAGAGACTGAACTTCGACTACTACGAGCGCATTACCGTGCGCGACTCCTCTCTCTCGGCGTGCACCCAAGCGGTGATGGCGGCGGAGGTGGGGTACCTCTCACTGGCCTACGACTACCTCGCCGAGGCCGCGCTCATGGACTTAGACGACCTGGAGCACAACACCCGCGATGGACTTCACGTGGCCTCCTTGGCCGGGACCTGGATCGCTCTGGTGTCGGGGCTCGGTGGTATGAGACGAACGCTCGACTCGCTCTCTTTTGCCCCGCAGCTACCAGAAGGAATCACCCGACTCTCCTTTGGCGTGGTCTTTCGCGGTCGACGGCTGCGCGTTGACGTGACGCCCACCTCGACCACCTACTCCTTGAAGGAGGGTGAGGAGATTGAGTTTTTCCACTTTCAACAGGCCGTGGCCGTGGCGCAAGGTCGTCCCGCGGTGCTCGAGACGATCGCCTCCGGGTACGCGACGAGCGCCAAGCCACCCAGTCAGCCGGTGGGCCGGGCGCCCGCGCATCGCGTGGCCGATGGAGTAAACCAACCCAAGGAGCTGCGTAGTGAGTGATCCCGGCGCCCCTCTGGTCGATCTCGACGCCTACGGTGGGTGGCTCTTTGACATGGATGGCGTTCTAACGCAGACGGCGTTGGTGCACGCGGCGGCGTGGAAAGAGGCCTTCGAAGGCTTCTTGAAAGAGGAGAGCGTTCGAACGGGTAAGAGCTACGCCCCCTTCGACACGCAAGGTGACTACGAAAAGTACGTCGACGGCGAGCCGCGCGCCGACGGTGTGCGCAACTTTCTCGCCGCGCGAGGTATCACTCTGCCCGAAGGTTCTGACAGTGATCCGCCCGACGCGCGCACGGTGAACGGGGTCGGTAATCGAAAGAATGAACTGGTACTAGAGGTCATCAAAACCCAAGGGGTCGCTCTCTTTGACGGAGCCCACGACCTCGTCAGTGAGTTACACCGGCGCGGAAAGAAGGTAGCCGTCGTCTCGGCCAGCGAAAACACCGTGGCGGCCCTCAGCGCGGCCGGCATCGCGGACGTCTTTGACACCATCGTGGACGGTTTGGTGGTGAAGAGTCTTCACTTAGCGGGAAAGCCAGCGCCAGACAGTTACTTAGAGGGGGCGAAACAACTGGGGGTGGATCCGTCGCAGGCCGTCGTCCTCGAAGACGCGCTCGCTGGCGTCGAGGCCGGGCGAGCGGGACATTTCGCCCTGGTGATCGGCGTCGACCACCACGACGAGACGGGTCAGCACGACTACGCCGACCAATTGCGCGCCCACGGGGCAAACGTCGTCGTTACCAGTCTCGCTCAACTTCTCGACGATCCGACTCCCCCGACGGGCCCTTAGTCGTTCGCGAGTCCAGGCGCGCGCCCGAGTATTTCGGTTGATGCCAGGTGAGCACGGGGGCTAGTCTGCGAAAGCGAGGTGAGAGATGACGATTACGTGCAAGGTAGCGGGAGAGTTCGCGCAGAACATCACGTGCCAGTTGGACGCCGGTCAGACGATGTACGCGGACGCGACCAAGTTTCGCTGGAAGACCACCAACGTGGCCCTGGAAACGCGTCTTTCGGTTCCGGGCGGGAAAGCGGACACCGCCAACAAGCAGGCCAAAGAGAGTGGCGGGGGATTCCTCAAGGCGGCCATGGCAACGGCGACGGAGGTCGGCAAGCGCGCTCTGTCCGGACAGAGTCTGGCGTTTCAGTGGTTCACACCCGCGGGGGGATCGGGCCTGGTGGCCTTCGCCGGAGACCTCCCGGGTCAAGTGCGCGTGATCGAACTGGACGGAACGACTGGGTGGCACGCGGAGAGTCGAGCCTTCATCTGCGCCGAAGCCTCGGTCAAGTACGATATCGATTTTTCGGGGTTAGCTTTGGGACTACGTTCGCGTAACGGCTTCATCTTCGAGCACTTCACCGGTAGCGGCACCGTGGTGCTCGCGGGAGGTGGGAGCTTGCTGGAACTGAACCCGGCTGACTACGGCGGGAAGATCCAAGTGCACGGGGGAGCGATTGTCGCCTACTGCGACTCGGTTACTTTCAGCGTCGAGCGCGTCGGTGCGATCAACGCTTCGACCATGATGACGGCGGCTTTTGGGGGTTCCGGTCTGAACCTCGCGACGCTGACGGGCGACGGACAGGTCCTTTTGCAGTCGATGCTGCACAGAGAGTTCGAAGAGGAAGATCGCCAAGATGCCAGTGGTTCGAGCTTTTCTCGACAGGGCCTACTCGGTCGAATCTAAGCAGAAAGCAGGAGAGCTATGGCGTTGATGGACAAGATGAAGCAGCAGGCCGCTCAGTTGGCCCAAAAGGCTCAAGAGGCGGGCAAGGCCGGCCAGGCGAAGATTGAAGACGCGCAGGCCAAGCGACGCGCCGACGGACTCTTGCGCGAACTAGGTGCCGCGGCGTACTCCCAGCGAAATGGAACGGCCACCGGTGACACCGACGCGCAGATCGAACGACTGGTCGGCGAGCTCAAGAAGCACGAAGAGGAGAACGGGGCTCTGGCCGGCGCCTCCACGCTAGAGACTGACGAGGAGCCCACCGCGCCGCCTAGCGGCGGGGCAACGGACGCACCGCCCGAAGGCGGCTTCACCCTTTAAGAGCCCGCGGCGACCACTACCACTGGTCGCTGGTGCGTGTAAGGAGCGCGGTGATCTCGTCCTTGGGAACGCCGGGCGACCAGAGAAATCCCTGACCGAGTTCGCAGTCAGCTTGGCGCAGCCGTTCTAGTTGAGTCGCGGTCTCGATTCCTTCGGCCAGCATCGTCATGTTGAGTTTGTGACCGAGCGAGATGATGGCTTCGAGGAGAATTTTGTTGCGGGGTCGTTCGATCGACGGGCTCACGAAGGACTGATCGATTTTGATGACCTTGGGCTGGAGAAGCGCCAGATACGACAGCGAGGAAAAGCCCGTTCCGAAATCGTCGAGAGCGAAAGATATTCCCAAGCGACTGAGCTGCTCCATCACGATCATGGTTTCAGTGACGTTCAATAAGGTCACGCTTTCGGTGATCTCGATGACCAAGCGCTCACTCGCGAACGAGTTCTCGGACAGAATCTGTTCAATGACCGAGACGAGCTCCGGGTCGTGAAACTGTCGCGCGGAGAGGTTCACCGTGACGTAGAGGTCCTTCGCGTCGGGCCTCACGGCGTCCCACGAGGCGGCCGTAGCCACCACCTCACGGAGGGCGAAGTAACCAAGTTCTCGGATCAGCTCGCTCTGTTCGGCCGCCGGAATGAAGACACTCGGAGGAACCCAGCCTCGGGTGACGTGGTGCCAGCGCATCAACGACTCGAAACCGACGATGCGGGTGGTCGCCAGCTCAAAAATCGGCTGGTAGTGCATGGAGAGATCACCGGCCTGCAGGGCCTGGCGTAACTCCTGAATGAGGGTGAATCGATTGACGGCCTGTTGATGCATGGTCGGTGTGAAGAAGACAAACCGACCTTTACCTTCGCGTTTGGCTTCGTAGAGCGCCACGTCGGCGTCTTGGACGAACTCGGTCGTCTGCGACGCGGAGGCGTCGAACACGACCACGCCGATACTGGCGCGCTGTTGGATCTGAGCGCCCGACAAGAAGAACGGCTCCGCCAAGGCTTCGAGTAGTCGCGTGGCCGCGAACTCGGCGTCCTTCGCCGAGGTGAGCCCTTCGGCCAGGTACAAGAACTCGTCGCCGCCAAAACGACAAAGAGTGTCGGAGGAACGGGCGACGTGTTCAAGTCGGCGAGCCACCGAGATCAGAAGTTGGTCGCCGGCCAGATGGCCGAAGGAGTCGTTGACACCCTTGAAGTCGTCGAGGTCCAACAGGAGCACCGCGCACAAAGTGCCTTCGCGGACCATCTTGGAGTGGGCCTGCTCCAAACGATCGTGAAACAGTGCGCGATTGGCCAGGCCCGTGAGAGTGTCATGCAGCGCTTGGTGCGAGAGTTGGGCGGCGAGGGTGCGTTCATCGGTGATGTCGCGCTCGGAGATTACGTGATAGAGAATGTTGCCGTCCTCGTCACGAGCGGGCGATCGAAGCACTTCGACGTGGATCAAGCGACCGTCCTTGCGAAGGTAGCGCTTGACGTAGCGTGATTGAACGATCTCGCCGCGAGCCACTCGTCGTAGGGAGTCCTCAGCGATGCCCACGTCGTCGGGGTAGGTGAAGAGCGTGGAGTCTCGACCGAGGATTTCCTCGCGCTCGAAGCCGATCATCGTACAGAAGGCATCGTTGGCGGCGAATACCCGATCGTCGAGGTCGGTGAAGATCATCGGCGCCATGTTGTCTTCGAAGGCGAGTCGGAAGCGCTCTTCAAGGGCTTGGAGTTGTTTCACGTACTGATTGTGTTCGGTCACGTCGCGACCGTTGACGATAATGCCCGCCACGGCCTTGCTGTCGAGTGCGTTGGTGGAGACAAGCTCTATCTCACGGGTTTCTCCATTCGCCGCAATGGTGCGCACCACGTCACGGATGGAGCCTCGAGGCATCTCCAGGAGCTTGAGGAACTGCGAAATGACTCGCTGGAGGTCGTCGGGATGGACGTAGTCGAATGCGCTCGTGCCGAGACCCTCTTCGAGTGAGAGGCCAAAGGTTTCGAGTGTCACCGGGTTGGCGTATTTGACGCTGCCCGTACCGTCAATGACGAGCATTAGGTCCTGGGAGCGCCGGCCCACCTCGGCCAGCGCGGCGTAGTAGTCCGTGGCTTTTTGCGTGGGTTCGACGCTCGGCTCCTGTGATATGGCGGACGTCGGATCCTTCGGGCGCGACGCCTTGCGCTTCGCGGATGGTTTCTTTTTCTTGTTAGACGTCACGCCGAAAATTTACCGGTCGCGTAACGCGCCAAGGGCCATTCTCGGTGAAGGGGGGGTGAACGGGTCGCACGGCGGGCGCAGCTAAGTGTCGGCGAAGGCTCTCACTGCACGCTCACCAATGTCCCGATCGGCGTGTGCGGCCACAGGACGGCCGCTTCGGCAAAGGGCATCTCGACGCAGCCCAAACTCTGGGGCCATCCGTACGAGGCTCGAATGAATCCATGGAGCGCGTCGCCGCCGTTGAAGTAGGAGACCCACGGAATACCGCTGTCATGGTACGGCGTACCGTCCGGGAGAAGTCCCGACATGGTGGTCGTCGTGAAGCGAACATACACCGCGAAGGTACCGTCAACGGTGGGAGCAACACTTATCCCGGTGTTCACGGGCGAGCTGAAGGAAACTTTTCCGTTGACGTATAACTTCAAGTGCTCCGGGAGGGTCTTACTGACGTAGACGTAGTTGTAACTGGATGGGTCCTTATGCTTTTCGCGCACGGCCTGGGTCAAGTCGCGCCAGGTGGCGGAGTCCATGGAGCCGCTCGTGGCGAGGCCCTCAACATCTTGAAATCTCATAAGAGCACCCCTGAGCACCACGTTGTTCGAGCCGACCCTCCACTGCGATCGCACGACGGATGGGAGTGAGGGATAACGCCAAACAAACGAACCACTCTGGAGTTGGGTCGGAGGGGGAACCTTCGGTTTGGGAATGGTGGTCGTGGTCGTAGAGGTCGTCGGTACGGTCGTCGACGTGGTCGTAGTGCTTGATGGTGTCGTCGTCGTCGTCGTCGTCGTGGTCGTTGTCGTTGTCGTGGAAGTCGTCGACGTGGTGCCCGTGGTCGAGGACGACGTCGGTACGAAAGTGACGGGCAGGTAGTGAAGCTCGGCGAGGTACTGATCCTCAAGTCGAATGGTGAAGCGAACCGCAGTGGAACGAGCACTAGTGGCCTGGGCGAGCGTCGGGAATGCGAGCGATCCCAGGGTGATCGCACCAGTCACCACCAGGTTGGGAGCCCAACGGCTCATCAACTTCACAGGTCAAGGTTACTTCGGACCACGAGTTCAAAAATCTCGACGCCTAGTAGATGAGTCGCGAGTTCGATTTCGTAACCACGCTGTAACAAGGGACGGCGTCATCGGATGTCGTCGAATGATGGTCGCGCTGACTCAAAGCGAAGAGGGCGAACAACTAAATTAAGGAAGTGAAAGCGACCGTTCGATCTAGCTCGGCCCGGCTGAGTGCGATCGCCTTCGTAGCCTGCGGTTTCTTCTCCTGTCTCTTGGTGGCGGCTAGTCCGGCGACTGCTAGTTCTCCGACAGCCTCCTCGACCACCACGTCGCCGTGCGCTACCACGACCACCACCACGACCACGACGTTGCCCGGCACCACGACCACCACGTTGCCCGGCACCACGACCACAACGACCACCACGTTGCCCGGCACCACGACCACAACGACGTTGCCCTGCACCACCACGACGACGTTTCCCGCTCCGCCCGCATTGTCATGGCCCACCAGGGGAAGTGCAGCGATCTATGTTCCGCAGTTATCCGTTGCCGCTTCAACAAAGAATCAGCCCCAGGAACCCATCGCGAGTCTTACGAAGATGATGACGGCCTGGGTCGTTCTCCATCGACTTCCTCTCAGTCCTGGCGAAACGGGACCGTGTGAGACCGTCAACGCGAGCGACGTTGCCCTCTATCACTGGGACCTTGACGTGCAACTCTCCAGCGTGGCCATTGCCAGAGGCGAGACGCTCTGCGAAAATACGTTGCTGCGCGGTATGTTGGTGCACTCGGGGTCGAACTACGCCCAGTTATTGGTGAGACTCACGGGAATGCGCATGCCAACTTTCGTGGCCGCGATGAACCAAGCCGCTCGCACACTGGGTCTGAAGAACACGCGCTACTCCGACGTGACGGGCCTCTCTATCGGCGACCAGTCCACCGCGCAGAGTCAAGCGATTCTCGCTGCGAGGTTGATGACGGACGAACCAGTAGTGCAAGGGATAGTCGATCTTCCGCAAGTTTCGCTGCCCGTGGCCGGAATCGTTGTGTCGTACACACCCTTCGTGGGCGAAGGTGGGGTTGTGGGAGTGAAGTCTGGCTACACCAACGCAGCCGGCGGTTGTGACGTGATGGCCACTAATAACGTGATCGGTACATCGGTGATTACGACGTACGCGGTCGTGCTCGGCGAGCATGGTTACAACCCTCTGGGCACCGCGGGAAGCGATGCGTTGGCGCTGTCGCGTTCGATTCGCTCGTCGATCGCCCGGGTCAACACGCCGTCGGGGCGCCAGATTGAGTGGATCGGCGCGCCCAGCGACGTCGTCGTTCCCGTGATTGCGGCCCGACGCTGAACTAGCCGCAGCTTTGTTGGTACGAGGCGCTGCCTGGCTGGAGTGCTTCACCGGAGTTGGGACTCACCATGAGGCACGACTCGTCGACGGCCGCGAACTGACTCGCCGGAATCTCTTTCAGCTGGTCGACTTCGTTGTAGGTACACCGTCTATCGGCCGTTCCTTGGAAGTACCAGTTGCTCCCGTTATCAGCCAGGATGAGCCCGTAGGTTTTCA
>JAOBWI010000038.1 GCA_025463285.1 Acidimicrobiaceae bacterium | reverse complement strand
CCCTTGGGTCTCAAGCCCGAGGGACGCTCTATGTGCGTACCCGCGGGGCCGGCGGCCTCTCACCTCCGGGAGGCTTCGCTCCGACAGAGCGAACAACAGCCTGAGTGCCTAGACGCGAACCAATCGTCGTAGCATGCCGTGGACCTCTTCGCTCGGTACGGCACTCGACCACAAGAAGCCCTGGCCGAAGTCGCACCCCAGACGGTGAAGCCGTTCCAATTGGGCGTCTGTCTCGATTCCTTCGGCGGACATGGTCATGCCGAGTTTCTGGCCGAGGGAGATGATGGCTTCGAGCAACGTGTCGTTGCGCACGCTCTCTTCGGTGTGGCTGACGAAGGAACGGTCGATCTTGATAATGGTCGGACGAAGCAGGGCCAGGTACGACAAAGACGAGTACCCGGTGCCAAAGTCATCGAGCGCGAAGCCGACGCCCATCGCGCTGATGCGCTCCATGACGTTCAACGTCTCGCTGACGTTGAACAGCATCGCGCTTTCGGTGATCTCGAGTACGAGGCGCTCCGGCGCGAGCCCGCTCTTGGCGAGCGCGGCTTCGATGATGCCGATGAGATCAGGGTCGTGGGACTGGTGAGCGGAGAGGTTGACGGCTACGTACGGGAGGGGACTCCCGGGCGCGACGAACCAGGAACTCGCCGCTTCGACGGCCTCACTGAGGGCGAAGGCGCCTAGTTCGAGAATCAGTTCGCTCTTCTCGGCCAAGGGAATGAAGACGTCGGGCGGAACCCAACCGCGCTCGGGGTGACGCCATCTCATGAGGGCTTCGAAGCCCATGATCTCGAGAGAGTCGAGGTTGATGATGGGCTGGTAGTGCATCGAGAGGTCGCCAACCTGAAGGGCTCGTCGCAACTGTTGGATGAGTTCGAAGTGGCTGACGGCCTCTTGGTGCATGCTGGGGGTGAAGAGGGCGAAGCGACCGCGGTTAAGGCGTTTCGCTTCGTACAGTGCCACGTCGGCCTTTTGAATCAGTTCGCTGCTGTCCTGACAGGTCTCGTCCCAGACGACGATGCCGACGCTGGCGTGCTGGTCGAGGCTCAGTCCGTTGAACGTGAAAGGCTCCGAGAGAACGTCGATGAGACGCGACGCCACCTCTTCAGCTTCTTCGACCGTCTTCAGGCCCTCCGCTAAATAGAGGAACTCGTCCCCGCCGAAGCGCGAGAGTGTGTCGGTGTTGCGCGTGACAAGCTCGAAGCGACGAGCGACACCCGTGAGCAGCTGGTCCCCGACCAGATGTCCGTGAGCGTCGTTGACGCCCTTGAAGTCGTCGAGGTCGAGTAGCAAGACGGCGCCCAGTCCGCCTTGACGCGCGACTCGGGCGTGCGCTTGGGCCAGGCGGTCTTCGAACAGGGCTCGGTTGGCGAGGCCCGTGAGCGAGTCGTGCAGTGCTTGGTGGGAGAGCTGATCGGCGAGCGCTCGTTCTTCGGTGATGTCGCGCTCGGACGAGACGAAGTAGAGAATCTTGCCCGACGCGTCACGCGCGGCCGACCTCGAGATTTCAGAGATAACGATGCGACCGTCCTTACGGAGGTAACGCTTGACGTAACGAGCCTGGTCGACCTGTTCGGTACTGAGACGAGCCAGCGTGTCTTCGTTGATGCCCACGTCGTCGGGGTAGGTGAACTGCTTCGAGTCGTGTCCCAGCAGCTCCTCGCGACTGAAGCCCACGAGACGACAGAAGGAGTCGTTCACGGCGATCACGCGGTCCTCGAAGTCGCTGAACAGCATAGGCGCCATGTTGTGCTCAAAGGCCAGGCGGAAGCGTTCATCGCTCGAGCGAACGAGGTCTTCGTTGCGCTCTAGCTGTTCCTTGTCGCGGAGCCGACTAATGCCGTAGGCCAGTTCCGCGGCCAGTTCGTTGAGCGTCTCCACTTCGTTGGGGCCGAAGTAGTTCGGCTTGTCGCTGTAGATCGCGAGCACGCCGATGGTCTCGTTCTGGACTTGGAGGGGGAAGGTGCAGATCGATCGGAGCCCGTACTGTTCGATGCGGATTCGTCGAAACGGCGGGATGATCTCGGTGGCCAATATGTCATTGACCACTCGGGCTTCGCCGGTGCGCGCGGTCGTTCCCACGGGCCCTTGGCTCGGTCCGCCGTCGCCCCAGCTGAAGTGAGAGTCGATCAGCATATCAGTGACCCCAGCCGCCGCTTCGAGCTTGATGGACTTGTCGTCGTCGTGCTGGAGGTAACCGACCCACGCCAAGGGGTAGCCACCCGCGTCCACGGCGGCGTGACAAATGTCGCGAATCAGCGACGCCTCGTCGTTGGCGTGGACCAGAACTTGGTTGCCTGCGCTTAACGTCTGTAAGGCTCGGGTGAGATAGATGCGTTCGGTGATGTCACGACCGTTGCCGACCACGCCGTGAATGGCCTCGTCAAGAAGACAGTTCGTCAAAATGCCCTCGATGAACCGCCACTCGCCCGAGGAGCAGAGAAAACGAACGACCACGGGCTGGTCGGGCTCACTCTGTTCGAGCGTGGCGCTGACGGCCGATCCCGCGAGCGCCCGATCGTCGGGGTGAATAAGGTCGAAGATGTTGCGACCGATGAGAGAGTTCGGCTCGTAACCAAAGAGTCGATCGACAACCGGGTTGGCGTAGCTAAAGCGGGCCTGGTCGTCGACCACGATAATCAGGTCACTGGACTTGGCCACGAGGGTTCGGAACCACTGTTCGGACTTGCTAAGGGACAACTTGGCCTGCTCGAGGGCGCTGACCGTATCGATCGACTCCTCCAACGCTTCGTCGCGTTCGCGGATCGAGCTGGCGTTCGAGATGCACAGGGAGATCTCCCTGGCGACCTCTTCGAGTCCTCGTACCGTGTCGTCGTCGAAGGCCCCCGTGCTCTTGTCGTAGATAGAGATGGCGGCCTTGCGACCTGCCAGTTGAAGGGGGAGGGAGATGCCCGACGCCAGACCGAAGTCCGCGGCCCGCTCTTTCCACGGACTATAGAGCGGCTGTGTCGCGAAGTTGTCGGCCACCTGGGTCGTCGTGGTGCGAAGGGCGGTTCCGGTCGGGCCGAGGCCGGACTGGCTCGATCCCCACCAGGAGACGATGCCCTCATAGAGGTACTCCGAGACGCCCGACGAGCTGACGATGTCGACGCCACCTTCGGTGGAGGCCACGCCTATCCAGGCCAGGGCGTAGTGGCCTTCCTCGACCACCAGGTCGCAAATTCGTTGCATGGCGGTCTCTTCACTGATCTTGAGCACGGTGACCCGATTGATAGCCGCCATCAGCCCCATGAGGCGTCGCTCCTTCACGATGCGAGTGACGTCATCGAAGGCGGTGACCACCCCGACCACTTCGCCATTAACGATCGAGGGCCAGAACTTGAGCGAGAGCCACTTTCGAGCTTTGTTACCGACTAAGACGCCGACAACCACTCCGGAGAGGTTTTCGCCCGATCGCAAGGAGTCGAGGGACAGCTGAGCGTTGTACGGACTGCCGTCGAGAGTGAGAGCGTCGATCTCGAGTTCAGTCGACGTTTTACCGATGAGTACTTCGCGCGAAGCCTCCAAAATAGATTCGGCCGCCCTATTGCAGTCGATAATGACGCCTTCGGCGTTGCGCAGGTGTACGCCCATCGAGATTTTGTCCAAAAAGTTAGATGAAGAAAAGACTTTCTCGATGGGGAAGACGGCGTCGGGGCCTCCCAGGTTGGTCTCCAACCGTTTTGGTTGTTCTTTCATTTTCCGACACTCCCCTAACGCGGCACTGCCGTCGTCACCGAATTGATGGTAACTGTCAATTATCCGGTTTTTAAGAATTGGAATCGAGTTGTTAACGGCTTGAGATTCAGTGGAGTAGAAGGCGGGTAACGACGCGGTGGCCGGCCGTGAAAAAATTTCTATTCGTTACATGTGTCGATGACCCTTCAAATGAGCCACGTGTGAATGCCGTAGCACTTCGCCTTCGCGGTCGAAATTTCGTCCGACCTTTACTGTTCGAACGAGAGCTAGGGCAAACTCTCGCTCGCCCATGTGAGTGCTCTTCAAACGCGTCTCGCCCGTCGTCGGCCGCCCGAGACAGGGGCATATCGACACCGAGCTCGCGGTTTTGGAGTTTCGTCATCGGTCTCGCGAGTTGGCTCACGGTTCGAAACCAGGTGACAATCATCGGATTGAAGTTCTGCATCTGCGGCTTCGCGAGACGTGAACGTTAACGAACATCAACTCGACAGCCGCGTGTGATTAGACCGACATCGTCTCTGGAACGGCCTTAGCCTCACTCGACTGGAAGGAGAGTCGACTGGCGGGGGAGGGACGAGAAATGAAATACCCCTGAGCGAGGTCGCAACCGAGATCGCCAAGGAGGTCAAGTGTCTCGACGTCTTCGATGCCTTCGGCGACCACGCGGAGCCCCATCTCGTGACCGAGGTTGATGGTCGCGCGTACCAGTTCCATCTCGCGACCATTTCCCTTCGCGTTCAGTGCGGTGATGAACGTTCGGTCGAGCTTCAGCTCACCGACCGCCAGGCTCGAGAGGTAGGCGAGCGACGTGAAGCCGGCCCCGAAGTCGTCGATGGAGACTACGATGCCCATGTCACGCAGCGACAAAATGACGGCCTGCGAGCGCAGGAAGTCCGTGATAATTGTGGTCTCAGTGATCTCAATTACCACGGCGTCACCGGGCAAGTGATGGCGATCCAGCAGGCGCTTCACTAGTCCGAGGAACTCTGGCTCTAAAAGATCGCTGGTCGCGACGTTGACGGACACGGCGAGTTCACGACCCGACGAACGCCACTCCGCGCATTGAGTCAGCGCTTCGTTGAGTACCCAGGTGGTGAGTGACCACATCAGTCCGGCCTCTTCGGCCAGAGGAATGAACTTCATCGGAGGGACCAGTCCCAACTTGGGGTGGGGCCAGCGGACCAGTGCTTCCACGGCCAAGATCTGACCGGTCCTGAGGTCGAGTTGAGGCTGATAGTGAAGAACGAACTGTCCGTCTCTGACGGCGCTGCGCAGTTCGTCCAAGAGGTTGGGCTGGTCTTCGCTGCCGTCGATGTCGTGGTCGTAGAAGACGTAGGGCGCGTTGCCGAGCTTCGCTCGATACATGGCCACGTCGGCGCACCACATCAGAGCAGCACCATCCATGGCGTTGGCCGGTACGAGGGCGATCCCGATACTGGCCCCGACGGTGGCTTTAAACTTGTTGAGCGTGAACGGCTCGTTGATCTCCGCGATGATGCGCTGGGCGATCTCCACCGCGTCGCCCGCGTCCGCGTCCATCAGCACCACCGCCAGCTCGTCACCGCCCAAACGAACCACCGAGCCGGACGCCCCGACGGCCTTCACCAGTCGCGGACCTAACTGACGCAAGAGTTCGTCACCGGCGGGATGTCCAAAGGAGTCGTTGATCTCCTTGAAGTGGTTGAGGTCGACGAAGAGAAAGGCCATCTCACGAGGCGCCGCGTCTTCAACGGCTTGCTGGTCAAAGAAGAGGTCGAGGACCTGAGCGAGCTGTCGCCTATTACCAAGACCGGTCAGTTCATCGGTGTGGGCTTGACGATTTCGCTCTTCGGTCAGTATTCGCAGGGTTCGCGCGGAGAGGGCCAGGCGTACACCCACCGTCACCAGTGTGGCGACCGCCAACCATATTGCGACGCGACTGATCGAATGGATGGTTCCGTACACGAGTATGAAGAGGCCACCTGCCGCGGCGATGCCGGGGAAGGTGAAGCTCGACACCCGTTGGGGTCGCAACGGATCGGCGTGGCGCGACGGTAACCAGACCGACAGCGACATAAGGAAGATCGCCGCGGGCCAGGCGATTTGGTTGAAGTCAGTACCAATACGTGTCGTGTGTTCCGCCGAGGTACCGACCAAGTTAAAGGTATCGCCGATCACGACGACGCTGAGACCCGCCGCCAAGAAGTACCACTGTGATGATCCTCGCCCCGTAAGGAGAACCGTTCCGCCAATCGCGAGTAGGAGAAGCATCAAGTCACCGACCGGATAGGCCAAGTTGACCGCCGTGCCGAGAGAGGACCCACCCGTCAGGTGATGAATGCTGTGGAAGGCGAACGCCGCACAGAGCGCCGCGCCTCCTAAGCCCGCGACCACTCCGTCCAGCCAGTTGGGCCGAGCCAGCCGACCTAAGCCGCGCTGCAGCAACATCACGGTGGCGATATACGCGAGAGGGTAGAACACGAGGTAGAGGGCGTCGGCGCTTGAGGGGGTCGGGGGGCTCTTCCCGCCCAGCGACTCCCAGGTCACGACGAGGTCGCCCAAGGTCCAACAGAGCAGTGCGAGGCCCAGCGTCAAGGGAATGGCGCGGCCCGCACGGTGATGGCGAGCTTTGTAGAAGCACATACCCGTCACCACAAGTTCGAAACAGGTGAGGAGCCACCCATCCAGCCACAGCCTCGACTGGTTGGGGTCTCGTACGATCAAGGAGATCATGTACGCGACGAGGAGTAGCCCCAAGACGGAGTAGCTGGAAACGACCCCTCGCATGGAGACGCGCGATGACTCCTCGCCACGTCCGACGGGAATGTCGGAGGAACCGATGAGGCCTTGGTCGCAGGGCGTCTCTAGAACCGACGAGGCCATCTCAAATCGGAGACGCCCGCCTCGGCGTCGGTCTTCGCTCATCGACACTGCTCAACCACCCGTTCCCCAGCGCCGCTAGTCAGACACGTAATTCCCGACATATGATCTAGTCTTTCCAGCCAAAATCAACATCTTGTCTACGAAATGCCAATACGCACGCATTTTAGGATGGGCCGCGATAAAAACGCGGCATGTGCAAGGCTAAATCATCCCGAACCAAGGGACCAGGGCCCGATCGCTGCGTGAAAACATTCGAGATGACTCGTTCGCGCTCCACAGCGGGTGTCCCCCTCGGCTCGGCGGGTGCTGTGAGAGTATTCGCAGTTGAACCAGCGAGGGGTTAGACGTGGCGTTTTGCGCGAACTGCGGCACTCAGGTACAAGATGGTCAGCGCTTCTGCACGGTCTGCGGTTCGCCGACCTCGGGAGTCGGGCCCATGCCACGTCTTGGCACCAACGAGAGTGATCGCGAGGCGCGAGTGGTGGTGGGCTTGGCGTTGGACCCCCCGCGACACTCCCGCGGGTCCGTCGCGGTGCGCGGCATTCTGACGATTCCTCTGTTCGTGGTGGCCGTAGTGATTGGTGTGGCCGCCGGTTTCATGTCGTTGGTGGCCTGGTTCGCCGCGCTCTTCACGGGTCGCGTCCCCGACGGCGTCCAAGAGTTTCTCGTCGGAGCGCTGCGGTTCTACGCCAATCTCCTCGCGTACGCCTACTACTTGACTCCTCGGTGGCCGGGCATCGCCTTTTCACCCCAATCCCCTCATCAAGTCACCCTGGAGGTCGACCACGTAAAACTTCGCCGCGCGGCGGTATTTTTTCGCATCATTTTGGGCTACCCGGCCAATCTGGTGAACGGTCTTCTCGTTTTGGGAGCCCTGCCCGTCCTCGTGGTGATGTGGCTATGGGGAATCGTCGCGGGGCGAGAGCCTCGGGCTTTGCATCAGGCACTGGCCCTGGTTCTTCGCTACCAAATTCGCTTTGAGGCGTACGGAGCGCTCGTCACTCCGACGCAGCCGTTTCGCGGACTCTTCGGCGACGGCGTTACGTCGAACTCGACTCCCGACACACCTACTGCGCTGCTCAGCGCTCCTCTGAGTGTTGGTTCGTCGGTGGCGGACCTGGCTCCGGTCGCCCCCGTGGACCCGGCGACGTCGCCACTGCCCACTCGCTGGTTCGTCTCGAAGGTGGCGCGCGCGGTGGTCATCGTGATTCTGGTGTTGGGCGTTCCCGTGTACATCGGTGTGGCCGTCGCGGAGCGACCACTTATCACCAAGGTTCAAGATGTCGTCGCCCGCTCCCTCGCCGCGTCTTCCTACGCCACCACCGTCAAGGCCATGGGGGACTTTGAGAGATCCGTTCGAGGGTGCGCCACGTCCACGTACGTAGGGTGTGCGGCGAGGGCCGCGACCACGGCGAGTCAAGAGCTGACCAGAGCCTCGACGAAGCTCGCTGACTCGGCGATCTTTCCCTCGAACGCCCGAGGCCAGGCCAACCTCTTCGTGGCCGACCTCGATGAACTAGAGAGTGAAGTGACCTCCGTGCAGTTCTCTAGCTCGGTCTCGACCTCGATGAACGTGGTACAGAACGAGATCCCTCTGACCTACTCCAATTTCAAAAGTTCTTACCGGACACTGAAAGCGGATTTGAGTGGGTGACCAGAGCAGATCCATCGACGCTCAATTCGCGGGGGCGGGCGGCCGAGGCGATCTTTTGGGGAAGGATTAAGCGGTGAGAGGGATCAGAGTGCGGTCACACGCACCACGGTGGGGCGCGCGTTCGGCGCGACGCCATCACAGGCAGTATCTCGCCGTGGGTGTCAGTCTCGTTCTGTTGGGTACGGCGCTCGCGAGCGTTGGAGCAGCCGGCGGCGCGTCGAACTCCTCGAGCTCGTGGACCGTGTATCACGGTGACGCCGCGGGCACGGGGGACTCGACGGCGCTGAACTCTGTCAACACCGCTCGACGCGCGTGGACGTCGCCGTCGTTGCTCGGACAGCTCTACGGCGAACCACTGGTCTTCACTAATCGCGTCTACGTCGCCACGGAAGAGAATCTCGTCTACGCGCTCTCGGCCGTCAACGGAAAAATTACCTGGGCGCGCCACCTGGCCCCCGCGGTGCCCTCGACAGACTTACCCTGCGGTGATATTTCGCCCACGGTAGGGATCACGGGGACGCCGGTCATCGATCCGTCGCGGAGCGAAATCTTCGTGGTGGCCGACGAACTCATCAACGGACACCCGCAACATTGGCTGGTCGGTCTCAGCACCACGAACGGCGCCGTCGAGCTGCGACAACGCGTGGACCCTACCGGCTCCTATCCGCCGGCCCTCTTGCAGCGATCGGGTTTGAACCTCGATGCCGGTCGCGTGATCTTCGCCATGGGCGGCAACTACGGGGACTGCTCGAGCTATCGCGGGCGAGTGGGCTCGGTCGCGGAGACCGGCTCCGCGGCCCGGTTCTTTACCGTCGACAGTCGCTCGGGTGACTCTCAAGGGGCGATCTGGATGGGTGGCGCGGCACCCGCGGTCGACTCGCTCGGCGACATCTGGGCCGGTGTGGGTAATGGCTCGGTCCACACCGCCTCGCAGCCGTATGACGATAGCGACGCTGCTCTTCAGCTCACCCCGGCTCTTCGGTTGCGGCAGTTTTTTGCGCCGAGTTCCTGGGCTTCGGACAACGCTGGAGACTTCGACGTGTCGACCGTGCCGACTCTTCTCGCCGACGGCCAAGTCGTGGTGGCCGGCAAGTCACCCAACGTCTATCTTCTGAACGGTTCGCACCTGGGAGGAATCGGTCATCCCGAAGCAACGCTCAGCGGTGCGTGCGGCAACGACATTGACGGCGGTGCCT
The DNA here is from genome assembly GCA_025463285.1 of Acidimicrobiaceae bacterium. GTDB lineage: Bacteria > Actinomycetota > Acidimicrobiia > Acidimicrobiales > RAAP-2 > RAAP-2. The sequence continues at coordinate 33,208 of JAOBWI010000038.1, read as the reverse complement.
CGGTCGTGTCCAGCACGGTGTATCTGCCGTGTCTCAACGGTCCCGTGGCGGTGCAAGTCTCCCGGTCGCCGCCGAGTCTTCGCGTGCTGTGGCGCGCCAGTGTCGGCGGCGGACCGCCCATCGTGGCCGCGGGACTGGTGTGGACTGAGGGGCAAAACGGATCGCTCTACGGACTGAGTCCGACGACGGGCGCCGTTCGCCAACAAGCCAGCGTTGGTAGTCCCGCCAACCACTTCTCGACACCGAGCGTTGGCGACTCACTGTTACTCGCCACGTCCGCCTCGCAGGTCGTGGCCTTTCGCGGTAGCGCCCGCTAAAGAGTTCGAGGAATCGACTGGGCGAAGACGAAGCGGTTCTCGGGGTCGTACTTCTTCTTGGTCTTGGCGAGTCGCTCGAGGTTGGACCCGTAGTAGGCGCGTTGCCAGTCGACGAGAGTCGAGTCGATGTAGTTCTGATACGCGCCGGTCGCGGGAGTGAACACGTCCGCACCCAGCCAACTGAGCCAGTGCGCCCCCGCGTCAATCTCTAAGGAGCTACTGAAAGTCGACCAGGAGTAGGACGCTTGAATGCAGGCCAATTTGTCACGATGCACAAACGCGGTCTCGCCCGGCGCGACCTGGTTGATGACGCCGCCGTAGGAGTCGAAGGCGAGGCCGCCGCCCAGGTTCGGGGCCTCGATACTCAGTCGCTCGACCGCTGACACCAGGGACGATATCTGTGAGGGAGTCATCGGAGCGTCGACGTAACTGGACTTCGCTGAGTACGCCGTTCGACTGAGTGCACCGCGCGGGTTCTTAGGGGCCGCGTGACACGCGGCGATGGTAAGTCCGGAACAGCCCGCTTCAATCTCCATGGCGCGCAAATAGTCCTCCGAACCGCTGAAGCTGTAGGTCGGCTCGGTGGCGATAGCGGCTCGAAGTGGCGAGAGCGCGCTGGCCAGTTCGGCGCTCGACCCGCAGTACACGCCGGCCACTTGCGCCAAGAAACCGTACGTTCCTCGAGACTGCAACTGACAGTTCGACCACAACTCGTCGGGGGCCGCACTGATCCACGTGTGCCAGGCGTGCAACATCGACGCCGCGGCGCCCCAGGGATACTGCAGCGTGAACAGAGTGACCTCGGGCATGGGGTGCACATCAAATTCGAAGGAGGTCACCACGCCGTAGTTGCCACCGCCACCGCCCCGACAAGCCCACAGTAGGTCGGCGTGACGGTGGTGGTCCGCGGTCACGACGTGTGCGTCGGCCGTGACCAGAGTGACGGAGCGAATGTTGTCACAGGTGAGTCCGTAGCGCCGGGCGAAGACGCCGATGCCGCCGCCGAGTGCTAACCCGGCGATCCCGACCGTCGGGCACGAACCTGCCGGCAGCAGTCGATCGTGGCTGCCGATCGCGTTGTATACATCGATGAGTTGCGCGCCGGCGCCCACGTGAGCGGTATTGGCGTGCGTATCAACGTTGATGGAGGCGAGACGACTCACGTCGATCACGAGACCGCTGGAATTCGAGTAGCCCGCGTAGCTGTGACCACCCGAGCGCGCGGCGAACGCCAGGTCGTGGGCGCTGGCGAAAGCAATGCAGCGCGCCACGTCCTCGGCGCTCTGGCAGTACGCGATGGCCCTCGGGTGAAGGTCGACGAACTTGGAGTTATAGAGAAGTCGGTCGACTCCGTAGGAAGGGTTCGAGGGCTGAATCAGAGTTCCGTGCAACGATGAGGCGAGGCGCACCCAGTCGGTGGCCGACGCGGGCGTGAGCGCCGTGGTGGTCGTGGTTGACGACGTCGTGCTCACGCCCGCGCGAGTGCCACAGTCATCGAGCACCAGCGACGCCGCCAGCGCGCCGGCGGCGAGCGAACCCAGTTGAGCGCCCCGGCGAAGAAACTCGCGCCGGGGGAGGGGGGCTCGTTCGCTCACGCCGAGACGTTATAGGGGTATCGGATCGCGAAAGGATACCGAGTAAATCTTGGCTAAGAATTGCCCGACGTGCCCACCACGCGAGACGCAGAGAAACGTAACGTTCTCGGGCGTGGTGCTCGGATCGCGGCAAGGGGGTGGTACGTTGCGCGTAGCGCCACACGGTGAAGTTCGCGTTGACCGCGGTCGATTAGTTAGGGATGGATACAGGTTGACGACGGTTCTAGGGACGCGAAAGCGCGCGGCGATGGCAGTCTCGTTGGCCCTCGTTCTAGGAGCGACCGTGACGTTCGTGGGGCTCGCCTCGATGACCTCGGCCGGCGCCGATCCGGGGCCGACGTATTTCTATCTTGATCTCGGAGGCTCCGCGTCGGTGGGGTTCCAGCCCACACCCGCTAACCCTCGAGGCATCCAGACGTCGCACGGGTACGCCAACGACCTCGTCGCCTACGAAGCGGCTCACGGCATCCACCTGCACTTGCGAGAGATGGGTTGTCGGGGTGAGACGACCGCCACCATGCTCCAGAGTGGCGCCAATTGCTACGACGCAGACCATTCGCAACTCGAAGAGGCGACGAACTTCTTATCCGGCCACCACGACCGCGAAGGAATAGTCACCCTCGACGTGGGGTTCAACAACGTCCGGCCGTGCCTAGCGAAGCAAATCGTCGACGAGGTTTGCGTGGAGTCGGCACTGGACGAGATACAACAGGAGCTGCCCTTGATCGTGAGCGATCTTCAAGCTGCGGCTGGTCCCCGGGTCTCCTTCGTCGGACTCGATCACTACGATCCTTATTTGGCCTACGAAATCTCGGGGGGTGCGAGCGCGACGTTCGCCTTGGAGACGACCGACGTGGTCAACCGACTGAACACCGTGCTCCAGGACGTCTACGCCGACGCGGGCGTCCCTGTCGCCCAGGTGGACCAGGCGTTTCAAGGTCAGGACCTCTCCGGCGCCCGACTGCGAGGAGTGGGCGAGGTTCCCGAGAACGTTTGGAACGCGTGTGAGCTGACCTGGATGTGTCAACCCGCGCCGTACGGGCCTAACTTCCACCCCAACGACAACGGCTACGCCGTCATCGCCTCGGCGATCGTTAGCGCACTCCACCCTCCCTGGTAAGCATGACCTGACCAGGTTTGATGTAGCCGCGAGAGAGTTTTGTCTACCAGACCTTGCGTAAAGGTGACTAATTTGATAAGAATTATCATCTATCCCAACTGGAATGAGACGTGATGGCGGTGGAAACGAAGGTGGAGTCGAACGTAGAAGTAATCAAGCGATCCAGCAACTTTCTGCGCGGAGGTCTGGCCCAGGAACTCGCTCTGGACACACCCGACGTCTCGGGGGAGAGCGAGCAGCTCCTCAAGTTCCACGGGATCTACTCCCAGGACAACCGCGACGTGCGACGTGAGCGCGCCCAGGCCGGCGTGGCACTCGACTACATCTTCATGACCCGTGTGGTCATTCCTGGTGGACGTCTCTCGACCGAGCAGTGGCTCGCTCTTGACGGCATCGCCACCTCCGTCGCTGATGGATCTCTTCGACTCACTACGCGACAGGCCGTGCAGTTTCACGGCGTGCTGAAAGGTGATCTCCGCCAACTGGCGCAGTCTCTGGATCGCCAGTTCCTGTCGTCCTTCGGAGCGTGCGGCGACGTCGTGAGGAACGTGGTGACGTGTCCTAACTTGCACTTAGAGAGTGGCCAAGGCCACCTCGAGGGCATCGCCCTTCAGCTGCGCGAAAGCTTCCGCTCGACCTCGGAGGCCCACTGGGAGATTTTCGTGAACGGAGAGAAGGCCGCGTCACGCGAAGAGATCGAGGAGCGGCCCTTCTACGGAGAGACGTACCTCCCGCGTAAGTTCAAGATCGCCGTTTCGCATCCGAGCGACAACTGTGTCGACGTCTTCGCACAAGACGTCGGACTCATTCCCGGCGATCACCCCGAGGCGGGCGCGGGCTTCACGCTGGTGGTGGGCGGAGGCCTCGGTCGCTCCTACGCCAACGCTGACACCTTCGCTCGATTGGCCGAACCTCTGACGTTCGTCACCAACGAGGAGGTGGAGGAGGTCATCGCCTCGGTGATCACCACCTACCGAGATCTGGGCGATCGCACTGATCGCAAACGCGCCCGCATGAAGTACGTGGTGGCGGACCTCGGCCTTGAGGCGTTTCGATCGGAAGTCGAGGGCCGCTTAGGGCGGCGCCTGCGCGCGCCGATCCCGTTGCCGTCGAGTTTTGACGCGGACGACCACCTGGGCTGGCGACCTCTGCCCGATGGAACGTGGCAAGTGGGAATCAGAGTGGGTGCCGGTCGCGTTCGCGACGACGAACACTCCACGCTACGCAGCGCCCTGCGCCACATTGCCGAGAACTTCGCCGTGACGTTCTTCATCACTCCCCAGCAAGATCTCATCGTGAGTGGTCTGCGCGAGGACGATCGCAACGCGATAGAGGCCCTGTTGGTTCAACACCACGTGCGCCTCGATGGCGAACTCGGCAACGTCGAACGTCGTGCGCTGGCCTGCCCGGCGCTGCCCACGTGCTCGCAAGCTCTCACCGAGTCTGAACGCCGTCTGCCAGAACTGGTGAGTGGCCTGGAAGGCGCGTTGGCGGCGCGCCAACTGGGTCGTCGACCCTTGCAGCTTCGAATGACGGGCTGCCCGAACGGCTGCGCTCGTCCGGCCGTCGCCGAAATAGGCGTCGTGGGGCGCACGAAGTCGACCTACGACCTCTACCTCGGAGGCGGGATCCGGGGCGATCGCCTCGCTTCGCTCTATCGCGAGAAGGTCTCCTTGGACGACATTCCCGATATTCTCGGACCGCTCTTCGATCGCTGGGGCGCCGAGGGCGAGAGCGACGAAGCCTTCGGCGACTTTCTGACCCGAGTAGGTGTGGCGTGACGGTTTATTTAGTGGGCGCGGGACCAGGTGACGGCGATCTGTTAACCGTGCGCGCCGCGCGCGTGTTGGGCGAGGCCGACGTCGTAGTGCGTGATCGCCTGGTCGATGAGTCCGTCATGGAGTACGTCAACCCCCAGGCCCAGGTCATCGACGTCGGTAAAGGACCGGGCGAGTCCTTTCGTCAGACGTCCATTAATCAGTTGCTGATCGATCTCTCCCAGCGGTACGACACCGTGGTTCGCCTCAAAGGCGGCGACCCCTTCGTCTTCGGTCGGGGCGGGGAAGAAGTGCTGGCTCTGCACCAGGCGGGCGTGTCCTGCGTGGTCGTACCCGGATTGAGTTCCGCGTTGTCGGGCCCCCTCGCGGCCGGCATCCCTGTCACTCATCGCGGCGTCAGTCGCGGGGTCACCATCGTCAGCGCCCGTGGAGCGAGCGGCGAGATGACCGACTTCCGTGGTCTCGCTCACCCCGAACTCTCGCTCGTCATCTTGATGGGCGTCGAACACCGGGGCGTAATCGCCGCGCAACTACTCGAAGGCGGACTGAGCGAGGACACGCCGGTGGCGGTGGTTGAGCGGGCCTGGAGTGAACAGCAGCGCACCACTCGAGGCTCTCTTCGCACCCTCGGATCGTTCGATGTGCGCCCGCCCGCGATCATCGTCGTGGGTGGCGTGGCCGCCCTGGACCTTCGTTCAGTGAAACTCGTCGACGTCGCGCTCCTCTGACGTGCTGCCGCTCGCCTTTCGCATCGACGACAAGGAGATTCTGGTGGTGGGCGCGGGGCACGTGGGGACTCGAAAAGCCCAACAGCTGGTGGAAGCCGGCGCCGCGGTCACCGTGATCGCCGAGGAGTTCCTGGCACCACTTCCCGAAGGGCTCGTGCGCGTGGAGCATCGCCGTTACCGCCGTGGCGATCTTCGGGGCTTCTGGTTGGTGGTGTCGGCCACGGGTGACGCGATCACCAACGACGAGATCGTGCGCGAGGCCAACGAAGAACGTGTGTGGCTCAACGTGGTCGACGACCCGGAGCGATGCACTTTCTACTTCATGGCGCTACACCGACAAGGAGACGTCACGGTCGCCGTCTCTACCGAGGGTGCGGCGCCCGCGCTCGCCCAAGAGATTCGCAACCTCGCAGCCGAACGACTTCCCGCCAACTTGGGCCAGATCGCCAACACGCTTCGTGAGGAGCGCCGAGTGGTGCACGAGCGAGGCGCGAGCACCGAAAACCTGGACTGGTCGGGAAGAATCCGAGAGCTCCTCGACGCGGAGACCTCGGCCTAACGCCGCTTCGACGTACGGAACGTGGAGTAGGCGCGCGATGGCTCAAGTCGTCGAGCGTGGCGTTGGCCACCGTGACGAGATCGTCGCTGCCAGGGCGAGACTTTCAGCGCCGCGAGGATGGGTTGGACGGCCTGCGGTGCGCAGCCCCACGGACGCGCCAGCGTGCAATCTCGTAGAACCATCTCGCGATGGCGACGCCGACGAGCCCCGTCGAGTGGAACAGACGATGACGTGTAGAACTGGCTTGGACAGAGCGGGAACCTTCTTGTTGAGTTGTTGAGAGTACGTCGAGGTGTTCTTGCTAATCCGACCAGGGAGTAATTTTATTCTTCGCTGAAAGGGCTTCCCACGAGCACTTCTGGGTCATGTACATGTTGTACGAGATTAAGTTAATCGAGTGACCAAACAGAGCCGTTCGGTGCCGGTAATGCAAGCGGTTCTTGACGCCGTGGCTGATCGTCTCCTGGTGGGCGACGAACTGGCAATTCGTATACCTGAAATATGCGATGTGACCGGTGTCAACTACGGCTCGGTGTATCACCACTTCGGATCGCGCGAGGGCGTGATCGACGCGGCGTACGACATGATCTTCTCTCGACTGGTCGAAGAGGATCTCGAGCTCTTCGAACGGGTGAACGACTCGGTCGAGACGCTGGAGGAGTACGTCACCGTAATGGCGCCCATCGTGGCCACATTGTCGTCGGGACCGGCGAGGAAAAAGCGCCGCGCGATGCGCATTCGCATCGTGGCCGCGGCCGCCACGCGCCCACGACTGAAGGAACTCATCGGCGACACGCAGGCTCGACTCACCGCCGAACTGCGTCGTCTCACCGAGATTGCTCAGAAAAATGAGTGGCTGCGCGACGACATCTCGGCCGAGGTCTTCGCCGTGCTCTTCCAGATTCTCATCTTCGGCCGGGCCCTCGATGACGTCTCGCGCGAGCCCATCGACGAAGAGCTCTGGGAGTCCTCGATGGGCCTTCTCTTCGCTGATCTCCTCAAGCACTAATCCGCCCCCTCGCGGTGTGCTGAACTGCTCACTATGAAGTGGTCGCGCGCCCTCACCGCACTCGGGATCCTCGCGGGGCTCGGCGTGGCGACGGCGAATGCGACCTGCGCCACCCGCACCTTTCCCCAGGCCGTTCCCTGTAACGCCTCGGCGCTCTCCGCGGCGTACGGTGGAACGTCCAGCCTCGACCGCGTGGACAGTGTGAACAGTTTCGGCTGCGTCGGCACCTGGGCCTACCTCTGGGCGACGATCGGCAAGGGGGTGGGCGAAATCGGGGTCACCGACGTGCTGCACTACGACGACGCGACGAACCGGTGGGAGAACGCGTCGCGTCTTCGCTACTGCACGCACCATCGACTTCCGGCCTACGTCGAACTCTGGGGTTGCCACTCCAACTAGTGCTTGTTGGGTGACATTGAAACGTCACCCGTATCTCACGTCGTGCCTTCGGTGCTGAACGCGTCGTCCCCTACGCTCTACACGTGCGAGCTCGTGGAATAGTGACCCTCGCGCGGGCGTCCGCGCAGGACCTCTTCGATCAAAAGACGGCCTTCGGTCGCTTGGCTCTGGTGCACGTCATCATGATGGCGGGCGACACGCTGGTCACCGTCTCCCTGGCCGGCTCGCTGTTCTTCTCGGTCTCTCCGACCGAAGCCAAGGGCAAGGTCCTGTTGTACTTGCTCTTGACCATCGCCCCTTTCGCGGTCGTCTCTCCCGTCTTGGGCCCGCTCATTGACCGTTCGGCCAACGGACGGCGAATCCTGGTCGCCATTTCGGCGGCCGTGCGCGCCGTGCTGTGTTGGATGATGGCCGAGCACCTGAACTCCCTGTGGCTCTTTCCCCTCGCCTTCCTCCTCCTCGTCTCCTCCAAGCTCTACGTCGTGACGCGAGGCGCCTTGGTGCCGGAGATGGCTCGTACCGATCAGTTTCGCGAACACGGTGACCGAGTTGATGACGCCGGCTGGCCCAACCCCGACGAGGGGGACGCGAAGGGGTACGCGGGCTTCAACGCGCAGCTCACCCTGCTCGGGACCCTGTCGGGGTTGGTAGCGGGATCGTTGGGCGCGGGCATCTTGAAGGGGATCGGTGCGCCGAGCGTTCTCTACGTGGCGGTATTTGTCTACCTCGGTGCGACGGTGGCGAGCGCCCGACTACAAAAGCCGGTGAAGATTGTTCGCGACCAGGTCGCCGGTCTCACGCAGGAAGAACGCGACCTCAACGCCCTCAATCCCTTGGGCGACGCAGAAGTGGCGTGGGGACTGGTCGCCGCGTCGTTGATCCGCTTCTCCGCCGGCTTCACTATCTTTCTGTTGGCCTTCGGCCTGCGACGGGAGTCGGCCGGGCTCGGGTGGTACGCCTTCGCCTTGCTACTCAGCGCCGGCGGTTCCCTGGTGGGACTGGCCTTCGTCACGCGAGTTCGCAATCTTCTAAAAGAGTCCACGTTCCTCACGATCGCCCTCATCGCCACGGGAGTCGGTGCGGCGCTGGCCTCGTTGGACCCCGTCTTGGCGGTCCAGGTCCTGCTGGCTGGTTGGCTCGGTCTCTGCGGGGCGATTGCCCAGCCCAGCTTTGACGCCATCACGCAGAAGTACGTTGCGCCCGGTGCCCAAGGTCGCACCTTCGCGCGCTTCGCGGTGCGTCAGCAACTGCTGTGGGTCGTGGGCGCCTTGATACCCGTCGCCATCGCCATGAGTTTTACGGTGGGCGATCGCTTACTGGCGATCCTTATGATTACCGCCAGCCTGGTGTATCCGAGCGGTCGTCGACGCGCACCCAGCTGAGGTCGCCGACTCCTACAATGAGTTATGGCAACGACTCCCCGCGTTGAACCGTCCTTAGAAAGCCTCTCGGAATCGGCGCACGTGGTGGTGGTGGGAGGAGGCTTCGCCGGCGCGTCGGTGGTGAAGCGTCTCGCCAATCGGCCCGTTCGCGTCACCCTGATCGATCGCCACAACTTCCACGCCTTCTTGCCGCTGCTCTACCAGGTGGCGACGGCCGGGCTGGAGCCGGCCGACGTGGCCTATCCGATCCGCACCATCTTCGGGCACGCCAAGAACGTTCGCGTGCGCCACGCCGGCGTGAAGAACGTGGACCGGGCACGCAACGTGGTCATCCTGGAGAACGACGCGGAGATCGCCTACGACCACCTGGTCGTCGCCACCGGGGCTATCGCCTCGTTTTTCGACGTACCCGGGGCCCGGAGCTACGCCATGCCCCTCTACACCCTGGCCAACGCTCGACGGCTACGAAATCGTTTGCTGCGCGCCCTCGAAGACGCCGACGTCGCCGCCGACAACGCAGCGGTGTTTTTGAACTTCGTGGTGGTGGGCGGGGGGCCGACCGGCGTCGAGACGGCCGGCGCGCTGTCGGAGCTCATCGAGATCGCGATTCGCCGAGACGGGTTACGGCTCGACCCCGCCAAGGTTCGCATTCGCCTGGTGGACGTGGCCCCGCGACTGTTGACGGCTTTTCCGGAGTCGGCCAGCGTGTACGCCCAGAAGGTCCTGTGCCACAAGCGCGTCGACGTGGACCTCGGTCGCTCCGTGGTGGAGGTCGAAGAACAGGCCATACGTTTCAGCGACGGTGAGCGCCTAGAAGCCGCCGCCGTGATCTGGGCGGCGGGCATCACCGCCGTGGGCACACTGGCCACTGTTCTCGACGAGTCGAGTGGCCCGAGCGGACGCGTTCTGGTGAACGGTGATCTCACCCTTCTCGGAAGTACCAACGTGTGGTGCGTCGGCGACGCCGCGGCGATAGCGGACGAGAAGGCCAGCTCGCAGTCCCGAGCCGCTTTTTATCCCCAGCTGGCGCCGGTCGCCATTCAGTCGGGGCGTCACTGCGCGATCCAGATTCTGAGCGTCCTCAGCGGCGGGGTGACCACGCCCTTTCACTATCGCGACAAGGGCATCATGGCGACGATCGGTCGCCGGGCGGCCGTGGCCAAACTACCGCACCTGGGCGTGATCAAAGGCACCCTCGGCTGGCTCGCGTGGCTGGGACTGCACCTGTGGTACTTGGTCGGATTTCGTAATCGCTTACGAGTCTTTATCAACTGGACGTGGCGATACTTCGACTGGCCCTCGGGCCCTCGTCTGATTGTGGCCGACGCCGAGACGGCGCCGTAGCTACTGAGTGAGACGTGCCTCGAGGTCGTCGACGAAGGCCGACAATTTCCTGGGCAGACGTTCGTTGAACTGGGCGTAGTGCTCCCTCATGCGAGGGATCTCTTCGCGCCACTCTTCGTTATCGACGGTGAGCAGTTCCTTTATGTCCTCGGGCGTGACGTCAAGGCCCTCGAGGTTGAGAGCGTCGTGGGTGGGCACGTAGCCAATCGCCGTCTCCTCGGCCTCACCGCGACCGGCGGTGCGCTCGAAGATCCACTCCAGCACGCGGGAGTTCTCGCCAAAACCGGGCCAGAGCCAGCGGCCGTCGGCGCCCTTGCGAAACCAGTTCACGTAGAAGATCTTGGGCAACGTCTCTTCATCGAAGCGTTCCGAGAAGGTCAACCAGTGAGCGAAGTAGTCGGCCATGTTGTACCCGCAAAAGGGCAGCATGGCGAAGGGGTCGCGTCGAAGGTTGCCCACGGCACCCGTCGCGGCGGCGGTCGTCTCTGACGCCATGATCGAGCCGAGGAACACGCCGTGATCCCAGCCGCGCGACTGAAAGACCAGGGGAATCACGCTGGCGCGCCGGCCGCCAAAAAGAATGGCGTCAATGGGTACACCGGCCGGGTCTTGCCACTCGGGCGCGATCGCCGGGTCCTGCTGCGCGGGTGCGGTGAAGCGAGAGTTGGGATGCGCGGCCGGGGTACCGAGCTCCTTCGACCAGATCTGACCTTTCCAGTCGATCAGTCCGCTTGGAGGCTCTCCCATGCCTTCCCACCAGACGTCGCCGTCGGCGGTGAGAGCGGTGTTGGTGAAGATGGTGTTCGCCTCGACGGAGTGCATGGCGTTGGGATTGGTCTCCATGTTGGTCCCGGGCGCCACGCCAAAGAATCCGGCCTCGGGGTTGATGGCGTACAGGCGGCCATCGGCCCCGGGCTTCATCCAGCAGATGTCGTCGCCGACCGTCTCCACTTTCCAGCCCGGCAACGTGGGAATCAGCATGGCCAGGTTGGTTTTGCCGCACGCGCTAGGGAAAGCGCCGGTGACGTAGCGTGACTCACCCGCCGGACTGGTCAGTTTCAAGACCAACATGTGCTCGGCCAGCCAGCCGTCGTCGCGGGCCAACACCGAGGCGATGCGCAGCGCGAAGCATTTCTTACCGAGAAGCGCGTTGCCGCCGTATCCCGAACCGTAGGAGATGATCTCACGCGTCTCGGGGAAGTGCACGATGTACTTGTTCTCCTCGTTGCAGGGCCAGCGCACGTCGGCCTGCCCCTCTTCGAGCGGCAGGCCCACCGAGTGCAGGCACGGTACGAACTCACCGGTCTCGCCGAGCACTTCCAAAGCGCCCGCACCCATACGCGTCATAATGCGCATCGACACCGCGACGTAGGCGGAGTCGGTGATCTCGACACCGATGTGGGAGATCTTGGAGCCCAGTGGTCCCATGGAGAATGGCACCACGTACATGGTGCGACCCTTCATTGAACCGCGGAAGAGGGTCTCGAGGGTCTCGCGCATCTCGCTCGGCTCGCGCCAGTTGTTGGTCGGGCCGGCGTCGATCTCGTTTCGCGAGCAGATGTACGTACGGTCTTCCACTCGAGCGACGTCACCGGGGTCGGAGGTGGCGTAGTAGCTGTTCGGTCGCTTGGCGTCGGACAGCTTGGTGAAGGTTCCCTGATCGACCAGTAGCTGACACAGTGCGTCGTACTCTTCGGCCGATCCATCACACCAGTGGATACGATCAGGGGTTGTGAGAAGCGCTACTTCCTCGACCCATTCGATCAGCTTCTTATTCCTGGTTGGGTGCACGCCATCCTCATTCAAATTCGTCACGCCGCCTCGTTACGACGTGATACTCGAGCCACTGTCATGAGCGCGCCAACTGACCCAACCAAAGAACGAAGCCAGCACGAAGATGACGTACTGGAGCGTATAGCCAAAATAGTGACCCGCGACACAATTCCCCGGGGCGAACGTCACGTGGGTGACGACGCGGCCGTCTTACAACCATTTCTGGGTGAGGCGATAATTAGTACCGACGTCTCGGTCTTAGGGGTTCATCTGGAGGAAACACTGTTTCCCTTAGAAGATCTTGGCTACAAGGCCGTCATGGCCGCGCTCTCGGATTTAGCGGCCATGGGCGCTCGACCGCGCGGACTCGTGGTGGCCGTGACGGCCCCTCCCGGTACCGACCTCGACGCCCTCCACCACGGTGTTGCCGAAGCCGCACGTCTGACCAGTACTCCCGTCGTGGGCGGTGATCTCTCGCGGGGCCGTGAAGTCAGCGTGGCGGTGACGGTCTTTGGCGAGTGTCCCGGCCGTGGCGCCGTGCTGCGCAGCGGTGCGCGAGCCGGTGACGTCGTACTGGTGACCGGGCCTCTTGGTCGCGCGGCCGCCGGTCTCAGGCGACGTCGCGACGGTGCGCCGCTCAGCGATGAACGAGTGGAAGCACACCGTCGACCCTGGCCGCGCCTTCGAGAGGGAATGGCCGCGCGGGCATCGCACGTGCACGCCATGATCGATCTGAGCGACGGGATCGGCCTCGATCTGCATCGATTGGCCGACGCCTCGAGCGTGGGTTTCGCGCTCGAGGACCTGCCGGTTGCCGACGGCGCCACGGAGGAGGAAGCCATCAGCGGGGGAGAGGACTACGAGTTGCTCATCGCCACCAACGACCCGGGACGGCTGAAGACGGTCTTTTGCGATCGCGGGTTACGCGAGCCCCTGGCCATCGGCGTCGTGGTGCAGGACTCGCTGGTGCGAACGTTTCGCGGCGAGGTGTTCGAGCGTCGCGGCTTCGAACACGAACTCTAGAGTTAGGCCGGAAGGTTGTAGCGACTGGGCTTGATGATTTTCCCCGAACGCAGGCATCCGGTGCAGACGTTCACGCGCTTCGGGGTGCCGTTGACCAACGCGCGAACGCGCTGGATGTTGGGGTTCCAGCGACGCTTCGTACGACGGTGCGAGTGAGAGACGTTCATACCGAAGGACGGCTTCTTGCCGCAGATTTCGCAGACTGACGCCATGGTGAACATTCTCCTTACGCCGCAACGTGTTAGCCGGGCTGGTTAAACCGAAGGTCCATTGTAGCATCGCTAGCGATGAGCTCTCCTTCGACGCTGTCAGCTGAGGACCTGCGCGCGACGATTCTCATCTACGGAGAGCTTCTTCGCTCTCACCGAGAGGTCATTAACCGACTGAACGTCTATCCCGTGCCCGACGGGGATACCGGGACCAACATGGCCCTCACCGTGGAGACCGTCATCACCGCCTTGGCCCCCCTGGACGAGGGCGCGCCCATGGGCGACGTGACCAAGGCCATCGCTCAAGGGTCGCTGATGGGGGCCCGCGGTAACTCCGGGGTCATCCTCTCTCAGCTGCTGCGCGGCCTCGTCAGTGACTTTCCCGCCGACGGCGAGGTCGCGCCGGCGGCCTTGGCCCGGGGGTTCGCTACCGCCGATCTTCTGGCCCGACAGGCCGTGCTCCGTCCCGTCGAGGGCACGATTCTCTCGATCGCCCGCGCCGGAGCGGAAGGCGCCGAGTCGCATCATGAGACCCTGCTCGAACTGGCCCGCAGCGCTCGCGACGCGGCGAAAGTGGCCTTAGAGAAAACACCCGAGCAACTCGACGTCTTGAAACAGGCGGGGGTCGTCGACTCCGGCGGGGCCGGACTCGTCCTTTTCTTCGACGCCCTCTGCCACGTGGTAGGTGACGACGAACTCCCTATCGCACCCGACGTCGCCTCGCTCGAGGTCCACGTGCGCGAGGAGAGTCGCAGCCACTCCGCGCTGAGTGAGCTGCGCTACGAGGTGATGTATCTGCTCGAGGCCGACGACGTGAAGATGCACGCCTTTCGAGAGGTGTGGGCGGGCCTCGGTGACTCCATCGTCATCGTGGGCGGCGAGGGACTCTACAACTGTCATATTCACACCGACGACGTGGGCGCGGCGATCGAAGCGTCCCTCGACGCGGGGCGACCGCGCGATATTCGCGTGTCGGACCTAGCGGAGCAAGTCATTGAAGAGCGCTGGGTTCGCGAAGCCCGCCTGGCGGCGAGCGACGGCGTCGTGGACCCCGCTCCCACGACCGCCGTGGTGGCCGTGGTGGTCGGCGAGGGGATCGGACGAATCTTTCACTCCCTCGGCGTGCGTCAACTGGTCCTCGGGGGACAGTCCATGAATCCCTCGACCTCCGAGCTCGTCGAGGCGGTGCGTGCGAGCGAATCGAGTCAAGTGGTCCTGTTGCCCAATAACAAAAATGTGCGTCCCGTGGCCGAGCAGGTCGCGGGCCTCGTTGAGCAGCACGTCGGCGTCGTACCCACCAACTCCGTCGTGGAGGGTTTTGCCGCGTTGCTGGCCTACGACCCGGACGCCTCCCTAGAGCAAAACCTCGAGGCCATGCAGACGTCGGCCCGCAACGTGGTGGCGGGTGAGGTCACCCGGGCGGTGCGCGATACCACGACCGACGCGGGGGACGTGCACGTGGGTGACTGGATTGGCCTCGGCGCGTCGGGCGTGGTCGCCATCTCCGACTCCATCGCCGCGGCGAGCAATCAGTTGCTGGCCCGACTGGTACGTCCTGAACACGAACTACTGACCATTATCGAAGGAGACGGTTCCTCTCTGGCTAATACGCGACGGGTGACGGAGTTCCTCAACGAGGCCTACCCCCAGATCAGCGTGGAGGTTCACCACGGCGGTCAACCCCTGTACCCGTACTACTTCGGTCTCGAGTGAGTGATCCGCCCCGGAGCCTTTCGTACCTAAGCGGTGTACCCGTTAGTCGCATCAACAACATCGGAGAAAAGCGCACCCAAGCTCTGGCCTCGCTGGGCATCGACAACGTCTTCGATCTTCTCACTTACTATCCGCGTCGTTACATCGATCGAACGCGGCGAATCGACCTGTCTGATTTACAAGTGGGGGACGAGGCGGCGGTGTATGGCGAAGTCGACAAGGTTACGAGCCGGCGTTCGAGGCAGGGTCGGCCCATTGTCGAAGTGACGGTGAGCGATGACGGAGGATCTTTCCGCGTGGTCTTCTTTAATCAGAGTTGGCGTGAGCGCCAGTTAGTGGTGGGAGTGCAGGCGCTCTTCTTTGGCAAGGTCGGTGACTACAAGGGACAGCGCCAAATGACCAATCCGGTGGTCGATATCATCGTCGGCCCTTTGGGGGAAGAACGGGACTCTTCGAAAGTCGGTCGAATCGTCCCGATCTATCCGGCTACGGGCAAGGCGGGTCTGACGAGTTGGGAGATGGGCGGTTTTATCGGGGAGTCGCTACGCCGCGCGGTCCTCATATCCGATCCCTTGGCGGATGACGATCGTCGTCGACTGAACCTCATCGAGCGAGACGCTGCGTTCAGGCACGTACACCTCCCGGACGATGATGCCGAGAAGGACAGCGGGCGCCGACGACTTGTTTTCGACGAATTTCTGCGACTGCAACTCATCTTGGCCTTACGCCGACGTCGCCTCGAGTCGTCCTCAGCCGGAATTCGTCACGACTTTGACCGAGCGGCGTTGGACGCCTCGCCCGGCGACGCTCTTGACCAAAACAGCTCGCAGGTGCGCCGCTTTCTCACCTCTCATCGCTACGCCTTGACGGGGGCGCAGCGACGGGTACTCGAAGAGATCGCCCAGGATATGTCCTCGGCGCTACCCATGCACCGACTCCTGCAAGGCGACGTGGGATCGGGCAAGACCCTGGTGGCTTTGACCGCGATGTTGGCCGCGCGCGACGGCGGCCACCAAAGCGTCCTCATGGCGCCGACGGAGGTCTTGGCCGAACAGCACTTGGCTTCGCTGCGCCGCGACGTGACCGGGCTGAGCGTGAGAGATGACGCCGTCTTGGGTGGGGAACGGCCGCTCTCCGTGCAGGTCTTGACGGGTCGGGTAAAGGCGAAGGACCGTCAAGCCGTGCTGGACGGACTCCTGACGGGCGGCGTCGACATTGTGGTGGGCACGCACGCACTCTTGAGCGAAGGCGTGCGCTTTCAGTCACTCGGTCTCATCGTCATCGACGAGCAGCATCGCTTCGGGGTGGAACAGCGTGCCGTCCTACGCGACGAGGGTCGAGCGCGTTCGGTGGCGGCGCGCGACGCTGATCTCTTGGTGATGACCGCCACACCCATCCCGCGCACGTCGGCCATGGTGCTCTTCGGTGACCTGGACGTCTCGATCATCGACGAGATGCCCCACGGTCGACTGGACATCGAAACCGAGTGGACGCGTAGCGCCGAGGAGCTCTCCGCCTGCTGGGAACGCGTGCGCGACGAAGTGGCGGCCGGGAGGCGGGCCTACGTGATCTGTCCCCTGGTCGAGGGGTCGCAGAAGGTGGAGGCCACCAGCGCGGTCGAAGAGCGGACCCGTCTCGCCCTCAACGAGCTGCGCGGGCTCAGTGTCGGCCTGCTGCACGGTCAAATGAAAAGTCAAGAGAAAGAAGACGTCATGGCGCAGTTTCGCGCCGGTGAACTGGACGTCTTGGTAGCGACCGTCGTCATTGAAGTCGGCGTGGACGTGGCCGAGGCCAGCGTGATCGTGATCGAAGACGCCTGGCGCTTCGGTCTCGCGCAACTCCATCAACTGCGCGGTCGAGTCGGGCGCTCGAACGCGCAAAGCTACTGCTACCTGCTCGGTACGCCGCCCACTGACGACGGGGAAGCGCGGCTGAGAGCGCTGGTTGAGACCAACGACGGCTTTGAGCTCGCGGAAGTCGATCTCTCAATGCGGCGCGAGGGAACGCTGCTCGGCGCGCGCCAACAAGGTCGCAGCGACCTCAAACTCGCTTCTCTAAAGGACGATGGCGAGTTATTGGTCAGCGCGCGGGCTCTCGCGACTTCGTTAGTGGAGCGCGGAGACGACGCACTGGGCGATCTGATCGACGAGCTACGACTCTTCGTCGATGGCGACGAGGCTGCTTACTTGTTCCGCTCCTAGGACCTACATTGAGAGTGTGCGAGTAATTGGCGGTGTAGCGCGCGGGCGTCGGCTCAAGGCGAAACTGCCGTCGAGCGTTCGACCCACCACGGACTACGCCCGTGAGGCCATCTTTTCGATGCTGGAGAGTCGCGGAGGACTGCGCGATCTCATCGTCGCCGATCTGTACTGCGGCTCGGGCGCCATGGGCATCGAGGCGCTCTCTCGTGGAGCGACCAAGGTGTACTTCGTGGACAGCGATATCCAGTGCCTCAACGCCGCGAAGACCAATCTTGAGCCCCTACAACTGAGCGGCGACGCGATCTTCGTGCGCGCGGCCCTGCCGATCTGGAGTCCGCCACGCGACCTCGACCTCGTTCTGGCCGATCCGCCCTACGGTCCACTCGATCTGGTGAGTGTCTTGCACGACGTCCACGCCGAACGCGTGGTGGTAGAAAACGATCGTCACATGGACGCGCCGAGGGGCTGGCAGGTGACCAAAACCAAGCGCTACGGCACTACGCTCGTAACGATGTTAGAAGCCAGCCGAGGGGACGTCGGATGACGGTAGGTCTAATTCCGGGCTCCTTTGATCCCTTTCACAACGGGCACCTCGAGATCGTCGAGCGCGCCGCTCAGATCTTCGACGAGATTGTGGTCGCCGCTATCCGTAATCCGCAGAAGTCCGAAGCGCTCTTTGATCTCGACGAACGACGCGAGATGATCGCTGAGAGCCTCATCCACCTAGACAACGTGCGCATCGTCTCCATCTCGACGCTGCTCGTGAATGTGGCCCGCGACGTGAACGCCACGGCCATCGTCAAGGGTCTGCGCGCCGTGTCGGACTTTGAGAGCGAGTTGCAGATGGCCCAGATGAATCGCTCACTGTCAGGGGTCGAGACTCTGTTTCTCCCCTCGAGCTCTCACCACTCCTTCATCGCGTCACGCCTGTTGCGTGAAGTGGCCCGTTACGGGGGCGACGTCGCCGCGTTCGTTCCCGCACCGGTCGCTAAGCGCCTGGCCGAGAAGTTTCCCGAGGCTATGTCGTGAGCTCGTATGACGGCTACGACGAAGAGGAGTTTCACGACCCCGGCGCTCGTCACGTGCGCCGCGACATCGAAGCCGATCTACGTGATCTCATCGACCTCGTGGCCAACGCCAAGCAGATGCCCCTGTCCAACTCGTCGCTGGTCTCGCGCGACGAGATTCTGGGACTCTTAGAGCAGGCCTTGCACTCGCTGCCGGACGAGATCCGAGAGGCCCGCTGGGCCTTGCGCGACCGCGAGGAGTTGATGGCCGCCGAAGTCCAAAAAGCCCAGCAACTGATGGACCAGGTACGAGCGGAAGCGGCGCGCATGGTCGATAAGACCGAGATCGTTCGCCAGTCGCGCCTCAAATCCGAGCAGATCGTCGCCGAGGCGCACGCTCAAGCGCGCCAGATGATTAATCAGTCCGAGGACTTCATCGACGGCAAGCTCGGCGGCTTCGAGATCGTGCTCGAGCGGCTCTTAAAGACGGCCCGCTCGGGACGAGAACGGCTCAACGCCCAAGGACTGCCGACCTCGATGATCAACGACGAGCGGCCGGGCGATGACTTCCTCGCCAGCGCTGACGCCAGTGCGCCGCTCGGCTACGTCGAGCCCGAGACGAACGTGAGTTCCTTTTTCGACCAGGACTCCTTCTAAGAACGTGTCCTCGCCGTACCTCGTCCCCGTGGCTCAGATCCTGCGCGACGTGCCCTCCTCCTACGAAGTCGACTTCGAGGCGCCCTTTGACGAGTCTCACGAGTTCGCCCCGCGCGGGCCGGTGGAGACCGACGTCTTTCCCGAAGCGTTGGTGCACGTGAAGGTGCGCATCGAGAGTTTCAGTGGGGGACTGCGCGCCAAGGGTCGCGTCGAGGCGCCCTGGCACGGGGTCTGTCGGCGCTGCTCCGCTCCGGTGCTCGGGATGTCGAGCGTCCATGTGAATGAGCGTTTCGTTGACGAGCGTCTGCCCGGCGACGAAGAGTCGTATTTGATTGAGCACTCCTTCGTGGACCTGACCCAGATGGCCCACGACGCCATCCTCTTGGACCTGCCCCTCGCCCCACTGTGTCGAAACGACTGTCAGGGACTGTGCGCCTACTGCGGGACGGACCTCAACGACGCCACCTGTGAGTGCCGGGCGCCGATCGATCCTCGTTGGGCTACACTGGACGGACTCCAATTTGCGGACCCCGACGCGGGTTCCAACGAAGGGTGACGGGCCAGCCCGTTTCCACTGAAAGAGACGATCGATGGCAGTCCCGAAGCGCAAAACCAGCAAAGCGAAGACCCGAAGCCGTCGTGCGGCCAACTGGCGCCTCGGACTCCCGGCGCGCAGCGTCTGCCCCCAGTGCGCCACCTCCAAATTGCCCCACGTGGTGTGTCCGAACTGTGGTTGGTACAAGAACCGCGTCGCGGTAGAGGTCAACTGAGTTGACGCTGCCCATCGCCCTCGACGCGATGGGTGGTGACTTCGCTCCCGGAGAGATCATCGCGGGCGCTCGACGAGCGGTGGATGAGCTGGGACTGCAGGTCACCCTCGTGGGCGTACCCGCACTGATGGGCGATCCGCAGGGCCTTGAGGTGGTGGCCTGCAGCGAAGTGATCGCCATGGACGACGACCCCGGCGCCAGCGTTCGAAGGAAAAAAGACTCCTCGCTGGTGCGCGCGGCCGAACTGGTTCGCGACGGTAAGGCCTCGGCCATGGTCTCGGCCGGCAACACCGGGGCCACCATGGCCTCAGCCCTTCTTCG
This sequence comes from Acidimicrobiaceae bacterium, assembly GCA_025463285.1. Lineage (GTDB taxonomy): Bacteria > Actinomycetota > Acidimicrobiia > Acidimicrobiales > RAAP-2 > RAAP-2. Next base: position 13,303 of record JAOBWI010000038.1, on the reverse strand, counting down.
CATGGGCCGAATCCCCGGGGTGTTACGACCCTGCATCGCGACGCCCATCCCCAACCCCGGTCGCACGCCCATGGTGTTAGTCGACGCCGGCGCTAACGCCGAGTGTTCGCCCGAGATGCTGGTCCAGTTCGCGCAGATGGCCTCGACCTACGTCGAGGCGCACTATCACGTGGCTAATCCGACCATTGGCTTGCTCTCCATTGGCGAAGAGTCCTCCAAGGGCACGCCACTGGTCAAAGCAACCAATCGGCTGCTGGCCGACATGGCGACTCTCAACTTCCTCGGCAACGTCGAGGGGCGTGACATTATTCCCTCGCCCGTCGACGTCATCGTCACCGACGGCTTCACCGGCAACGTGGCCCTCAAGACACTCGAGGGCTCGCTCAAATACGTCTTCGCCACGGTGCTGGAAACCGTTGGTTTGAACGACGAGACCACAGCGGCCGGCGAGGTGCTCTTTGAGTACCTCCTGCCCATCGCCTCGAGGCTGCGCCCCGAGAGTCAAGGGGGGGCCTTGTTACTGGGGGTCGACGGGATCTGCGTGATCAGCCACGGCTCGTCGAACGCCACCGCCATCATGAACGCGCTGCGCGTCGCCGATGAGATGAAGAGCGACGATGTGGTGGCCAAAATGAAGGCCGCTATCCGCCCTGATCGAGCAGCCTAACTAGGCATTCGAGGAGCGCTTCTCAGTAGTCTTGATCATCATGTCAAAGGAGGCGTCATGAGCGCTGACACCGCCGCACCCCTGGATCGAGACGCCATCTTGGTGATCGTACGAGACCAACTCGCCGAAATACTTGAAAAAAACCCTAACGACATCGCCGAGGACCTCTCCTTCGAGGACCTGGGGGCCGACTCACTGGCCCTGATCGAGTTGGTCGAAGCCTTAGAAGAGAGCCTCGCGACCTACGAGGATGGTTTTCACATCGACGACGAGGATTTAGAGGGCCTGACCTCGGTACGTGACGCCGTGAACTACGTCGCGGTGAAACTTCAGGTTGCCTAACGAGGCGGGTGAGCCTCATGGTCTTCTCTCTCGACTCGGTCGCTGAGCGCCTAGGACTCGACTCGTCGAGTCCCCTCCTACAGACCGCCCTCACCCACTCGAGTTACGCCGCCGAACACGAGGTGGAGTCCAACGAGCGTCTCGAGTTTCTGGGCGACGCCGTGGTCGATCTCGCCGTGGCCGATCTCATCGTCACGAGCTACCCCGATCTCAACGAGGGAACCGGGTCGTTGGTGCGAAGTCGCGTGGTGAACGAGGCGGCTCTGGCGCGCGCCGCGCGCGCCATTAATTTGGGACCAGCCCTTCGCGTGGGCCGAGGGGTCATCAAAGAGAACGGCGCGGAGCGTCCCTCGCTGCTGGCCGACGCCTTCGAGGCGGTGGTGGCCGCCATCTACTTAGAGAACGGTTACGACGCGGCCAGGACATTCGTTCACGCCGCGCTGGCTAAGGACGTAGCAGCGGCCTCACTCGAACCCGGCCAAGTTGACCCCAAAACGCGACTTCGTCAGTGGGCCGAAGCGAGTGGTCGCGGTACGCCCCTCTATAGCGTCCTCTCCGAAGGTCCTTCGCACGACGTGACGTTCGTCGCCACCGTGGTCCTGGGTGGCGAGATCGTGGCCACCGGGGAGGGCCCCTCGAAGAAGAGCGCCGAAGCGAACGCCGCGCACGCGGCCTGGAGGGCGCGCGTCGATGCCTGAGCTCGCCGAGGTCGAGACGGTCCGGGTATCACTCGCGCGGGACCTGATTGGCAAGAAGATCAAAACCGCGTCGGTCACGAACGGTCGGGCCGTTCGCCGACACAAGACCGCCAAGGAGTTTCGGGCCCTCGTCGAAGGTCACTCGATCAAAAGCGTGCAACGACTCGGTAAGAACCTGGTGATCGGTCTCGACAACTCAACGCACCTCGTCATTCATCTCGGCATGAGTGGTCAGCTACTTCGCGCCAAGGGTCCCAAAGACCCCAAGCCCAAGCACACTCACCTGGTCTTCACCTTCGTCCAGGGCGGTGAGTTGCGCTACGTCGACCCGCGCACCTTCGGCGAAATCTACGTCTCCAAGGCGCGCGCCGAGGGTGAAGAGCCGGTCGAGATCTCGAAGTTCGCGCGCCTGTCCATCGGGGGCGAGGGCCTGGCGTTGCGCAAGGCCGTGCCGGAGTTGGCCCACCTGGGCCTCGATCCCTTCGAAGACCAGATCGGCTGGGATCGATTCGCGGCGATACTACGAAGTCGTTCCACGCCCCTCAAAGTGGTTCTCACTGACCAGGACATCATCGCGGGCATCGGCAACATCTACGCTGACGAGATCCTCTTCTCTTCGGGACTGCGATTCGATCGACCGGCCGAGTCGCTCTCCACCATTGAGATACGACGACTGCATCGCGCCATCACCGAGGTCTTAAGCGAAGCGATCAAGCACGGTGGTTCCACCTTGGACGACGAGCAGTTCGTGGACCCCGACGCCAAGCCGGGCAACTACCAGAAGTACCATCAGGTCTACAACCGCGAGGGTGAAGCCTGTTTCCAGTGTCGCCAGCCGCTACGCCGAGAGAGCGTGCGGGGTCGTTCCACCTACTACTGCACGAAGTGCCAGGCCTAGCTGAGCCGTCGCCTCGAAGGTTGCTAGCGTTCATGCGTGTTTCTTAAGCGATTGACCATGAAGGGCTTCAAGTCCTTCGCTGACACCACCGTTCTGGAGTTCGAACCCGGTGTCACGGCCGTCGTGGGGCCTAACGGGTCTGGTAAATCCAACGTGGTTGACGCCGTCACCTGGGTGCTGGGGGCTCAAAGCACTCGGGCTCTACGTAGTGTGCGCATGGACGACGTCATCTTCATGGGAACCGCCAACCGGGCGGCCCTGGGGCGGGCCGAAGTATCGCTGACGCTGGACAACTCATTGGGCCGCCTGTCCATCGACGGTGCGGAGGTGACGATCGCGCGCACGCTCTTTCGAAACGGGGACTCGGAGTACGCGATTAACGGGACGACCTGTCGTTTGTTGGACGTGCAAGAACTCTTGGGTGACTCCGGGGTCGGCCGTCAACAGCACATGATCATTGGCCAGGGCCAGCTCGATTCCATACTGTCGTCGAATCCCGAAAATCGTCGCGCCGTGATCGAGGAAGCCGCGGGCGTGTTGAAGCACCGACGTCGAAAGGAACGCTCCGAACGCCGCCTCGCTCAGACCCAAGAGAACCTCGAGCGGCTCGGCGATTTGGTTCGCGAGGTGCGCCGTCAGATGCGCCCGCTCGAACGCCAAGCGGCCTCGGCTCGCAGTTTCAGCGACGTCGAGACCGAACTTCGAAGGGCCCGACACGCACTCTTTTCGTCTCGCCTCCTAGCCTTTGACGTACGCCGTCGCGAACTCGATCAGCTGCTCCACGAGTGTTCGGGCCGTGAACGCGAACTTCGACACGAACTGGTGACCCTCGACGCCAAAGGAACCTCCGCCGCAGCCGAGATGGCCTCGCGCAAAGAAGAGTTGTTGGCCTCGACCCTCGGAACATTGCAGGGCCTGGCCGAACGTGCCCGGGGCACGCTCTCGGTGATTCGTGAGCGCGAGCGCTCCATTCGCCAAGCGCTGATCGCCTCGGCGGACGAGAACGTTATCGCGACGTTAGAAGCCGACGCCGCTCGACTGTCGAGTGACCTCGCCACGCTGAGCGTCGACGAGTTGGCCCTGAGCGAACGTCGAGAGGCGCTGGCGACGTCGCGGCGGATCTTCGTCGAGGCGCAATCGCGATTCGACGCCGAGTGGGCCTTGGCGTCGGAGAAAAATTATGAGGCGGCGCTCGTCAACGCCCGTGAGCAGATTGCCCTACTGGAGCGTTCGTTGGCGTCGCTCAGCGAAAGTGAGCGACGCGCCCGCGAGCGCCTGGCCGCCGCCGAGATGCGCTCCGGTGAGGTCATCGCCGCTCAGGCGCGCTTCACGAAAGAGTTGGCCGACTGTGTTACGACGCTCGAGAGCGCCACTACGAACTTTTCCGTCGCCGAGAAGGCGGCCGAGAGCGCACAGGGAGAACGTCGAGAGGCCGACGCGCGCTTGCGCGAGGGGGCAGAGGCGGCCTCTAGCGCAAGCGCGCGCGCCGAGACGTTGGCCCGGGCGTTCGAAGAACTATCCGGCGTCGCCGGTCGCTCGATCGTGGGCGACCTCGAAGGGGTGCTGGGGTCGTTCCTCGAACTCATTGAGGTTGACGCCGGGGCCGAAGCGGCGGTGGAGTCGGCGGCCGGTGCGTCCGCCAGCGCCATGGTGGTGGACGGTAAGGGATCGGCCCGAGCCGCGCTCATGGCTCTTCGCCGTGAGGGAGGAGCGGGACTCATCTTGCCGGCCGTCGAGGGCGAGGTTGAAGCGCCGCCAACGCCCGCGGGAACGACTCCTTTGAGCGACCACGTGCGCGCTCGTCGCGAAGCCCCCCCCTACGTCACGAAGGTTCTGGGCGCACTGTTCTCGAAGGTGTTTGTGGCGAGTGACTGGGAGTGGGGTCTCGAAGTGGCCCTGGCTTATCCCGATCTCATCATCGTGACCTTTGAAGGTGATCGATTTGCCTCCACGGGATGGCGCGTAGCCTCGGGCCGAGCCGTCGTCACCAAGGGCAGCGTGGACGAAGCGGCCGAGGCCGCCGCGACGGCGCAACGTGAGATCGCCCCACGTCGTCGGCGCCTGAACGAGGCGGACAGCGCCCTAGCCACCTCGTTACAGAACTTCCACGACGCCGCCAACGCTCTGGGCGAAGCGCGCAGTGATGACGAGCGCGTGCGGGCCGAACTGGAGCGCTTGAACGCGGAAGGCGACGAGTTAGTCAAAGTGATCGACACGCTGAGTCGCGACGTCGGCGATCTCGCGAGTCAGATTCTTATCGTTGACGTCGAACTGGTCGCCCAACGCGAGCAGCTGCCCGGGCTGGAACTCGCGCTAAAGAGCGCGAGTGAGCGTGAGCAGAGGCGAGCGCGAGCACGCGAAGAGATCGAGGCTCTGCGTCGCGAGGTCGACGTTGAGTCGACAGCGCTGTCACGTCGCGAGGCCGAGTTCGCCGAACGGCGCCGTCTGATCGAAACGCGACAGCGTGAGATCGAAGCGCGGCTCGAAGGTCGATCGGGCGAGCGCCACGAGGCCGCGCTGAAGCGTCAATCACTGGAGTTTGACGGCGAAGCGTTACGACGCCTCGCTACACTCGTCGAGCGTGCTTCCGAAGAGATTCGCGTAGCCCAAGAGGCCATGGACTCGAGCTACCGCGAGCAGTTAGAAGCGACCCGGGCTAGTGCGGAGGTGCTCGAAGAGGTGCGCCGAGCACGTCACGAAGCCGACGCGCGACTGAGTGAACTCAGCGACGTGATGCGCCGGTACGAGATCGAACAGGCCGAGCTCGTTGTCAAGGTGGCCAACGTGCACGAGGTGATTCGTCGTGACCTGAGCGTCGAGCCACACGAGATGGGGCCGCCGCCCGAGGTCGAGTTGGCGCACGGCGTCACCCTCGAGAATCGCGTCATCGAACTCGAGGCGCGCATCACTTCGCTCGGTCCGATCAACCCGCTGGCGCTCGAGGAGTTGGCGACCTTGGAAGATCGCTACAAGGAACTCGACGCTCAGGTGAGTGACGTACGTCACGCTCGACGGGAGTTACAAGAGGTATTGCGGGCACTCGACGAGGAGATTCTCCAGACCTTCACCAGTGCTTTCGCGGACGTCAACGAGCACTTCTCCTCGCTCATCGCCATGCTCTTTCCTGGAGGGCAGGGTCGCCTCAATATGAGCGAGCCCGAGGACCCCCTCAACACCGGTGTGGACATTGAAGTTCGCCCCATGGGCCGAAACGTGCGGCGAATCTCCCTGCTCAGTGGGGGTGAACGTTCCATGGCCGCCCTGGCCTTTCTCTTCGCCGTCTTTCGCTCTCGCCCTTCGCCCTTTTATCTAATGGACGAGGTCGAGGCGGCGCTCGACGACGTGAACCTTCAGCGGTTCCTCAGCCTGGTCGAGGAGTTTCGTTACGAAGCGCAGATGCTGATTGTCACCCACCAAAAGCGAACCATGGAAGCGGCCGACGCGCTGTATGGCGTCACCATGGTGCCGGGGGCGTCGTCGAAGGTGGTCAGCCAGCGCGTGACCCGAGCGAAGATGGTCGAAACAGCGTGATCGCTCTTTACATCGTCCTCGCCATTGTCGTGGTGGCCGCCTTGGTCATCGTGGTGCGACGGCGCGGGCGTCGAAGGGTGCCCCAACTGGCCCCGCCGCGCGCCGCCATGCCCGAGGTCTTGGTCACCGAAGTGACGTCCATGCCGTCACTGACGACGGTGCGCCTCGAAGAACGTCTCGCCACGTCGCGCGGGGTCTTCGATCGCGTGCGCTCACTTTCGCCGAGCGACCATCTGAGCGAGGAGCAACTCGCGGTCGTAGAAGAGGTCTTGTTGCGCAGTGATGTCGGCTTAACGACCGCCAATGCGGTGCTGGAGGAGTTGCGTTCGCACGGCGCGCCCGACGGGGTGGCCGCGGCCGTGCGAGAGATCCTGTTGTCCTCGTTGAGCGGCGATCGAACGACCTCGGCCGAGGCCGACGAAGGACGGGTGCCGGTATGGCTGTTCGTCGGCGTCAACGGCGTGGGCAAGACAACGACCATTGGCAAGTTGGCTAAGCGGAACCACGACGCCGGGCGCAGCGTGCTCCTCGCGGCCGGCGATACGTTCCGCGCCGCCGCGGCCGATCAACTCGAGCAGTGGGCGACGCGCACCGACTCTGGCATTGTGCGCGCCAACGAAGGAGCGGACCCCGGGTCAGTAGTCCACGACGCGATTGGCCGGGCCAGCGCTAAGGGCTTTGACATCGTGCTCGCCGACACGGCCGGTCGACGAGCGAACAGCACCAACCTCCTCGACGAACTGTCCAAGGTTCGTCGAGTGGCCGACCGCGCACCGGGACAGGTCGTAGAAACGCTGTTGGTCCTGGACGCCACCACCGGTCAGAACGCGCTCAGCCAAGCTCAAGAGTTCCTCGCGGCCTCGGGCGTCACGGGCATCGTTCTCACCAAACTGGACGGCACGGCGCGCGGAGGCATCGTCATTGCCATTGAACGAGACCTCGGTGTACCGGTCAAATTCGTGGGGGTGGGCGAGGGCGTCGACGACCTCATCGTCTTTGACCCCGAGGAGTTCGTCGACTCACTTCTCTCGACCTAGCCGCTAGCCTTCAATAACCATGTTTGACGCCCTCAGCGAACGTTTTGAACGTCTCAACACGTCCCTTCGCTCACGCGGACGCCTCAGCGACGTTGACCTCGACCAGGCCTTGGCTGACGTTCGTTTGGCGCTGTTGGAGGCCGACGTTGAGCTGGGAGTGGTGCGCGCGTTCCTCGACGCGGTGCGCGAACGCCTCAGCGGGGAAGCACTTTCTCAAAGTCTCTCGCCGGGCCAACAGGTCATCAAGGCCGTTCACGAACAACTAATCGAAGTTCTCGGCGGCACGCCGCTCAAAGTGACCTACGCCTCTAAGCCACCCACCGTCGTCTTGCTGGCCGGTCTCCAAGGCGCCGGGAAAACCACGGCCGCAGCCAAACTCGCCGCGTGGTTTAAGCAACAAGGTCGCCAGCCCTACTTAGTCGCGGCGGACCTTCAACGGCCCGCCGCCGTCGAACAGTTGCGTGTTCTCGCCGAGCAGATCGGCGTCGGGGTCTACTCCGAGAACTCCAACCCCGTGGAGGTTGCCAGAAAGGGCGTCGCCGAAGCCGCGCGTCTCGGGCGCGACGTGGTCATCATCGACACCGCCGGTCGCCTCAGCATCGACGAAGCGTTGATGGATGAGGTTCGCCACATCTCTTCAGCGACCTCGCCGCACTACACCTTCCTCGTGATCGATGCGGTCACCGGACAAGACGCCGTCCAGACGGCGCGCGCCTTCCACGACGCGTTGTCGCTCTCTGGTCTCGTCGTGACCAAACTTGACTACGACGCTCGCGGGGGTGCGGTGCTCTCCGCGCGCGGAGTGGTCGGCCGGCCGGTGGTGTTTGCTTCGACCGGTGAGAAGATCGCCGACTTCGACCTCTTCTACCCCGAGAGAATGGCCTCGCGCATTCTTGGCATGGGCGACGTTCTCACGCTGATTGAACAGGCCGAACGCACCATGGATCCAAGCGTCGTCGCCGAGTCCGCCGGGCGAATGATGAGTGGGACGTTCACACTCGATGACTTTCTGGCCCAACTCAATCAGGTGCGAAAGATGGGCTCGCTGGGTGGGCTGATGAAACTTATGCCCGGCGTCTCGAAGGAGATGCGCACCGCAGCCTCCAACGTAGACGAAGGTGAGCTCAACCGCGTGGAAGCGATCGTGCGCTCCATGACGCCCAAGGAACGACGAGATCCGAACATCATCGACGGTTCGCGTCGCACGCGCATCGCCAAGGGATCGGCCACCAGCGTGTCGGCGGTCAATCAACTTCTCAAGCAGTTTGGTGAGATGAGAAAGATGATGCGTCAGATGGGAAACGGAGCGCCGGCCATGCCCGCGGGCATGGGTCGCATGGCCTCGCTCGCGGCCAAGGCTCGCAGCGAGTCTTTGCCCGCGGGTTTTGAGGCCCTCGGCGCGGGAATGGCGAGTGCGGCGTCGGCCCCGCGTGGCGGCGGTTCGAAAAACAAGAAGAAGAAAGGTGGGAGGGTGACCCCTCCCAAACAACGCTAAACTTTGACGCTCGGGTATATCGCCCCGTTCCGCTTGGGAAGACAGATTCGAAGGGAATTACGTTGTGGCTGTAAAACTACGCTTGGTGCGAATGGGTAAGAAGAAGCAACCCACCTACCGCGTCGTCGCCGCGGAGAGCCGCCGCGCCCGTTCGGGCGCCTTCCTTGAGATCGTCGGTACCTACCAGCCCCGTGGACTCTCGACGGCCGAGCCCGAGATGGTGCTCAAGATCGACAACGACAAGGTTCTCCACTGGCTTCATCACGGGGCTCAGCCCACGGAACGCGTGGCCAAACTATTGAAGGTCAGCGGTGCCCTGGAGGCGTTCGAGGCCTCGAAGGCGCTCACGTGAGCGACGTCGAGGACGACTACGTCGCCGGTGACGTCAACAGGATTGACGACGATGACCAGGTCGACTTCGACGACGATGTCGTGGACCAAGGTAACGAGAGACAGGACGCTCAGAGCCAACGGGCCGCGACCGCTCTGGCGGCGCTGGAGTTCATCGCCAAGTCGTTAGCCGAAGACCCTTCCGCCGTCTCGGTCGAAGTGAACGAGCGCCAAGGCAAGGTCGTGCTGTCGCTCAACGTGGGACCGAACGACATGGGGCGCATCATCGGGCGACGCGGACGCACCGCGCAGGCGATTCGCGCGCTGGTGGGCGCCGCGGGCTCGCGCGACGGCGTCACCACTTCCGTCGACATCGTCGACTAACCGTGGCCGACGAGCGCGCCACGCTCGAAGTCGGGCGTATCGTCAAGGCGCACGGACTACGCGGTCAGGTGCAGGTCGACCTCTGGAGCGATCGCGTCGAACGTCTGGCCGTAGGAGCAACGCTCCTCAGTGAGCGAGGTCCTCTCGTGGTGCTGGCCTCCGCGGCTCATCAGGCGCGTTTCATCGTCCAGTTCGATCGGATCGACTCGCGCGAGGAGGCCGATCGATGGCGGGGCGTCGTTCTCTCCGCACCGCGCATCGAGGACGCCAGCGTGATCTGGATCGATCAACTCTTTGGCGCTGAAGTCATCGACGTATCGGGCGTGAGCCGAGGGGTGGTGGTGGACGTGGAAGCCAATCCCGCGAGCGACATCATGGTTCTCGACTCCGGCGCGCTCGTTCCACTCACCTTCGTCACCTCCATCGAAGCGAATCAGCGCGTGGAGATCGACGCCCCCGAGGGACTCTTCGAATGACCCTGCGCGTGGACGTGCTGACCTTGTTTCCCCGAGCGATCACCGACTACGCCACCACGTCAGTGCTGGGTCGAGCGAGTGAGCGCGGGGTGTGGGAGCTCCACGTGCACGATTTTCGTGACGCTACCCACGACGCGCATCGCAGCGTGGACGACTCACCCTTCGGGGGAGGTGCGGGGATGGTGCTGCGGGCCGAACCCATCATCGACACCATCGAATCCACGCCCGATCTGGCCCACCCGGTGATTGCTCTCACGCCGTCGGGACGGGTGTTTACCCACGCCGTGGCTCGAGAGTTAAGTGACCTAGCCGGCTTCACGCTGTTGTGTGGGCGCTACGAAGGATTCGATCAGCGCGTCTTCGATCTGATCGTCGATGAGGAGTTGTCCCTGGGCGACTTCGTGTTGGCCGGAGGTGAGCTCGCGGCGCTCTGCGTCATTGAGTCGGTGGTGCGACTATTGCCGGGAGCTTTGGGCAACGACGAGTCCAGTGCCGACGAGTCGTTTTCGCACGGTCTCTTGGAGTACCCCCAGTACACCAAGCCGGCCGAGGTGAGAGGACTACGAGTACCGGACATCCTCCTCTCGGGCGACCACGCGAAAATCGAGGGTTGGCGCCGAGCGCAGGCCTTGAAACGAACGATCGCACGTCGAAGTGACCTGATGGTGCGTCGGGGAGGCTTAAGCGACGACGAGAGTGCCCTCCTGCAGAGAGTGGAGATGGTGGAGGGTCCCGAAGGAAGCGGCTAAACTTGCACAGCCTGTGATCCGAAAGGGACCGCTCTCATGAACCCCACCGACTTAGTTGACCGCGACTCGCTTCGCGATGACATCCCCGCCTTTCGCCCCGGCGACACCGTCAAAGTCCACGTCCGCGTGGTCGAAGGTACCCGTCAGCGCGTTCAGGTCTTTCAGGGCGTCGTGATTCGACGTCAGGGTTCTGGGCTGCAGGAGACCTTCACCGTACGAAAGATCAGTTTCGGCGTGGGCGTGGAGCGCACCTTTCCCGTTCACACCCCCACCATCGCCAAGATCGAAGTGGAGTCCTACGGTGACGTGCGTCGTGCGAAGTTGTATTACCTGCGTGAACTTCGCGGCAAGGCCGCCAAGATCAAGGAACTTCGCGTCAACGAGCGCGCGTAGTCGCTGGTGGGTGAAGAAGAGCTCGACGACTACGAGTCGACCCTCGAACTCGCGCTGGTTCAGGAGTACAAGGCGGTCGTGGGAATGTTCGACTTCGCCGTCGAAACCGACCGTCGTTTCTACCTGGCCAATGACGTGGCCGTGGAAGTAAAATCGAACGCCACGCCCACGCTGCTCGAGGTGACCTTGCACGACGCCTGGGTCTGGGACATGTACCGCGCCGCTCGTTTTGTGCCGTCGGTGAGAATCCTCACCTTTCGCGACGTCAATATTGAGCGTCTGCCCAAAGAAGACCTCCAGCCCTAGGCATGGAGCTCGTTCGTCTCGACTTTCCCTTCGAACGTCGATCCGCAGCGTCGAGGCGTACTCACGAACTGCCCCTCCTCCTTCACTGCTCGAGCGCCGACACCGCGATGGTCGTGGCCTCAGTGGCGCAGGACTTAGCATCGTGCGGGGTCTGGCTCGACGTGTCGGGCGACTACCCCGCGCAGATTGCGGCACGTGACGTCAAGACGCTGGCCACGATGATGGCCCTGCGCCACGTGGTGATCGAGTCATCTAGCGCGCGTGAGCACGCCGACGTCGTGCGCGCCCTGCTCAGGGACTCCCCGGTGAACTTCTCGAACGAGGTCGCCACCCTTCGCGACGCCTACAACCGGCCGGCGCCCCGGTCGGTCATCACCGTGTGGAGTTACGACGGGACGCTGCGTAGCGCCGACACAACTCTCGGCTTCGCGCGCCGCGAAGCGAGTGACGTCGGTGAACTCACCTTCTTTAGCTCAACGAAGTAGCAACTACGGGAGTTGGTGCGAAATGCGATCAGGGTGAATCTTGACCGTCACGCGAATCTCACCTTCCTGTCGAAAAGGGTAGGAGTCGGCGTCCAGGTACTTCTTGGCAAGTCGGTCGATGACGTCATCGGCGCCGTCGGTGGTGAAAGTAACGACCGTGCCGCGCACCGTAATGGTGGCGTAGGGATCGTCGGGATCGGTGAGTGAGACGGCCACGCGGGCGTCGCTCGCGAGGTTGCGCGCCTTGGCTCGGCCCAACGCCGTATTGATGACAATGTCGTCCCCGTCGAGCTCCACCCACACCGGGCTCACGTTGGGCGACCCGTCGGGGTCGAGACTCGCGACGTGGGCGAGCACCTTCTTGTCAAAGACGGCGCGAGAGGCCGGGGTGAAGGAATCGGGCACGGGAGTCCTGTCTTCTGTTCGTAGTGGGGCTAGTAGTTTTACTGTAATGAACGTTGGTGCGCACGTGCGCGGCGGTGGCAAGCTCGTGCCTTCCCTGGAGTACGGAGAGGAGATTGGGGCGACCTCCATTCAGGTCTTCACCCAAAGTCCTCGAATGTGGAAACCGTCGCAGTACGCGCCAGAAGTCTTAGCGGCGTATCGCGAGGCCGAGGCCCAACACCCGTCCATTACCGATACGTTCTGTCACGCGACCTACCTCATCAACCTGGCGTCGGGCGAGAGCGAACTCTATGAGAAGTCCATTGAGTGTTTGACGCACAACTTGTCGGTGGCGCGCGGTATGGGCTCGTCGGGATTGGTTCTCCACGTGGGCTCGCACAAAGGAGCCGGTTTCGACAACGTCGTTCGTCAAATCGCTGACGCCCTTGAACGTGCTCTCGAGGACGCTGATCCCGCTCCTGAGGGCATTCCCAGTTGCCCCATTCTCATCGAGAATGCGGCGGGCCGCGACGGCCCGGTGGGTCGGACCTTTGAAGAGATCGGTTTGCTGATCGACGCGTGCAACGGCGACGACCGTCTCGGGCTCTGCATCGACACTCAACACTTGTGGGCGAGTGGTTTTGACTACTCGAGTATTGCGGACACGGAGCGTTTGATCAAGGAAGTGGGCCGAACCGTGGGCATGGAGCGACTCCGTTGCCTGCATTTCAACGACTCGAAAATCGACTTCGGCGGCAACCGCGACCGACACGCGAACATTGGCGAAGGTACCATCGGCGAAAAGGGTCTTGCGCCGCTCGTGGGTCACCCGAGACTTCGGGATCTCCCACTCTTGCTCGAAGTTCCCGGCGACGGCGATGGTCCACGAGCAATTGACGTCGCGATCGGAAAGCGCGTCGTCGACGCAGGGATCGCCCTCTACGACGGCGATCAGCACTGGGACTCAATGCTGATTGCTGCGATCGTGACGCCGATGCCATCATCGACGAAGAAAGCATCGCCCGCCAAGAAGGCGACCAGAAAGGCAACGCCCGCGAAGAAAGCATTGCCCGCCAAGAAGGCAACGCCCGCGAAGAAAGCATCGCCCGCCAAGAAGGTGACCAAGAA
>JAOBWI010000035.1 GCA_025463285.1 Acidimicrobiaceae bacterium | reverse complement strand
ATCCCTGAACGCGTCGTGCACGCGCGTGGTGCTGGAGCCCACGGAGTCTTTCTTCTGACGCAATCCCTAGAGAACCTCACCTGCGCCAAAGTTCTTTCGAACACCACCGTCGAGACGCCCGTCTTTGTTCGATTTTCGACAGTCTTTGGTTCGCGAGGATCGGCCGATACCGCGCGTGACGCTCGGGGATTCGCGACGAAGTTCTACACCTCGGAAGGTAACTGGGACCTCGTCGGAAACAACATCCCGGTCTTCTTCATTCAAGACGGGATCAAGTTCCCTGACCTCGTGCACGCCACGAAGCCCGAGCCGGATCGAGAAATTCCCCAGGCCCAGTCGGCGCACGACACCTTCTGGGACTTTGTCTCACTCGTGCCCGAATCGACTCACATGCTCATGTGGGTCATGTCGGATCGCGCGATCCCTCGCTCCTTTCGCACCATGGAGGGATTCGGAATCCACACTTTCCGTCTCATCAACGCCAAGGGCAAGACCACCCTCGTAAAGTTTCACTGGAAGCCCGTGGCCGGGATGGCGGGGCTCGTGTGGGAAGAGGCGCAGAAACTCGGGGGCATCGACCCGGACTTTCATCGACGCGATCTCTGGGACGCCATCGAGTCCGGACTCTTTCCTGAGTGGGACTTCGGAATTCAAACGTTCCCGGACACGCCCGAGCAGACGTTCAGAGGCATCGACCTTCTCGACCCGACCAAGTTGGTGCCTGAGGAGCTCGCACCCGTGAAGATTATCGGTCGCCTGACGCTCAATCGGAACCCCACCAACTACTTCGCCGAGACCGAACAAGTAGCCTTTTGCACCAGCCACGTCCCACGGGGAATCGACTTCACCGATGACCCGTTGCTCGCCGCGCGAAACTTCTCGTACCTCGACACGCAGTTGCTCCGTCTCGGTGGTCCCAATTTTGACCAGTTGCCTATAAATCGTCCGCACTCCCCCGTGCACACCACTCAGCGCGACGGCTACTCCCAGCAAGCCATTGTCGAAGGCATCGCGGCCTACAGCCCGAATTCGCTGGCGGGAGGCTGCCCATTTTCTGCCGGAGTGTCGGGATTTGTCTCGAGTCCCAAGTTGGAGTCAGGCAAGCTGCTTCGTGAACGGCCAGTTTCGTTTGGAGACCATTTCTCACAAGCCACGATGTTTTGGAACTCCATGAGTGAGCCTGAACAAGATCACATCGTGGCCGCGTTTTCATTCGAACTCGGTAAATGCACAAGCGCTGACGTGAAGACGAAAGTGCTGGCGAATTTGGCCAATGTGGACGCCGTACTCGTGCGACGCATTGCGACCAATCTCGGCCTACCTTCTCCACGAAGCCGGGCGACCAAAGTGATCAAGTCGTCACCTGCACTCTCGATGGTGAGCGAAAAGCCGCTTCCCGTGTCCGGGCGAACGGTGGCGATCCTCGCGGCCGACATCGTTGACAGTGCCGGTCTACGCGTCCTGAAGAAGATTTTCGAAGCAAATGGTGTCACCGTCACGGTCGTCGCGCCTCACGGAGGCACCATCAGAGGGACGACCGCTCCGGTGGACGTCACCAAGAGTTCCCTCACCACTCAGTCCGTCGAATACGACGCATTGGTTGTGGCCGGAGGACGCGGCGCGGCGGACCTGGCGAAGGATCCCTACACGGCCCTCAACCTCGGTGAAGCGTATCGTCACTACAAGACCATCGGCGCATGGGGCCAGGGCGCCGACGTTCTCGACGAGTCTGAGATAGCTCGAGACGCCGCCGGTGTCGTCGTTCGCCCCGAGGCTGACCGCGCATTCGCCGCCGCCTTGATAAAGGCCCTAGGTCGCCACCGCCACTGGGACCGGGACTAGCGGTCAGCGGCGGATGACTACTCCCGCAACCTCCATGATTCCCAGGACACGTGCTGTCGCTCGGTCGGGAGACATGGGGCGGGAGCGAAACCACTGGCTCGTCGGTCGGCGGTGGCTCGACTCGTCGCCGCATTTTCTTTCGGCCCCGCTGCTGGCGTCGTGATTTCATTTTTTGGCCCCTGGGCCGTTGCGTTGACGCTACGAGAGCAACAGGCGGCGCGACAGCGCGGAGAAGAGTACCGACATGAACACGTGAGCCAGAAGGTCGTCCATCGATGAGCAAGGGCACACGCGTCTATCGCGAACCGGATGAAAGCGAGACTCCCTGGATTCACGACGCTCACGACCCGCGCTATGAGCTGCGTCGACTTTTTGGCGAAGCCCTCGGTACATTTTTCTTCGTTCTCCTGAGCGTCGGCGCAGTGGTCGTGGACGCGAAGAGCCACGGCAAGGTTCCCCTCGCCGCACAGGCAGTCGTCCCCGGGCTCGCCATCATGGCGATTATCTACGCAATTGGCAATGTAAGCGGCGCGCACATCAACCCGGCCGTGACGTTCGCCTACGCTCTTCGGAGAAATTTTCCTTGGCGACGAGTGCCGGGTTACTGGTTCGCGCAGCTGGTCGGTGCGGTGGGAGCCGTGGCCTTCCTGCGCGGATCGATGGGCAACGTCGGGCGACTCGGCGAGTCCGTGCCGGGACGAGGAATCTCTGGCTTAGACGCCTTCCTCCTTGAGACGGTCCTAACTGTCGGCCTCGCCACCGTGACCCTCGGCACTTCTTCGGGAAAGAACAACGTGGGGCCTAACGCCGCCATTGCCCGAGGTGGCTACGTTGCCGCCGCGGGACTGTTCGCGGTACCGATCTCCGGCGCCAGTATGAATCCGATTCGGTCGCTCGCGTCTGCACTCGTCGGAAATCACTGGTCGCACCTGTGGATCTACGTCCTCGGCCCCGGCGTCGGTGCGGCGATCGCGGTAGCGTTCGCCTGGATTCTTCGAGGGCCCCCCACGCTCGCTGCCGACAAGGCGGCGCAAGGCTCCCCGTCGGGATAATCCGGAGGGACACAACACGGGCTCGTAAATACGTCCCGCGGGCTGTCAACGAATCTGGTAGTGGCCGCGCGGTACCTGCGAACGGCTGCACGCCGGAACTCAACAAAGCCATGCGCCGGTCTCCGCTCGCTGTTTTCAGTCAGTGGCAGAACGATAATTGATTACTACGCGTCCCCAGCGACGTCACAAACAATCAGGCGCTCTGATTTCTGACTCGAGCAGTTGCGGCGCAGACCCACAGGGTCAGGCATTCGGCTGCTGGTCATACTCCTCATCACGTACGAGTTCGCCCCACGAGCTCTCGTCACCGGACTCTGGAGCTTCCCAAATAGCCAGGTGTGTCATGAAATGATTTCGTGCTGCACCATGCCAGTGCCACTCACCGGGGGGCGTAACGATCGTGTCGCCCGAACGCATAGCGAGGATGTCACTGCCACTCGACTGAACGACTCCGATGCCGTAGGTGACATGAAGTATTTGGCCGACCGCGTGACAATGCCAAGCGGTGCGAGAGCCGGGCGTAAAGTGAACAGAGTTAACGCGAATTCGAGAGGGTGCTTGCCCACTAGCAATAACGTCGACGTAGACATCTCCCGTAAACATCGTGTCGGAACCCTTGGCGGTGCCGCTCGCGGGAACTACTTGCATTCGTTCTTCCAATCTCAAGTTTTTAACTAGTCTCTTGAGCCATTGCCACACTTGAGGGCGATTCTTCTGGCTTCGTGGGGCCAGCCGAGGCCCAGCGTCTCTTCACTCTTCGGAGCGAGGAGAGTTCTACGTTGTACGTTGAGCATCAAGCCTAAGACTACGTCCGATTCATCGCGATCGCTGCGCAAAACGATCACCCGGGAATATCACGCCGCGAGAAAGTGCGTCGCACACTGTCGTCATATCGCGAATAATCTCAGTCCTCGCTCTCGCGACCCACATAGGATCGGCGAAACGACGTTACGCAGGAGTGATGAAGTTCCCTTGAGACGACACTGTGACACCTTCGCCAGCAATCGAATCTCGATATGAAGTTCATTGAAATGACCACGCGGCGCGTCGACGCTTGGCAACAGCGCCACTTGATCCCTTCGTTTGTCCTGGGCGTCGTTAAGAAATTTGGTGACGACAACGCCGGAAACCTGGTCGTGCAAATAACGTATGCACTGTTTGTGACGGTGTTTCCTCTCCTGTTACTCCTC
>JAOBWI010000029.1 GCA_025463285.1 Acidimicrobiaceae bacterium | reverse complement strand
TTGGAGATTCTGGGTTTGCCCTCGTGGTCGCGGAGAATGCCGTTTCGGTTGAGGAAGGTTGGCCGCCTTGTCTTCGACGGTCGGGTAGATGTCTTGGCCGCCGAAACCCTGGTAGATGGCACCGATGGTGCCATCGAGCTTGCCCCTGGGGTCGTGGCCGAACAACTTATCTTGTGGGAACTCATCACCGACGCGATTGATAACGGCCCGAGCTTCGTCGATGGTGAGTTCCCACCCTGGCACGGCGCCTTCGGGAATGGCGATATGACCTTCGTCATACTCGCGGAGCAGCTGCAGCCCCGGGACGTAACCGGTCAACACGTCAGCTACCCCGGCGACGAGTTCGTTGTCTGCACGCGATAGAAGTCGTACGATCGAGCCCAGTTCGGCTAGCCGCTTGCTGTTGAGCGCTACGCCGGTAACGGCGTAGTCCTTGAGCACGCCAGTAACCCAGCGACGAAACCCTATGGCTCGGCTGGAGTTCGCGCGGTATCCGACGGCGAGTATGACGTCGAGGCTGTAGTAGCTGACGGGCCGGAGGAAGCAATGTGCGCTTTCAGCACATTGCTTTCCTTGTCCACCTCCTCGTCTCGAAAGACGTTGTTGACGTGCCTGGTCACCCTCGATCGGTCGACCCCAAAGAGCTCTGCTATCTGGGCCTGCGTGGCCCAAATCGTCTCGCGTTCACGGTCAATTGGCAGCGCCAGTTCAACTCCGGGGCCAGCGTAGATCACGATATCCCCGGCGATGTCGTCGGTGAACTTCTCAGGCACAGTTTTTCTTGCTCAGGCATTGGGTGTAGGGCTTCATCCGTACGACGGTACTTACCCAGCGTCACAACGCACTCGACTCCAAGCGACAACCAACGAGATTCATTTCATGTCCATCGCCCACACGGTTGGAACCCACGCATCATGGATAACGCTGCATCGATCGTGCGGGTCGTTCTCAGTCGAAATCCACCAGAATCTCAACTGAACGCCGAATCCTATTGCCAGCTAACTAGCGCGCAAAGCAGCCAAGGCGCGATCGGCGTGAGCGTTCATACTGATTTCGCTGTTAATCACTTCGCGGATAGTGAGGTCCTGGTTGATCACGAACGTGGCGCGCTTTACCTTCAAGATGTTGAGAGCGCGTTTGACACCGTAGTGTCGCGCGACCGTGCCGTCCACGTCCGCGAGAAGTGGGTAATTTATGCCGTTCTTTCTCGCGAACTGAGCTTGAAGTTCAGAGCCGTCCAATGAGATGCCGACCGGTTGTGCGCCGAGTTCGGCGAACTCGCTGCTCAGGTCGCGAAAGTGGCAGGACTCCCTGGTGCAGCCCGGGCTCATCGCCGCCGGGTAGAAGAAAAGCACCACCGGTCCATCAGCCAACATCGTCGACAGCGTGCGCTCGTTGCCCTCTTGGTCGACCAGGGTGAAGTCGAAGGCCGATTCGCTTTTCTGCACGAAGTAAGGCTACGCGTCCAGTCGAAAGCCCACGCCACGAATGGTGATCAGGTGGCGAGGGTTGGCCGGGTCGTCTTCAATCTTTTGTCGCAGTCGCTTGACGTGCGTATCGAGCGTGCGCGTATCGGAGAGTTCGAGTCCCCACCACAGGGTATCGAGACAGACTTCGCGAGTGACTACCTGCCCGAGTCGAGTGGCGAAGAGGGCGAGGAGATCAAACTCCTTACGGCTGAGCTCCACTTCTTGGCTTTTCCGCGTTACCGTGCGACGACTGAAGTCAATGCGCAGGTCCCCGAAAGTGATGACCTCATCGTCCTCGGTGGTGATGGGACGTCGCAGCACGGCGCGAATTCTCGCCACGAGCTCGCGCAATCGGTACGGTTTGGTGACGTAATCCGCCGCACCGATCTCGAGGCCGAGCACGACGTCGACCTCACTGGTGCGTGCGGTAACCATGATGACGGGGATGTGGGTGGTGTCATGGAGTTCGCGGCAGTAGTCGATGCCCGAGCCGTCGGGCAGCATCACGTCGAGCAAGACCAGATCGGGCTTGGAGGAGAGCAGCAGCGCTCTCGCCTCGGCGATGTTGGTGGCGCCGACCACCACAAATCCCTCGACGCTGAGTCCGACGTTGAGAGCGTCTTGGTAGCTCTCCTCATCTTCCACAATCATGATGGTGTTGCGACCTTGTAGGTCAACGAGAGCGGTCATGAGTGGTCTTCTCGGTTTGTTGGGCGGCGAAGAGCGGCACGAACGGCATCTTCAAGGGGGCGTTGAGTTCGTTGACGTGCCACGAAGACCAACGTAAGAACTCAGGGTTACCGCAAGGTGAAAGGCGCGATACCCCTAGATGGTCGGTAGATGAAACCTTGCGACCGTGGCCAGAACTTGATGCTCGCCTGGCGCGACGTTGGGATCACGTGGCCAGGGTGAACCCCTGGTAGGTCGACGCCCCCTCAAGGTAGCTACCGGTGCCGAGGCACGATGACGGGCTGGCGCAGATGAGTGAGTAGATGCCGCCGTCCACGCCCACCGACGTAGCGCTACCCGGGAGGACGACTTTTGCGCCCGTGGCCCACTGGCCGTTAGTTTCGGTCACGACGACTGCCTGGTAGTGATTGGACGCGTCCAGGTACGCTCCACTGGCGCGACAGTTCCCCGCCGTGGGGCAGGCCAGCGCTACCACCCCGCCGTTCTTTCCGGCCGACAGTGCGCCACCGGGCAGGGCGAGTTGTTGGGCCTCGGACCAGACCCCGTCGTTCTCGTTGGCCAAGAATCCCTGATACTCACCATTACCCGCTTCGTACTGTCCCCCGGCACTGCAGTTGCCCCTCGTGGCGCAGGCGATGCCTCCAAAGCCGTAGAGAAAGACGTGCGGGTTCGTATCGGCGTTGGTGGGCATGGTGAGTTCGACGGCCCGTCCCCAGGTGTCGTGCGTCTCGCTCGCGCTCAAGGCTTCGATCGCGCCGCCTCGTTGGTAGTACGAGCCGAAGACCGCGCACGACGAGTCCCTCACGCAGGTCACTTCGCTCAGCGTGGCCCCGGAGAAGGCGCTGGCGTTGGCCGGTAGCGCCAGCGCCAGGCCTCGATCCCAGGCGTCGCCGTTTTCGTCGAGGACCAGTCCTTGCGTGACGTCGTTGGCGTCGATGTAGGAACCGACCGCGACGCAGCGCCCGTTGGAGGCGCAGGCCACTTGACCCATGGAGACGAAGGGGTCGAAGTTGGTGCTGCCCGCGAACGTGACCTCGCTCGCTCGGTGCCACACGCCCTTACTCTCGACGTCCACGAAGCCTTCCTCTCGCGAGGTGACGGGGTTGTTGTCGTCATAGTTGCCCACCGCGCTGCAGTTGCCAGCGCTGGGACAAGCGAGGGAGCGAATGGCCGCGTCCTGACCTTTGACCAGGGCGTTGGCCGGAAGGTCCACTCGGTGCGCGCTGGACCACTTCCCCCTCACTTCATTGGCGTAAAAAGCTAGGGCGTCGCCGGCCGTGTTCTCGTAGGTTCCCGCGGCACTGCAGTTGCCGAGCGCCCCACAGGACAGGGCGTATACGGTGACCCGGGGATTCGACGCGCCGCCGACCGGCGCGGTCAGTGTGAACGGCGCGGTCCACACACCACGGGACTCGGTGAGAATGAGGCCTTCCACTCGATTACTGGCGTCGGTGTAGGAGCCGCCGGCCTCGCAGTTGCCCACCGACACGCAGGTGAGCGAGGGTAAGAACCCACCGGGAATGCCTTTCGCGCCGCTCGGCAGGGCCACCGATTTGGCGCTGCTCCACGCCGGCAGGGTGGCCGCCGCCGGAAGGGCGGTTCCCAGGGTGACCAACGTGGCCACCACGACGGCGGTGCGAGCCAACTTCATCGGTCGTACTCCAGTGTCAAGTGCGTCAGGGTGATCTCAACGCGGTGCAGTGCGGTCCTCAGTATAAGGAAACGTGCACGTGCCCGCGGGAGCGTCTCGTGAGCGTTGGGAGATTCTTACGCCGGGTAACTCTTCACCACGATGCTCGACATCAACGCGGTATCGCTGCTGGAGAGACGCGTGTAGCGGTGGTCGCGAATGCGCCAGGCCCACACCGTCACCGGCTCGCTCTTCCACGTGCCGGCCGCACAGTTGGGGGTGCAGTCGTTCCAGCGCGCGGTGCCGGTGCCGTACGCCGTGGCGTCACCCCAGTCCTGCCAGGAGAGGTGCGTGAATTCAGCGTTCGCGTCGGCGCAGAAGAGAACGTAGCCGGCGGGGCGTTGGCCCACGTTCTTAGAACAGCTCAAGGTGATGCTGACGTCGCGGGGCGAGTGCGACTGGTCGTAGGACAGGCGCAGAGTGACGAGGGACGCCACGATCAAGGCGGCCAAAATGCTGAAGGGAATAAGTCGACGCACGTGACAGTGTAAGCCTCGCTGGATTCTGTCTCGGTTCACGCGAAGCACGACGTCCTACTTCGAAGGAAGTTCGACCAGTCGACAGGGAATTTGGGAGTTCTCGTCGATGTAGTAGCTAGCGCAGATTCGGTGGTAGCCGTCAGCCACCACCAGGTCGCGATTCCTCTCGATTCGACCGCGCACCAGAAGTATGGGGGAAAGTTTAAAGCCGGACGTCACCTTCGCTAAGTCACTGGCCACGTGCTTGTTATCGTGCTCCAACATCGGGAGACGACTGGCCCGTAGGAGATCCTTGGCCTCGTAGGTGGCCATCGGTGCGACCTTTAACAACTTGACGATCCTGGCCGCTAAGTCGGTCGAGCAGATCAAACTGAGGTAGCGGGCGGCCGCGGGATAGTCGTGTTCGTCCGGATGTAACTGCCAGTGCTCCGTCTCCATGAATCCTCCGACGAAAATCTTACCGAGTGAGATGGATCCGCCAGAAAGTCCTCGTTCGATTGCGGAGGAAGGTTCGGCAATGAAACGACCCGTTCGATTTCCAAGAATTTGTTGCAGTCGTGGTGACCCTGGGTCTCGCTCTCCTGGCGCCCACCGAACTTCACCGTCGGTACATTTAAAATTCGCGCACCGCGACGATCAATGGCTGTGTCGTTGTCGAACTTCCGACCGCGGTCAGCGTGGCGACGGTGAGTAATTCTCTGGCGCCCGGCTACCTCGATAGTGGCCTGGAACAACTGACAACTCGACCTTTACGCTCGCTGCCCCGCTCTACGGACCTAGATTTCTGTGGGAATGGGCGAGGTCGGCTCAAGTTGGTTTCGTCGATGAACTAAACTTGGATGCGGCCGTTTCGTCGAGGGGACGATGCGAGTAACACCTTCAAGGAAGTGAATGCGTCGACGAGCGGTCTACATGGTGATCACGATGGCGGTGATCCTCGCCTCCTTTAGCGCCTACGTGGTGGGTCGTTCGAACGCGTCACCCAACGCGTCGTCGACAACGACCTCCACGCCCACCAAGTTC
This sequence comes from Acidimicrobiaceae bacterium, assembly GCA_025463285.1. Classification (GTDB taxonomy): domain Bacteria; phylum Actinomycetota; class Acidimicrobiia; order Acidimicrobiales; family RAAP-2; genus RAAP-2. The sequence continues at coordinate 914 of JAOBWI010000029.1, read as the reverse complement.
ACTGGCTTTTATATCGACATCGGCGCGTCTGACTCGCTGGGCTTTCAACCCACCGGCATCGCCAATCACAACGGGCGCCGCACCGACACGGGCTACGCCAACGAACTGATCTTTTTGGAGAAGCTCAGGGGAGTTGAGCTCACGCTGTACCAGGTCGGGTGTCCCGGCGAAACGGTGCAGTCGATGCTTAACCCGACCGCCGCGGACAACTGTTACAAACTCCCCGTGACGCAGATGTCCAACGCCATCAGTATTCTGCAGGCCAATCAGTCGCAGCCGGGAGTGGTGACCATTGATCTTGGTTTTAACAACATTCGCCTGTGTATGGCGCCGGGGGGAGTGAATGAAGCGTGCATCGCTGCGGGCGTGGCCGCCATCGGGGTCGATATGCCCAAGATTATTAAGGAGCTAAAGGCCGCTGCCGGTTCGAACACTCACTTCATCGGCGTTGATTACAGCGATCCGTTTCTGGCCTTCTACCTCGATGGCTCGAAGGGACCGGCGGTCGCCACCCAGACGCTATATGCCATCAATAGCGTCAACACGGCCCTGATCACCGCCTTCAACAAAGCGGGCGTACCCGTTGCCGACGTGCCGGGAATGTTTCAAACTGAGGACAATACGGGTGTGGTCGTGGCGAACGTGGGGACCATTCCCCTCAACGTGCAAAAGGCTTGCCAACTGACCTGGATGTGTTACCGGACGCCTTTCGGGCCCGACGATCACCCGAACAACGCCGGGTACTCCTTCATCGCCCAAGCCATTCAGGCGAAACTACCCCAGTCGTGGTGACACGGAGCTGAGTGTCGTAGCGGGGGAAGAGGTCGCGACTTCGCGACCTTATTGACGTCCCTATCGCTTCTGATACAACGTTCCGCCCCGCTAACGGGCGGTCAATACGTATCTACTTCGGT
>JAOBWI010000060.1 GCA_025463285.1 Acidimicrobiaceae bacterium | reverse complement strand
TCAACCTCCCTGACGGTGACCTCGGACAGCGTCGTGGCGAACAAGACGGGCACCTCGGGCAGCTTCACGGTGAGCGCCAGCACACTGGACCACTTCACCTTTGTCTTAGCCACCCCGCAGATTGACGGGGTCGCCTTCACCGGCACGAACACGTTGACGGCGCAGGACGCTTACAGCAACACAGTCACCGGATTCAGCGCCGCTGGCGACAACGTCACGATCACGGCCCTCTCGCCGTTCACCGGGGCAGTCTCCGGCCTCCACGGCTCCAACGTGCTCAACGCGGCCGGCGACTTCTCCAGCGGCGTAGCCAACCTCACCTCCCTCGGGATGACCTACATCGGCAACGACGCCACGGGGATGTTCAAGGCGGCCTCAGCTGACAGCAAGGCCGGAACCTCGGGCAACGTCGTGATGAACTTTGGCTCGGCCGCCCAGTTGGTTATTACCACTCCGCCCTCATCGACCGACGCTAGCGGCGCAGCCCTCTCCCAACAGCCCGTGGTCAAGGTCGAGGACGTGGGCGGCAACGTGGTCACAAGCAACTCGTCAACGGTCACCGCCGCGATCACCACCGGCGGAGTGTCGGTGACCAACCCAACCAAGGCGGCCTCTTCAGGCGTAGCCACCTTCTCCGGCCTCGCACTCAACGCCCTGGCGGGCAACTACACCTTGACGTTCACCGACGGCTCACTGACCGCCGCCGTCTCCAACTCCATCACCGTCTCCACCGGCGCGGCCACCCAGTTGGTGGTCACCACCGCGCCCTCGGGCGCCGCCAGCGGCTCGGCGCTCACCGGCCAGCCCGTGGTCAAGGTGCAGGACTCGGGGGGCAACGTGGTCACCAACGCCTCGGGAGCCATAACCGCGACCATCAACACCGGCACCGGCGGTGCCATCACCGCAGGTGCCTCGGTCTCCATCTCGGGCGGTGTCGCGACCTTTACCACCCTCACCATGACTGGTGTGGCGGGCAACTCCTACACTCTGCACTTCTCCAACGGCACGTTCTCGGTCAACTCGGGCTCTTTCACGATGACGTTCGGCGCGGCCACCCAGTTGGTGATCACCACCGCGCCCTCGGGCGCCGCCAGCGGCTCGGCCCTCACCGGCCAGCCCGTGGTCAAGGTCGAAGACTCGGCGGGCAACGTGGTCACCAGCGCCACGGGAACCATGACCGCGACCATCAATAGTGGCACTGGGGGCTCCATCACCGCCGGTGCAACGAGCACGATTAGCGGCGGCGTGGCGACCTACTCCGCTCTCACCATGACTGGCGTGGCGGGTAACTCTTACACCCTGCACTTCTCCAACAGCACGTTCTCGGTCAACTCGGGCTCTTTCACCATGACGTTCGGCACGGCCACGCAACTGGTCGTCACCATCCAGCCCTCGGGCGCCGTCAGCGGCTTCGCCCTCGCCCCCCAACCGGCGGTGCAGGTCCAAGACTCGGCGGGCAACGTGGTCACCAGCGCCTCGGGAACCATGACCGCGACCATCAACACCGGCACCGGCGGTGCCATCACGGCCGGGGCAACGACCACGATTAGTGGTGGCGCGGCGACCTACACCGCTCTCACCATGACTGGGGTCACCGGCAACTCCTACACTCTGCACTTCTCGAACGGCGCACTCTCGGTCAACTCGGCCTCCTTCACCATGACGCCTGCTCCGACGATTTCGTCGCCCACCGCGACCAGCCCGTGTAATCCGGCTCACAATGGGACTACAACCTGCACAATCACTGGCACGAATTTCGAAAATGGGGCCACGGTGGCGATAAGTGCGAACGGCTCAGTGACCGGTGTCACTTGGAATTCATCAACTCAAATCACAATTACGGTGACGGGTAGTGGCGGTAACGGAGGGAAGGGTAACTTGACGGTTACCAACCCCGATGGTGGTGTTGCAACCGTGACCGACGGATTCAAGAACGGCTCGTGATTGTTAGACGTGAGAGCTACGACGGGTGTCGTCGCTACGCGTTAGCCTGAACGTTCCATCCACCGCCGCACAGGTCCGCGCCAGGCCCGTATAGCGAAGAGGAAGCAGAATCAAGCGGCCGACCTGCCAGAGGGCTGAGACCCCGTCCACTATCGCGTCTCCGATGTCACCCCGCCCAGTCGATTCCGACTCTCGCTTCAAGATGAAAGCCCTTTTCGGTCAGTGCCCCACGCACGTCTGCGGCGCGTACGCACTACTGTTCGTCCCGCCCGGGCAGGTCGTGTTGTTCCACACGGACGTGCTTAACGTAGTTTCGCTCAAAAAGGCACCGGTTAGGTTGGCGCCCGTGAAGTTCGCGTTCGTAAAGTTGCCACCAGCGTAGAGAAACGCGTCCGTCAGATTGGCGCCACTGAAGTTCGCGTTCGTAAAGTTGCCGCTCGCGTAGAGAAACGAGCCAGTGAGATTGGCGCCCGCGAAGTTCGCGTTGACAAAACTGGCTGAATCGTAGAGGTGGGATGCGGAGACGTTGGCCCCACTGAAATTTGCACCGTCCAGGTTGGAACTTCCGTTAAAGAAGGTGTCGGTCAGGGTTGCACCAATGAACTGGGCGCCCACAAGGTTTTGGGCGAAATATTCCGATCCGCCGAGCGAGCACCCGTCGTAGTCGACACCCGGAAACGCCGTGGCGGAACAGTTGTAGCCCGCGCCCGACGGACCTTCAATGTTGCCTTCGAGGGTCCAACTTCCCGAGACGAGTTGATAGACGTTACCGCTGGCCGTGTCGAGGTAGAGGTCACCCGCTTGCTGGGATGAGTTGAGTGACGGAGCTCCCGTACCCGTACTCCAGAGTGACCCTCTGGCGCCGGTCGCTCCAGGAACGCCCGTCGTTCCGGGCGGTCCCAGTAGGCCACGCGGCCCTTCGATGTTGCCTTGGAGTGCCCAATTGCCAGAGACGAGTTGATAGACGTTGCCGTTGGCGGTGTCGAGATAGAGCTCACCCGCTGGTTGGGACGAGTTGAACACGGGAGCGCCGGAACCAGTTTCCCACTGGGAACCCGCGGCACCCGCGGCGCCCGAGGAGCCGGCAGATCCCTGCGGTCCTCGGGCGTTCCACGTCACCAATCGAGAGCGTGTGGGGCAAGTGGGTGTCGCGTTCACGCTCACCTTTGCGAGCAATCCAGTCGAAGACAGACAGGCCGAAAACTGACTGCCTTCTGCTGATTTCGTCGATGCGCTGGCGATCACCGCGCCGCCCCCAGCCGCCACGACGGCGCTTACCGAGATAAGAAGTTTTTGCCAAGAACGCACATCGGATCCTTTAAATGAGCGGAGCCGGACGTTTCCGGACCGGAGTCGAGCCTAGGTGACGAGCACTCGACGACGTGGTCTTTTGATGTTGAATCTTCTACCGGGAAGGTACCGAAACAATCGTGAATAGTTTTCGCGACAGAAGATCTCGAAGTGATCGAGATCTGGATCGTTGACCGATCGGCGAGGACGCTCCGTACTTTAGACGTTGCTCGAATGCTGAATCATTACAGAGAATTCGTCAGATCGGCGAACCTCTCGTACGGCCGAACGCTGGCCGTTTTTTCTTGTTGGGCGCCAGTCAGGTTAAGTGGTCGCCACTTCCAACGTCGCAGCGAGGACGCCCGTTCGGTTACTTCCAGCGCCGAGTTCTTCGAGTGAGCTCTTGAGCGTAACCAATGACCGAGAATGACGACATGAAGATCTGGTAGATGATCACGAAGAGGAGCAGGCCGACGAGGTTTCGGCGTACCCGTAGACCGAGGGGCCGAAACACACGGCGGTTCTGATAGTGAAAGAGGATGCCGTAGACGAGGAGCGTCATGGGGAGCACGGCCACCGTCATCGGCCCGACGAACCAGAAGATTCCGAAGCAGGCAAGCACGACACCGGGCAGCCACAAGAAGACGTACGCGATGTCGAGGAACGGGATCAGCAGGTTGAAGCCCGTGAGGACCTTGGCGTAGCCGTTCTGGTGCCGCCATGGAGGCACCGTCCGCAGACCCTCGATCATGCCTCGAGCCCAGCGTGAGCGCTGGAGCGCTAAGACCTTGAGCGACTCGGGAGCGCTGGTGAAGGCGACGGCCAACGGCTCGAAGAAGACGTTGGCGCCGTTGTTCATCATCTTCCAGGTCAAGACGATGTCCTCGCCGATGGCGTCGGGCCAGCCGCCGGCGTCGCGCACCGCGTCGCTGCGGTACAGACTGAACGCGCCCTGCGCCACCAGAGTGTTCTGGAAGAGTCCCTGCATCCTCTTCACCGAGGCGATGCCCAAGAAGTAGTCCCACGCCTGCAGGCGGCTCCAGAAGGTGCTGCGGCTGTTGCGCACCATCACGGCCCCCGCCACTGCGTGCACGGCGGGTGGCGACGACATGAGTCGAGATACCAGTAGCCGGACCGCAGAACGCTGCAGAAGCGTGTCGGCGTCCACGGTGATCACGAGGCTGCTCGTGACATTGGCCAGACCGAGATTCAGCGCGTGACTCTTGCCGGGCGTGGTCTCGGTCAAGATCTCGATTGCGAATCCGGCTTCCCCCGCGGCCGCCAGCGCTACTTCGCGGGTGTTGTCGGTCGAGCCATTGTCAATCACAATTACGCGAAGGGGGCCCTCGTAGTCCTGTTGAGCGAGCGAGCGCATCGTGTCGCCGATGGCGGCTTCCTCATTTCGCGCGGCGATAAGGATGGTGACGGGCTCACGCGGGGACGTGACGCGCAGGGGCGGCTGTCGGTCGAAAGCGAGGCCCACCATGAGGAAGGCCACGACAAACCCGGGCAAGAAGGCGAGCAGCGACACAATGAGGATCGCCGGCAGGATAGTGACGTGCGCGGCCAAACCGGTCACCCACGGGGCCGAGATCCACGCCGACGCCCCGGTCCACAGGGCCGCCGTGACGACCGCGATGGCGAATTTCCAGCCCACAGCGACGTAGCGACTTGGTGGCGACAGCCGGTCCGGAACTTGGTAGCTCGCGTGCATTCCACCGGCTGGCGCGAGCCTCTCGCTACGGTCCTCAGAAACGTCCGGCGCTGGCGCCAAGAGTGAGAACTCGTGTTCGACAGACGTTGAGGACGGGTCCGGGGAGCCGACGCTGGCCAGACCCGTACTGTCGGTGGCTGAGTTCGCTTGAGTACCTTGTACTCGCCGCCGAGTCGTGGGTGAGAACGGTGTAGATGTCAACGGCCGCCCCTGCGTCAATGGTGCCCAGGTTCAATGTCGCGCACCAGAATCAACGTCAACACAACTAGGTCGCAATTGCCGCTCAATCTCGGTGCAAACGTGCCCGCGGGCCTCGGGAAATCAGACGGGAAACTGCCTGCTGGACTTCCCGGCGCCTAAACGATGCTCTCATCGCTGTCGGACGCCTTGACGTTGACCACGCCCGCGTTACGTCCGTCGAGCACTGCAACCAAGTTCAGCGAGACGTCTGCGAGCCGACTATGCCAGCCCTGCTCTTCCACGCCCTGCCATTCGTCTGGCGACGAACAAAAGGATTATGGGGCCTCGCCAAGGACATCCGGTCTCAAGTCACGCCATCGGATCCAGTCATCGGGAGATATCGGCGCAATGGTTGGCTCCGCTAGGAGACAGAACGCTCCGAATTGCGTCTAGTCGTTCGGGCACAACGTGCCACCAGACCCAGCGCCCACGCTTGTCGCCCGCGATGAGTCCCGCTTCAGCGAGGATCTTCGTGTGATGAGAGACGGTGGGCTGACTTCGCTCGAGTGGTCCCTCGAGATTGCAACTGCACACCTCGCCTGTCGCTGAGATGATTGAGAAAAGTCGCAACCGCACGGGGTCTCCCAGTGCGGCGAACACCGCCGCGAGGTCTTCAGAATCTGCTGATGAGAGGGACTCTTCGGACATCGGTGTGCAGCAGATGGAAGGGTCTGTGACCTGCTTCTGGGGCAATGTTCGGGACATTCGGGATCCTTTCATTGACAAACGTCGATATATGGGACATACTCTTCATATCGATAAGTACCAATGTAATCGGAGGAATGAATGTCTCGTGTCCAACTTGCCCTCAATGTCTCGAATCTTGAGGAAGCGATCGATTTCTACTCGAAGCTCTTCAATAGCCAACCGGCCAAACTCCGTCCGGGATATGCGAACTTTGCGATCGTCGACCCTCCTCTCAAACTGGTGCTTATGGAGAACGCCGACGCTCGCGATCACGGCGTGGACGGCGCAATGAACCACCTCGGAATTGAGGTCGAGTCGGCTCGTGATGTGACGGACGCAACCATTCGACTCAGTGGAGAAGGTCTCGCGACAGAGATCGAGGAGCAGACGAACTGTTGCTTCGCTATCCAAAACAAAGTCTGGGTCAGCGATCCTGACGGCGCTCCCTGGGAGGTCTACACCGTGTTGGCTGATGCTCCTATCGATTCGGGTATCAGTGGTGACGGCTCGTGCTGCGTCTCGGACGCGGTGGTGCAATTGACGGTGTCTGACGCGTCCGCGCCAGCGGCCTGCTGCTAAGCCATTCACGAGACGGAGAGAATCGAAATGAGAGACGTTGTTCTGTGGCGACGTCTTGTTGCTGAATTTCTAGGCAGCGCTCTACTGGCAGCGATCGTTATCGGATCGGGGATTGCTGCGCAGACATTGTCACCTGGAACGATCGGCATCGAACTACTAGAGAACGCTGTGGCCACCGCGGCGGGACTGTTCGCCATCATTTTGATGTTTGGACCAATCTCGGGTGGGCACTTCAACCCGGTTGTTTCCTTCGTCGACGCAACCTTCGGCGGGATTCGCTGGCGCGACGCGCTGGCGTACCTGCCCGCTCAGGTTCTCGGATGCATCACTGGCGCGATCCTGGCAAACGCGATGTTCGCCGAGGCCGCCGTTTCCATCTCCACGAAGCACCGTGCAACAGGACCGCACTGGCTCTCTGAAGTGGTGGCGACCGTTGGATTGGTATTTGTCATCTTCGCTCTGGCGCGCTCGCGGCGCTCTCACCTAGCCCCCGCCGCCGTGGGCGCGTACATTGGCGCGGCGTACTTTTTCACGAGTTCAACGAGTTTTGCCAACCCCGCCATCACCGTGGGTCGAATATTCTCGAACAGCTTTGCGGGCATTGCGCCGTCCTCGGCGCCGAGTTTCATCTTCGCGCAACTGGTCGGTGGCGTCCTCGCCGCCGCCCTGATCAAAATGCTCTATCCCGGACTCACGCGGGCGCAAGCCGCGGACATCATTGAACCCCATCTGCGTCGCGATGGGGACCTGGAAACTCACTAGGTCGATGTCTCAAATATCTCTCGACACGAAGAAAGGAATCGTTGCATGCACCTGGTAGCCGTTGGGGGAAGTGATGCCGGGATTAGCGCGGCGCTGCGGGCGCGAGAACTTGACCCCTCGAGTGACGTCACCGTGGTGGTGGCTGACGCGTTTCCCAACTACTCCATTTGCGGGATTCCCTACTACGTCTCGGGCGAAGTGACGGACTGGCGAAACCTGGCTCATCGGACGCTCGATGATCTCCAGAACACGGGCATGGCAGTTCGACTCAACTCCTTGGCGACGAAGATCGACGTCTCCGGACGCACTCTTCACGTTGTCGACGGGAACGGCACCGAGGGCATGGTCAAGTACGACCAACTCATCGTCGGCACCGGCGCTGTATCGGCTCGACCACCGATAGATGGATTGGTGGGAGAGGACGCGCTGGGACCACCTGACGGAGTCCACCTATTGCATTCGATGGGCGACACATTCGAACTCATGCACACTCTCGACTCGTTGCAGCCATCGAGCGCCGTCATCGTCGGCGCCGGGTACATCGGACTCGAGATGGCTGAAGGCTTGAGTGCGCGCGGGCTTTCGGTTACTCAGTTGGAGCAGTTGCCCGAAGTCTTGCCCACCGTCGACCCGAGTCTTGGAGCGCTGGTGCACGCCGAGTTGGTGGGTCACGGGATCACGGTGAAGACCGAAACGAGCGTGAAGAGAATCTCTCGGGCGCCGTCCGGAGCCTCCGGTCGGTTCCAAGTGAACGCGCTGGAGGCCAACGGTAACGCGGTCGAGTACTTCGCCGACATGGTCTTGGTGGTCGTGGGAGTTCGCCCGAACACTGAACTCGCGGCATCTGCGGGGGCCGAGCTCGGAGTGAGTAGTGCGATCTCTGTCGATCGACAGATGCGGACAAATCTCGATCACGTTTTTGCCGCGGGCGACTGCGTGGTGACTCAACACCGATTGATGGGAGTGACCTACCTGCCGCTCGGCACGACGGCCCACAAGCAAGGACGAGTCGCGGGCGAGAACGCCCTCGGCGGAGACCGCGATTTCGCGGGGAGCCTGGGGACTCAGGTAGTCAAGATCTTTGACGTGGCGGCGTCGCGCACGGGGCTGCGCGACCACGAGGCACTGGCCGCGGGATTCCATCCCCTGACGGTTGAGTTCGTGGCGGACGACCACAAGGCGTACTACCCGGGCAGCCACCGGATCACGATGCGCTATACGGGTGACCGGGGGTCTGGTCGACTACTCGGCGTCCAGCTGTTTGGTCACCGGCACGCGGAGATTGCCAAGCGCATCGACATCGCGGCGACCGCGATCTTCAACGAAATGTCCGTGGATGCCATCAGCGACCTCGACCTGTCCTACACACCACCGCTCGGAAGCCCGTGGGACGCAGTCCAAATGGGAGCTCAGGCGTGGGTCCGATCTCAGCGGAGCGAGTTATAAGGGGGACAAATGAGCGAAGAAGTAGATCTTGCGCCCAGCGTCGCCGCTGGTCTGTCGAGGGTGGCGGACGAGTTGCAAGCCAAGTACCACGGCACATTCGGTATCGAGACTGTTCGTGAACTTGTGTTCGACAGTTACCGACAGTTGGCGGCTTCAGCGAAGGTCACCAAGTGGCTGGTCATTGGATCTGAGCGTTTGCCACTCAGCGACTCGACGCACTGGTGCAAGCGGAGTCGCGTTCCAGCGAGAAGCTGCCATCGGTTCTCTTTTTGTGCGTGCACAACGCGGGGCGATCGCAAATGGCACTTGGCTGGTTCACGAAATTAGCTGGCGACCGCGCCCTGGCGTGGTCCGGCGGGTCGGAACCCGGGAACTCCATCAACGAATCGGCGATCGCAGTCATGGCCGAAGTCGGAATCGATCTTTCTCAACAGTTCCCGAAGCCCTGGACTAACGAGTTCTTCAAGGCGGCAGATGTGGTGGTTACGATGGGCTGCGGCGACGCGTGCCCCCTCGTTCCCGGAAAGCACTACGAAGACTGGGAGCTCGACGATCCCATCGGAAAGTCAGTCGAAGAAGTTCGCGTCATAAGGGATGAGATTCACAATCGAGTGATTGAACTTATGAATCGCTTGGATATCAAAACGGCGGGCTGATCGCGAGTTGCCAACCAAACTCCGTTCCGGGGGCATGCACCAGTTGGCCGAACGGACGTGATTTGACAGGAGCTTTGACAAACACCGTGTGCGTCCTGTCCGCTGACTCGCCGGCGCTCACTAGCTGTTAGTTAGGTTTCTGGCAACAGCGAAAAGTAGCGCGGACGTGCTCTCATCGAGTGAATGAGGTCTCTCGGATCTGTGCACAGCAGTCGCGCGGTGGTTGTGGCGACGGGGATCGGCGTTGACGGGTCGCGTGAGATGCTGGGCATCCCCCTCACTAACTCACCTCAGTACGCATCCCATGAAGACGAACTTCGTGACGCTGAAGAGACCATCGAAAGCAATGATCCTTCCGCCCTCCTAGTGCGATGCCAAATCTTCCTGTGGGCCGAGCTCGCAACTTCGATCCCAGGGAGCGGGAAAATTGCAGTCCCTTGCTCCCTGGAAAGATATTTCGAACACGAATGTCCGTTCGTTGACCGCCATTGACCGCTGTGACCGTCTCCCGACCCTCACAGTCAAGTTCAATTTTGGCCTGGGCGGCACTTTCCTTCGATACTGATTCCCCAACGCGTGACGCCCGCCGGTACACCTAGAACGGTTTGGTTCGACTTATTGGGGGTCACTGAGATCTTGAGAACGGTGCATGTCGAGTTTGGGTATCGGTAATCTGCAGCAGCGGCAAGCAGGAACTTGCGGTCTTCGGCGCTCCACTTTCTCCACACGGACAAAGGCGCGCTGGTCGGAGGCTGAACGGGTGCAGTTGTGCCACCCGACCTTGTTTGAGGTGACCTCTCTCCGCGCCGGAGATCTTTCATGGCCTGAAGTGTGACGCGACTGGAGCAAATCGCGGGAGCATCGGTCTGAGCCATCGAGCACAGGGATGCAATGAAGTAGTTTGCCGAGCCGTCAACTGCGAGTGCTACGGCACTTTTCGGATTCTTGAGTTGCTGACCGATCGCACTGAGCGAGAGGCCTTCGAGGACGGCAGGCGACGAACTCGCCCCGAGCGTTACGAAGTGATTTCCGAAGTCTACAAATGGCAACTCCCCTTGAGGATTGAACTTGTCGTACGCGACACGTTGCGCTTCCGACATCTTCTCGAGCGGCTCATGCCCCCCGCCGGAGATGGGCTTGTTAGATGTCAACTCCACCGGCTCAAAGCGAAAATACTCGCTCGCGTACTTGGCTCCCACGAAGCTCCAGCTCGCCAGGTGCGGATACGCGTCGCTTGAAGAGGAGAAGATCTCGTTATTGAGGTTGATGAAGGTCCCAAACTTCGAGAGAGCCACCAGTAGTCCCCATCGCTGAATGGCGCAATACGGGCAGTACTCAGCGCCTACATACGACACCACACCGTTCGTGCCAGCGGTAGGGAGGGTTGGATTAACCCGCGTCGGAATTGCGACCGTTGCGGGCAGTCCCACCGTCTCGAGAGTTGAGTTCGACACATTGATGGCCGCCTGATAGTACGAGACCAGTTGAAGCTTGTTAGGTTTCGTGGGAGTGATCGAAGTCGTTCCAAAACTCGCCACAACGGCGGCGACTCCAACTGCAAGAGCAAGCGATGCTGCGGCGAGCGACCGGCGCCGCACGTGTCGTCGGTGAGTGCGAGTTCGAAGTTCATCGATTGTTGGACGACGCACAGAAATTTCGTCGATGAGCGCCTGTGATAGCTGTGACAATTGGGACACCAATATCTCCTACGACTCGTTCTCGTCGCCGAGCAATCGGCCTAAGCGTTGGTGGGCGTCGTGCAGTGTGCTGGAGACCGTCCCTCGACTGATTCCTAAAATCCCGGCGATCTCACCTTCAGGAAGATCTGCGACGTGTCGCAACATGATGACCTGTCGCTGACGAGCTGATAGCTCTCGAACGAGTTCCCATATCTCACTCACGGAAGCGGGCAGATCGGGCCTCGGCACGAGTTTTCGGGTCAACCGTTCTTCAATTGTTGTCCTGCGCGCGATTCTCCGCGCGTGATTGAGAGCTACTCGGTAGACCCAGCCCGTTGGCGACTCCATCGCGACGACGCGACTCCATCGTTCCAGGGCCCGAGAACACGCCTCGTCCACACTTTCCGCCGCGAGGTCAGGACTGCCCGTTGTTAGCAGCAAGGTCGCGACCACTCGATCGTGTTCGCGGTGGTACCACGCCTCGAAGGATTCCACGAACACCAAGTCTCCCTTTTGAACCACCCCGACGAGCGTTCCGCTGACAATGTTCATCGGACATACAAGTCACGAGCGGGTTCAAACGCTGGGCGTAAATTGCGGTATTCCGTCGGGGACCGGAAGCACTACGGGCACCGCGTCACCCGTTCGCTCCGGAGTGGGATCTCGTACCATCAGAGAGTACTTATTCGCGTCGACGCCAACACCTAGTCATAGAGACCAAGCACCGAGTTCACAAGTACCTCGGCCTCACGAAGATATTGACCTTGATGTGCAACCCAACTGGCACCTTGGGTCTTGCTGGCGCGCCTTTCTCCGGGCCACCCCGGCCGGGTGGCCCACACAAGATCGACCCATTGTGAAAACTTCACCTCGTCAGATAACTTGCCGGACTCGGCGTCAAGAAGCCATTGCTCTGACTGTCCAACGCGAATCGCCAGTTCAGTTACAGACAGGTGAATCGCTTCCCGTCGCCTTGTCAATCGACGACCCTCGTCGAGAGTAAAAGCGCGACGCCGGGCACTGACGACGTCAGCAAAATCACGCCGTCGGTCCTTTGACGTTTTGGCTGCCCCCTCGGGACGCCCCCTTGGATCATTTGGATCAAAGACGGACAGCTTTGAAGGCACGTCCGGTGGAGGCCCCGCGCCTGCCCACAGATGTTTCCCGAAATCAAGTCGAACGAGGATGCGCGTGGCGCCGCGTTCGCGCCACCAGGTGACTGCGTCATTCGCGTCGAGAAAATCCCGTCCCATCTCAGGTGGGGACCCGTCTTCAAATTCGCAATGCCCGTTCCAGCGCGCTACCGCGTCCTCTTTCTCGTCGAAGACGTCGACATCGAGACTGAGATACACGGTGCCGTCCTCGATGCGTCCCATCGGCCCAAGAGTAACAGCGTGCAGAAAAAACGGCAACGAAGCGCATCGTCGTTATTGCGAGTCGCCGAGTTGGTCGCACTAGGGCGAATATTGGAAGTTGCCTTGCTCCATGTACAGAAGATTTCGACCACGAACATCTCATCATTGACCCACAGTGACCACGGCAACCGGTTGGAGCTCGATTATTAGAGCGAGATTTCTGTAGATGACTTCTGGTCAGTGACAATCCAGTTACGAATTTCCTTGCTGAACTGAGGAAGTGAGACAATCCAAAAATGAAGTCATTCGAACACGTTCGTCAATGGCATCGATTGGTAAACGTACTCGGGATTCTGACGTTCGGAGTTTCAGCCTCAATCGTGGTTGCCACGGCAGGAGCAGTGACCGCGTCTTCTCAGACGTGGGCATCCTTGGGGAGCATCCGACCGGTACTCGTTCAGCCGTCTGGGTGGGGTAGTCCAGTTAGCGCTGAGCCAATGAGGTCCTCGTTTGCGTGGTGCTCCACAAAAGGAATCGAGGTTTCCACGGGGAAGGGCCGCGTAACGCTCGTTTCGGATATCTCGGTGAGCAATGTCCGTGGCCATGAGAAAGTATCCGCTGGTGGCCAATTGAGGTCCCCGCTGGTGGCCACGAAAAGTCCCCACTGGTGGCCAGGAGAAGTCCCCGCCCCTCATTGA
>JAOBWI010000036.1 GCA_025463285.1 Acidimicrobiaceae bacterium | reverse complement strand
CACACGTCGCCAGCCGGTACCGGCTGGCGACGTGTGACGTCGCGGCTCTCTCTGCCCTTCTTGATGGGCGGTGGCGCAACACTGATCGTGGGCTATCTCTCGATCATTGTCATCTTGCCGATCGCGGCCTTGATTAGCCACGGCTTGTCCCTCTCGGTCGTCGGGGAGGGACACGGTCTCGCGTTCTGGCACTGGCACATTTCGATAGGCTTCGCGACGTTCTGGGACGCCATTAGCGCGCCCGCTGCGGAGAAGGCTATTTTTCTCTCGCTGTGGCTCTCCCTCGCGGTGGCTTCCATCAACGCGGTGATGGGCGTCGCCATCGCGTGGGTTCTCGTTCGCGACCGCTTCGTCGGCCGCACGTTCTTAGACTCCGTGATCGATCTGCCCTTCGCGCTGCCGACCATCGTGGCGGGCGTGGTGTTGCTCGCCATCTACGGACCGAACAGCCCGATTCACGTCGACCTCTTCGAGACCTGGATGGGACTGATGCTGGCCCTTCTCTTCGTGACCCTCCCTTTCTCGGTGCGTTCGGTCCAGCCGGTACTCGCGTCCCTGGACGAGGACAGTGAAGACGCGGCGCGCACGCTGGGCGCGGGAGGGCTGCGCACCTTCTTCTCCGTGGTGATGCCCTCACTGTGGCCCTCGGTCCTGGCGGGATTTGGGTTGGCCTTCGCGAGAGCCATCGGAGAGTTCGGGTCAATCTCTCTCATTGCGGGCGGCATTCCTCGAACAACCACCGCGTCGTACTACGTCTTTAACTTGACGGCGGGCTTTCAGTGGGACGCGGCGGCCGCGGTCTCCACGGCGCTGCTGGTCATCAGTCTCGTGGTGTTGGTGGGCGCCAACGTGTTCTCGCGTCGCTACCAGAGGTGGCTCCTCTGATGGGCAACACCTCTCGCCGTAGTGTGCGCGCGGTGGTGTTGGTCTACCTCGGGATCCTGATCGGCCTGCCGGTCGTGTTTCTCATGGTGAAGGCCTTCGGCAGCGGCTTTGGCGCCTTCTGGCACGAAGTTACCAAACCCAACGCACTGAGCGCCTTGAAGCTCTCTCTGGTCGTTGCCGCCATTGCCGTGCCGATCAACACCATCGTGGGCGTGGGGGCGGCGCTTCTCATTGCGCGCCACCGTTTCCTCGGTCGACGCATCTTCGATACCCTCTTCGACGTACCCGTGGCGATCTCTCCGGTCATCATCGGTGTCGCGCTGGTTCTCGCGTACTCACGAATTGGCTGGTTCGGAGCGCCCCTGGCGCGCTGGGGACTGAACGTGCTGTTCACGCCACTTGGCGTCACCATCGCCACGATGTCGGTGTCGCTGCCCTATGTGCTGCGCTCTATCGTGCCGGTACTGACCGAGATCGGACAAGATCAAGAGCAGGCCGCGCGCACGCTCGGCGCCGGGCGACTGCGCATTTTTTGGAACGTCACCCTGCCCTCCATTCGTTGGGCCGTTCTCTACGGCGTGACGCTGACCTTGGCGCGTACGCTCGGTGAGTTCGGTGCGGTGCTCGTCGTCTCGGGCAACATCACCGGCGTCACCGTCACGCTGCCGGTCTATATCTACGACAGCTGGGATCAACGTTTCGACGTGCTGGGCTCGTACTCGGGTGCGCTGGTCTTGGCGTTAATCTCGATAGCGGTCCTGTCCGTCCTCGCCGTCCTACGAAGAAGAGAGAAGAAGCTCCTTGTCGATATCGCTTAGTCATCTCTCCAAGCGCTACGGCCAGACCCACGCGGTCGACGACGTCACCGCCGAGATCACTCACGGCTCGTTGACGGCCATCCTCGGACCGTCCGGTTCGGGTAAGTCGACGCTCTTAAAACTCATCGCCGGACTGGAACGGCCCGACGAGGGGACGGTCGTGATCGACGGCCAGGACATGACCCACGTCGACCCGCGACACCGCGACATCGGTTTCTGCTTTCAGCACTACGCCCCGTTTCGCCATATGAATGTGGCGAAGAACGTGGCTTTCGGCCTCAAGGTGCGAAAACGCCCCAAGAAAGAGATTGACCAGCGCGTCGAAGAGCTCCTGGTGTTGGTGAAACTCGAGAACAAGGCTAGGAGTTTCCCCTCACAACTTTCGGGGGGCGAGCGCCAACGAATGGCCCTGGCGCGAGCGCTGGCCATCGAGCCGCGGGTGTTACTACTGGACGAACCCTTCGGTGCCCTGGACGCGGTGGTGCGCGCCGAACTGCGTCACTGGGTGAAGAAGTTACACGCGCAGATTCACGTGACGACGGTGCTGGTGACCCACGACCAGCAAGAGGCCATGGAAGTGGCCGACCAGTTGATCGTGATGAGGAGCGGGCACATTGTCCAGTCCGGTCATCCCCTGGCGCTCTACGAGAGTCCCGCGACCGACTTCGTGCACGAGTTTCTCGGACCGTCCACGATCTTTCAAGGGGAAGTAACCCGTCCTCACGATCTCGAACTGGTGTCGGTCTATCAAGGGACCGAGAAGGGGCGCATTACCTCGATCGTCTCGCTCGGCTTTGAAGCGCAGGTCACGGTCGAGCTGAGCGACGGCACTTCCACTTGGGTTCAGCTCTCGCGGAACGAACTCTCCGACATGGGACTGCGCGTGGCGCTGCTAGTCGGCGTTCGTCGGCGGCTCGACGCTGTCTGAGGACATCGACGCGCGGGGCTGCGTCGTGCGCGTGCCGCGCATCCACGAGGTCACGGCCGCCAATGCGCAGATGATGGCGGCGAAATCGAGAGCGGGATGCAGGCCCGCGGCGAACGCTTTCTGGATGATGCGGGGGAAGAACTCGCGTCCGACAATGGTCGCGCGGGCGCCAGGTGAGAGCGTCGAGATCACGTGTGCTCCGAGCAGGTGCGCCATCGGGTTGTAGCCGAGGAATGAGGCGAAGAGGGTGGTGACCGGTGGCAGCGTCGCCACGTGGTGCGCGACCGCCGGACTCACCCCTTGAGCACGGAGACCGACCAGTAGCGCGTGAGGCAGGGTGCCGGATAGGCCGATGATCATCAACGTAAAGAAGATGCCGATCGAGAAAACTTGGCCGGAGTTCTGGAAGGTGGAGTTCATACCCGAACCCACGCCACGGTGTTCGGCTGGAAGAGCGTTCATCACGGCCACGCGATTCGGTGCCGTGAAGGCGCCCATGGAGAGACCGATCAAGAGGAGCAGACCTCCGAACTCCGGGTACGAAAAGTTCGCCGGGAGAAACTGCAACGTGAAGAACGCGACGGCCGCGCCAATCATGCCGCCTACGGTGAAGGCTCGCGAGCCGAAGCGATCGGAAAGATGTCCGCACAGTGGTCCGGCCATCAGGACACCCACGGTGAGTGGCAGGAGCGCGATCCCCGCCCACAGCGGCGTTTCGGAGAACTTGTAGCCGTGCAGGGGCAACCAGATGCCCTGCAGCCAGATCACCATAGTGAACATCAGTCCACCGCGACCGATCGCGGCCAGCAGCGTAGAGACGCCGCCCGCGGTGAAAGCGCGAATGCGAAAGAGGCTGAGGCGAAACATCGGGTCGGGCGATCGAACTTCGATGCGCGCAAAGAGTACGAGCGACACGATGCCGATCCCCAGTGACCCGAGCACCAGCGGACTGGTCCACCCCATGACGTGGCCGCCGTAGGGCTGGATGCCGTACGTGATGCCGACCATCAACGCCACCAGTCCCAGCGCGAACGCCAGGTTGCCGCTCCAGTCGATCTGACAGTCGCGTTTCGAAGGAATCTCGCGTAATTTCGTGTAGGCCCAGATGGTGCAGAAGATACCTACGGGCACCGAGATGATGAAAATCAAGCGCCACTGGATGGGACCAAGTAAGCCGCCGAGAACTAGCCCAATGAAGGAGCCGGAGATGGCGGCCATCTGGTTGACGCCAATGGCCATGCCGCGTTGGTGTTCGGGAAAGACGTCGGTGAGTATCGCGGTGGAGTTGGCGATCAAAAAGGCCGCGCCGACGCCTTGAAAGAGGCGCATGATGAGAAGCCACAGCGCCGCCGAGGTGCCGGACATCCAGGTGATCGAGAGCAGTAAAGAGAAAAGGGTATACACCACGAAGCCGAAGTTGTACATCTTGACGCGCCCCAGCATGTCGCCCAGACGTCCCAAACTCACCACGAGCACCGAGGTGACGATCATGAAACCGAGGATCATCCAGAGCAGGTAGAAGGTGTTACCGGGCAGTAGCGGATTAATGCCGATACCCTTGAAGATGTCGGGCAAGGCGATCAAAACGATCGACGTGTCGATGGTCGCCATCATCACACCGAGAGTCGTGTTCGTTAAGACCAACCACTTATAACGATCCGAGTCGGGGTGCGGGAGGTCTCGAGCGCGGGCTCGCGTCGTCGCGACGCTCACGAGTTTGTGTTGCTCAACAGTCCACTCGGCACCGCGTCGAGGGTGTGCAGGATGGCGTTGGCGAGCGCTCGCGCGCTCTCGGGGCTGAGTTCCAGGGCCGTCCGGGCGGAAGGACCTTGAGCGGGATTCAGTACATCAATGAGCAGGGCGTGCCCGGCGCTGAAGTGCACGGGGTGATCGAAGTAGACGGTGGCGTCGGTCATCGTGGTCCAACCGCTCGCCGTCTTAGCGCTCCCACTCACTTTGAGGGTTTCAGTTTGATAGGTGCACATAGGAGTCCTTAGGCGACGGTGCGTTCGAGGAAGGTGAAGATCTCACTCCACCCTTGCGTGGCGGCTTCGACTCGGTAGCTCGGCCGGTCGGTGGCGAAGAAGGCGTGACCGGCCCCTTCGTAGGTGCGAAAGGTGAACTCCTTACCCGCCGCGGTGAGTGCTGCCGCCAGGGTCTCGTTCTCCTCGGGGGAGGGGTACTGGTCGTCGGCGCCAAAGAGCCCCAGCAAGGGAGCGGAAAGATTTCCCACTTCGCCCACGATGGCCTTCCACTTAATCGGTTGCTCCGACGGTGGGTCGAGAACGACGAACGCGCCGTAACAGTCGATCACGCCCTTCAAGGGGAGTCGCAGTCCCGCCAGGAGCGACTGACGTCCGCCCGAGCAGTAGCCAATCGACGCCACCTTGCCGTTCGAACTCGGCAAACTCTTCAAGTGCGCCATGGCGCCGGCGACGTCGCCGACCAGTTGATCGTCCGATACGCCGCCCTTGGCGCGAGCGGTGGCGGCGGCGTCGTCGGGACTCGCGCCGGGCGCTTGACGCCAGTAGAGGTTGGGCACGAGCGCGGCGTAACCGTGAGCGGCGAATTTTCGCGCGAACTCTTTGGTTCCCTCGTCGTAACCGGGCATATGGTGAATGACGACGATCGAGCCAGCCTTGTCGACATCGGTCGGGACGGCGAGATAGGCCTCAATCTCGTCGTCGTTGTGCCCCTTGACGGTGATGGTGTCGGCCTGGAGATTGTGCGTCACGTGGGTCCTTTCGATGGGTACTTCACTGGACGCGTTGTCCGGGCGCCTCATAACGGCAACTGCACAATTAGTTACTTATAGTTACTAACTGCTATGTTAGCGCAATGGGCAAGGTGCTGAAAGAGACGGAGGTCGAGACCACCCTCGAGCGTGAGTGGGGACGATTTCGTCGCGGTCAACTGATGGGGCTGGTGCGCTCCTCGAACGCCCCCGGTCACAGTCCCCTCGCCGTTGAACTCCTGCGAGCCGTCGTGGAAGCGGGCGAGATTCGCGCGTCGGACTTGGCCAGTGAGCTCTTCGTTACCAAGACCTCGATCGGTCGCTACGTGAGCGCCATGTTGAGCGAAGGCCTTCTCATACAGCGCCGCGACCCGAGCGACGGACGGGCCACTCTGCTCAGGGCGTCGGCCAGTGGACGACGCCAACTCGAAGAGCGAGAGGCCAAACGCAGCGCGCTGCTGCGCGATCTCTGCGAGGGGTGGCCCAAAGGCGACGTGGCCACTCTGACCAAACTCCTGCAGCGACTAAACGACGGCGTCAACCGGCGACTGAACGAACTTCTGCCTCGCTAAGGCGACAACGCGTCGCTACTCGTCGGCCACCATCGAGCTTCGCTCGGCTGTGCCGGTGAAGTAGGCAATGCCCGCCGAGGCGACCAACAGCAGTCCCGAAATGCTGAGCGCCAGGTTAAGGCCGTGGGTGAACGCCCCGTACGCGGCGTGCACTACTTCGTTGATGATGTGGCGCACAGCCGCTCCGCTCCCCTTGCTCTCGGACTCGGCCCGGGAGTTGACGGTGCCGGTAATCACCGCGGTGATGATCTCTCTTCGAAAGGCGGCCGGTATGCCGAGTTGAATGAGACGGTGAGTGAGATTGACGGTGAGTTGCCCGTTCACCAAGGATCCGAGGATGGCGACGCCCGTCACTGCACCGAGTTCGCGACTCGTATTGATGGTGGAGGCGGCCATACCCGAATTCGCCGCGGGGATACTAAAGAGGGCCGTGGCGTTAACCGGCACCACGACGATGCCAAAACCGACGCCGGCTAGTCCCATGGTCCAGCCGAGCGTGGTAATTCCCGCGTGCGGGCCAATGGCGAGGTCGGTGAGCAAGACCCCGAGCCCGGCGAGCAAACATCCCACCGTGAGCGGCACGCGCGACCCCACGCGACCCACCCACCTCCCGGTGAAGAGCGAGGCGACGACCATCCCCCCCAGCAGGGGTAAGAAGTCGACGGCCAAGGTGTAGGGACTGACCGCCGCCACCACCTCGAGATAGAGCGCGACGAAGAAGAAGATCGAGAAGATGGCGAAGTAGCTGGTAAAGGCGATCACCGTGGAACCCGCGAAGGCGCGATTGCGAACCCACCTGACGTTGAGCATGGGGAAGGTAGTTTTCGACTCCACCACGAAGTACACGAGAAAGCACACCGCGGAGATCGCGTAGAGCTGGAGCACGCTGGACGAGCGGTATCCCCATGTTTCGCCCGCGATGGTGGCGAAGGTGGCGCAGCCGAGAGCCGCGCCCGCCAGCACAAAACCGTAGAAGTCAATTCGTCGACGAATCTCGTTGACGCTTTCTGGCAACGCGACGAAGGCCACGATCATGACGATCACGCCGAAGACGAAGTTGAACCAGAAGACCGCGCGCCACGACCACAGCCCCACCAAAATGCCACCGATGACGGGACCGAGTGCGAGGGCCAGCCCGGAGACGGCGGCCCAGGCTCCCAACGCCCGCGCGCGAAGCCTCTTATCTGGGTAGATATGGCGAATCATCGAGAGCGTGCTGGGCTCGGAGCCCGCGGCGCCCACGCCCATGATGACGCGCCCCAGGATCAACTCGGTCGGTGACGCGGCGAAAGCGCAGACCAGGGAACCGGCGCAGAAGATCACCACACCGATCAACATGATGCGCTTGCGACCAAAGTTATCGCCGAGGGACCCGCAGATCAACATGAGACTGGCGAAGGCCAGGGCGTATCCCCCGACGACCCACTGCAGCTGGGAGACGCCCGCGTGCAACTTAGACTGCACGCTCGTGAGAACGGCGCTGGCGATGGTGTTATCCAGGAAGGTGAGGAAGAGAATGGCCAGGAGTGAGGCGAAACTGAAGTGGGCTTTGAGTCCGTGAACAATGGTGCGTCGACGATCTTCGAAAGCTTGCGTCAAAAGTGACGGCGAGCCGTTCGCTTCGCGCATTCTCTCCTCCACCCTCACGTGCCTCGCGTAACCGGACGCGAGAGACCACTTCGACTCCCTACCTCAATCTCTGAGGCACTAATGAACGCGGCGACTCAGTAGCGACCCCGAGCGACGTCGTCGTTCGCGCTGGGCATGGCTATCTCTTGGGCGACTTGAAGGCGATCGGGGCCACCGCCGAGTCACCGCCGGCGGCGTTGCCCACACTCACCGCGCAGTTTTTGAGATTGGCTTTCGTCGTTCCGCACGCGCCGTTGCCGATCTTTCCCTCTTTGACGCTAAAGGTGTGCCGGGGCAAGACTCCCGTGGTCGTGATGGTTTCCGACGCGGGAATGCCGTTGACCAAGCAGTTTGATTGACCCTTGGCTTTCACGAGGCACTCCACGAAAAAGACCGTATCGCCGGGTTTAAAGCCGCTGCCCGCGACGCTGACCTTCTCCCCGTTACGAAGATTCTTTGACGGCGTGACCGTGATTTTTGGCGTCGTGGTCGCCGACGCACTCGTGACGCCAACGACGCCGGCGGAAAGTCCACTGAGTCCCAGGACCGCGACGCTGATCGCGACGCGCACTCCTTTCGTCGTCAACATGTTGCCTCCCAATGCTCGCGGTTCTAGCTCGCGATATACCTCACTCGACATCACGCAGTGATGGCACGCAACGGTGCATCAAACCCTCTTCAGTGTCATCGTAGTCAGAGGAGACGTTGAGTGAGTCAATTCGTTCGGCGCGTCCAACGGAGGACGCGACGAACGCCCGCTCGAGGGAACTTCGAGAGCGCCGTTAGGAAATCTTGCTGAACTGATCGCGTCGCACCACGATCTCGCCGCGCCCGGCGGAGCGAATCGCGTCCAGCACGTCGGCGATGGAACAGTCCTTGCCGAGTAGTCCGACGCATCCCGCCTCGAGGGCTCGCTTCAACATCTCGGGATTGCCACTGCCCGAGAGTAGAACGATGCGAGTGCTGGGCTCGTCTTTTAGGACTTCACGAACGACGTCCAGGCAGTCCACGTTGAGGAGCCGATAGTTCATCAGCACGACGCTCGGTCGTTCTCGTTTGATTAATTTGAGCGCGTCCACCACGCTGCCAGCGACGCCCACCAGGGCGAGATCGCTCTCTTTGGAAATGGAGAGAGCCAGCATCTCTGAGACCATGATGTGGTCGTCAACGACGGCCACCCTGAGAGGAAGGGGAATCGCGTTTTCCATTACGCATAAAAGGCTAGCGACGGCGGTATTTCGATATTCGAGTATCGAGCGTATTTTGTAGAAGCGCACCCTCACGATTATTTATTTGATCTCGTGTTGTGACGTCGTCGCGTTGCCGGTTGCGACGCTATCTAACGTTTCGCCTCAACGAAGCGCCGGGCGAAAATAATTTTTCACGCGATCGTGACGTGTTGTGGCTACGTGTGAGAATCCTTAGAAGCGTGAATCCAAGAGAAGGCTGGAGGCTTGTTAGCGAAAGTCCTCTTGGAGGCGAGCCAACTCGTCGGAGCCGGGACAGAGTTGGTCCAGTGGAATCCGATTCAACCCGTTGGCTGGCGTCTGGTTCAACTGATGCAGTTCCACTCCCGATTCGTTGAGGTACAGAATCCCCGTGGCGATCTCTCCGCGACTCTGGCGATCTCGTAGGTACTCCTCGACCGAGGAGCGATCACTGGGGTCGTACCCGTCGGGCAATGATCGAAAACGCAGCACGCTGCCGTCGTGCATGGTGACCGCTTTCACGCCATCTCGGGGAATCTTCTCTCGGATCGGCACGTGAATGGGGACGAAGTCGCTCTGCTCAAAGTCGGTCTGGACTTCTTTTACTTCGTGTTCGCGCACGAACTTGTAGCTCTTGGTGGAGCCCTCGTGGTCGTTGAAGGTGACGCACGGAGAGATCACGTCGATCAGGGCGAAACCCTGATGGGCAACGGCCGCCTTCAGTATCGGAATCAGCTGCTCTTTGTCGCCGGAGAAGCTGCGCGCTAGAAACGTGGCGCCCAGCGCTAGTCCGACCATGATGGGGTCGATGGGGGCCAGGTGATTGGCTTCCCCCTTCTTGGGTGCGGAACCGATGTCGGCCGAGGCGGACAACTGTCCCTTGGTCAGACCGTAGACGCCATTGTTCTCAATGACGTAGACCATGTTGACGTTACGGCGCATGGCGTGCATCAGGTGACCCAAGCCAATCGAGAGCGAGTCCCCGTCGCCGGAGATACCGATGTAGTTGAGTTCGCGGTTCGCCGCGTTCGCGCCGGTGGCGATGGTGGCCATACGACCGTGGGCACTGTTGAAACCGTGCGCTCCGCGCACGAAATACGTCGGCGTCTTCGACGAACATCCGATGCCACTCAGTTTGGCGATGCTGCTCGGCGGTGTCGAGAGTTCGAAGAAGGCGTGGCTGATCGCGGCCGTTACCGAGTCGTGGCCGCATCCCGCGCACAGTGTGGACATCGCGCCCTCGTAGTCGCGAATGGTCAGGCCCAGTTCGTTCTTGGGTAGCGGGCTGAGCGGAATGAACGGTTTCGTTATCGAGGGCATTAGGAGATCTCCATTTGGGTGAGTACGCTGTCGACCACTTGTTGGGCGCTGAGAGGGAAGCCGCCGTAGGCGAGAACCGAGTCCATGCGTTCAATCGCCACCCCCGTCTCGGTGGAGATGAGAGTACGCAGTTGCCCGTCACGATTCTGTTCGACCACGAAGCAGCGATCGTGCTCTTCGACGAAGGAGCGCACGTCGTCGATGAACGGGAAACCCCGTACACGAAGGAAGTCGCACGTGAGTCCCCGCTTATCGAGCTCGTCGAGTCCTTCACGCACGGCGAGGTCGCAACTTCCGATGGTGATGACCCCGACGGTGGCTCCCGAGCGACGCTGCACGATAGGACCGGGCACGTGAGGCGCGGCGGCGGCGTGCTTGAGCTTCAAACGGTCGATGATCTCTTGGTACTGGTCGGGGACCTCGGTGTAGCGGCCGTACTTGTCGTGGCCGGAACCCCGCACGAAGTAGGCGCCTTTGGGATCGGAGCCGGGAAGGGTGCGCGGCGCCACGAACTCGTCGTCTTCGTTGGTGTAGCGGAAAAACTCGGTCATGCCGGCGAGGTCCTCGTTGTTGAGGACGCGTCCGCGGTCGGGCACGAAAGAGTCGTCCCAAGTGAGCCTCGGTACCACCCAGTCGTTCATGCCGATATCGAGATCAGAGAGCATGAAGACCGGCGTCTGGAAGCGCTCGGCCAAGTCGAAACTCTTAGCGGCGAACTCGAAACACTCATAAGGATTGGCCGGAAAGAGCAGGATGTGTTTGGTGTCCCCGTGCGAGGCGTAGGCGCACATCAAAATGTCACCCTGTTGGGTCCTGGTCGGCATGCCCGTCGAGGGACCCACGCGCTGGACGTCGATAATCACGGCGGGAATCTCGGTGTAGTAGGCCAAACCGAGTAGTTCGCTCATGAGCGAGATACCGGGCCCGGAGGTGGAGGTGAAGGCGCGAGCGCCACTCCACGAGGCTCCGAGCACCATGCCGATCGACGCGATTTCGTCCTCGGCCTGAATGATCAGGTAGTTGTTCTTATACGTGGGCGGCGCCTCGGGATCGTCGCTCTCGACTTTCACTCGTCGGTACTTGGCGCAGAGCCTGGTGAAGTTGTCCATCACCGCGGTGGCTGGCGTGATGGGATACCAGCCGGCGACGGTGGCGCCGGCGTACAGACATCCCAGAGCCGCCGCGGTGTTGCCGTCGATCAAGATCGAGTTGTCGTTCTCGTGCAGGGCTTCTAAGCGAAAGGCCAACGGGCAGTCGAAGTTCTCCATGGCGTAGTCGTAACCCAGACGCAGTGCGCGCTGGTTCGAGTCGCGCAAGGCCTCGTTACGGGCGAAGGTCTCCGCGAGCAGTGCCGAGACGATCTCTAGATCCACCCCCACCAGAGCCACGATGGCGCCCGCGTAGGCAATGTTCTTCATCAGGATTCGCTCCCGGGGCTTCTTGAAGTTCTCCAGGCACATGGCGGCCAGCGGCACCCCGAGAAAGTGGACATCGTCGCGCTCGAGGTCCGGATCGAGGGGCCACGACGAGTCGTAGAGCACGTAGCCGCCGGGCGAGACTTCGGCGATGTCGTCGTGGTAGGTCTGGGAGTTCATGGCCACCATGAGGTCGTAGTCCAACGCGCGCGCCGTGTAGCCCGAGCCGTTCACGCGGATCTCGTACCAGGTGGGCAGGCCTTGAATGTTGGAGGGGAAGAGGTTCTTGCCCGAGACCGGCACGCCCATACGAAAGATGGCCTGCACCAAGAGACCGTTCGCGCTGGACGATCCGGTTCCGTTCACGTTGGCGAGCTTGATGGCGAAGTTATTGACCTGGCTTCGCGCCGGTGCCGAAGCGGAGCCGACGCTCGCGGTCTCGGTGTCGTGGGACTTTCGAGACTTGGACTTCTCGGTCATGGTCACGAGCGGGCTCCGTTTCCGCCAAAGCCCACGGCGACGGGGATGAAGTTGTTCGATCCGGCGTAGGGAATAGCCAAGTCGAACAGTTCCATGTCCCAGGCGGCCGTGGGACAGCGCTCCGCGCAGAGGCCGCAGTGGACGCAGACGTTCTCATCTTTTACCATGACTCGTCCGGTCTGGGGCAGGGGATCGGACACGAAGAGTTCTTGAGCCAGGTTGGTCGCCGGCGCCAGAAGTCGCCCGCGCAGGTCCTTCTCGTCGCCGTTACTGGTGATGGTGAGACACTGCACGGGACAGATATCTAGGCAGGCGTCGCACTCGATGCACAGTGGCGCCGTGAAGGCCGTCTCCACGTCGCAGTTCAGGCAACGCTGCACTTCGCGGGCCGTCTGTTCGGCGCTGAAGCCCAGTTCGACTTCTAAGTTGAGTGACTCGAAACGCTTGGTCAGTTCCACGTGGGTCATCTTCTGGCGACCGCTCGGGTTGTAGTCGTTGTGATAGCTCCACTCGCTCATGCCCATTTTTTGGCTGATCAAGGTCATACCTTTCGCGGGGCGATCACTCAGGGCAATGTCGAAGCAGTAGTTGTCAATGGAGATAGCCGCTTCGTGTCCGTGCGCCACGGCCCAAATAATGTTCTTCGGCCCCCAGGCGGCGTCACCGCCGAAGAAGACGCCCGGCAGGCTGGACTCCATGGTGACCTCGTTGACGACGGGCATGTCCCACTCGCCAAAGGTCATTCCGAGGTCGCGCTCGATCCAGGGAAAGGAGTTCTCCTGCCCGATGGCCAAAATGACGTCGTCACAGGGAATCACCACGGTGTCGCGAGTGGTGGAGTGCGTGGCGCTCTCGTCCCACGAGAGAACCTCAAACTCCATGCCGACCAGACGGCCGTCTTCGACGACGAACCGGGTCGGCGCGTGGTCGACCAAAATCTCGACGCCTTCTTCTTCGGCGTCATCCAGTTCCCAGGGAGAGGCCTTAAAAAATGGTCGAGGACGTCGCGCCATGACCTTGATGTCACGGCCCCCCAGCCGACGAGAGGTGCGACAACAGTCCATGGCGGTATTGCCCACGCCGATGATGAGAACGCGCTCGCCGATGGCGCTGATGTGACCAAAGGCTACGGACTCGAGCCAGTCGATGCCGATGTGGATGTGCGACTCGGTCTCGTCGTGGCGCCCGGGCAGGTTGAGTTCCTTGCCGCGAGGAGCGCCCACGCCGATAAACACGGCGTCGAAGCCTTCGTTGACGAGTTCGCGCATGCTCGTCACCGGCGTGTTGTAGCGAATGTCCACGCCCATGTCGAGGATCATGGACGTCTCGTCCGCGAGCACTTCTTCGGGAAGACGAAACGAGGGGATGTTCGAACGCATCAGACCGCCGGGCTTGTCGTATTTCTCGAAGATCGTGACCTCGTAGCCGAGGGGCATGAGATCGTTGGCCACCGTGAGCGAGGCGGGACCCGCCCCAACGCAGGCCACGCGCTTGCCATTTTTGACATCCGGAATGGAGGGTAAGCGGTCCTTGATGTCACCCTTTAAGTCGCTGGCGACGCGCTTCAATCGACAGATGGCGACCGGATCGCCGTCGACGCGCTCTCTACGACAGGCCGGTTCGCACGGTCGGTCGCAGGTTCGTCCCAGGATTCCGGGGAAGACGTTGGACTCCCGGTTCAACATGTAGGCGTCATCGAAACGCCCTTGGGCGATCAGGCGGATATAGCCGGGCACATTGGTGTGCGCCGGGCAGGCCCACTGGCAGTCGACGACTTTATGGAAATAGTCGGGGTTCTCCGTATCCGTTGGCTGCACGCCACTCTCCTCTCGCAGGCCCCCGGCACCATCAAACGCCAGACTGCACAGATCTTTCGACACTTAAGGTTAGTTCTTGGCCCCGGAGCGCTCGAACAGGGGCGCCCTCGGCGACGTCGTCGCCATGATTTCGGGCCTTCGTGTGACAGGGGCCCTCTAGGGTGACGCTATAGCAAAACTCTCCAACAGCAGTGAACTTCAGCGCGTAATGGACGCGGCTCGCACGCCGAAGTGGAGTTTCGGACTGGACCGCCGCGGTCAGATCATGGCCACCAGTGACTCCGGAGAGATCGGCCTGCCCTGGGTGATAACCGCTTCGCGAAGCGGGCGGGGAATGAAGGTCTCTAAGTATCATCCGGGCGACGACCTCGGGGCCGAAGGCGAGGCTATCGGCGAGATCACCGGTAATCCCCGAGAGATGGGTCGCCAGCTGCGCGACCTCTTGGGCGACATCGATCTGGACGAGTAACGCTCATCTAGGGCCACGGTGGAACGTTCACGTTGTCACCCTGGGTTAACTCAACGTAGAAGGAGTGCAGGTCGGCGCTGCGCGCCACGTCGTCTCGCACTTCGCACTCCGCGTAGGCGAGCGGTGCGATCGATCCGCCCTCGTATATGGCGGCGAGGCTGCGACAGTCGTCTTTTCGAAAGGCGAACCACGACGTCTCGGCGGTGACGAACTCGAGTTTCTGAGCGTGCGTTCGAAACAGCTCGAAGACAGTGGCGACCTGTTGGTTGAGACGCGCGTCAGCCTTTAGGAGGTGGTCCTCCGCGCAGCCCTCCAGGCCGATCGTGGTGTTCTTGTTGCAGGGGAGGCGAGTGAAGTGTTCGGTGATAAAGGGGGGTTTCGGCGTGGTCGCCGCGAGGGCGATACTTCCCAGAGTCGAAGCACCGAATAAGGCCAGCGCGGCGATGAGAATGCGGCGCGACCCGGCGCGCCTCGCCACTAGTACCAATGCCAATGGGAGAGGGGCCAGACTTTCATAAAGACCTTGCCAATGAGGTCGGAGTGCGGCACCGGGCCCCAGGAGCGACTGTCGCACGAACCGGCGTGGTTGTCGCCCATCATGAAGTACATGTTCTTCTTGAGCGTGATGCGCTTGATGGGCACCGAACCAATGGCCTTGTACACCGTCCACTTTTGCGCCAGCGGCTTTCCGTTGACGTAGATGGTGTTGCCCCGGGAGTAGAGGGTGTCCCCGGGCACGCCGATCACCCGCTTGACCAGATCGGCGATGTCGTCATCGCAGACCTCCTTCACCGCCGGCGGTGCCTTAAAGACGACGATGTCGCCGATGTTGACGGTACCGAAATCGACGCTCAGTTTGTTCACCAGGATCCGGTCTCCGATGTCGAGGGTGGGGGTCATAGAACCACTGGGCACGAAGTACTCCTGGGCGACAAACGTGCGCACTAGAAACGACAGCGTCACGGCGACAATCAGAACGATGATCCACTCAAGGACTCCTCGTCGGCGTGACTTGCGCGCCTTGAGTTCGGGCGACTCGTCGGTCGGCTCCAGCTGATCTAGTGACACCCCCTCAGCGTAGGTCGTCGTCTTACGATGGCTCTTCGCCTAGTGACTGGAGTGACGCCGAAGACCGATGCAGCTCACGACACCTCTCAAGAGATAGGGAAGGTGATCAGTGCCTGTCGGGACTTGGCGCTCTCGTCTGATGTGTCATCGTCTTCGGGGTTCTCGCTAGCGACGCTGACGGCCCCGTGGACCTTCCGCGCGGCTAACAGCAGCGAGGCTCTGTGGATTGTGACGGCGCTCTCCCGGTGTGATCGCCACGTGCGTCTACTGGCTGTACGTTCGACCGCGAGGGAAAAGGGCCGGCCCTCCCTTGGTGGGCACGCCGTGTCAGAGCGTCGCGTCGTTCTCTCGGTCGCCCGCGCCGACGGCCATCTCTCCGTCCAGCATTTCCTCGAGTCCGACCGCCTCGCCAACCACAAGGTCGCCGTTCTCTGAGGCCACGACGGGCGGGTGTGGTTTGCCCAAGAACGCCGCGACGAGGCCGGCCGCGGCGACCAGGATCGCGGTGTAGGCCCAGAGGTGGCGAAAGTTTCCCAGCGCCTGCGCGGCCGTCGTGGGGGTGCCGAGAATGACCACGAGGATCGCGACGCCCAGTGCTCCGCCGACCTGGCGCGCCGTCTGATTGACGGCACTACCCACGGAGTAGCGTGACGGTTCGAGACTGGAGACGGCGGCCGCGCTAATGACGGGAAACGTGAGGCCAATGCCGAGACCCACGATCACCGTCCCGGGCAGCCACAGCGAGAAGTAGTGCGGGGTTAGTTCCACTCGCCAGAGATACCAGAGCAGTCCGAGGGTGAAGACGCTAAAGCCCACCATCAAGACGCGACGAAAGCCGTATCGTCCGGCCATCTTTCCGGCGGTACCGGACACCACCGCGACCACCAACGGTCCGGGCGTGACCGCCAGGCCGGCGCGAAGGACGGAGTAGTGCCAGACGCTCGTTAGGAACAAGATGTTGCCGAGCAACATGGCGAAGAACCCCATGGAGTAGAGAAGCGCCGTCGTGTTGGCCACGCTGAACGATCGGGCGTGAAATAGTCGCAGGTCGAGCACCGGCTCGGGGTGACGCGACGAACGAAACAGAAACGTCGAGAACAAAAACGCGGCGAGCACGAAGCCTGCGATGATGCGCGCGTTCGACCAGCCCCAGGACGGACCTTCGGAGATCGCCAAGACCAGCAGGCCCAGCGACACACTCAAGAGCGCCACGCCGGGAGAGTCCGGACTACTGGTCGAGCCCGTGCCGCTCGATTTCACGAGCACTCGTCGACCCACCAACCAGGCAATGAGCCCCACGGGAAGATTCACGTAGAAAGCGGCCCGCCAACTGAAAGCCGTAATCAAAAGGGCGCCCAGCGACGGTCCCGTGGCCACCGCCAGTGCACCGATACCGCCCCACAGCGCGACCACCTGGGAGCGCTGCTCCTTGGAGTACGACGTCAACAACAGCCCTAGGGAGGCGGGCAACACCGCGGCGGCGCCGGCCCCTTGGATTACGCGACCGATGATCAAGGTCACGACCGAGGGGGCGACGCCGCACAACAAGGAGCCCAGGCAGAACACCCCGAGGCCGAAGAAGAACACTCGGCGGCTGCCGATGCGGTCGGCGGTGCGTCCGGCGACAACCAATAGGGAACCGAAAATGATGGAGTACCCAGTAATGACCCAGGACAGGCTGGCGCGAGTGTCGTGGGAGAAAGCTCTTTCCAGGGCGGGGAACGCCACGTTCACGATGGAGAGGTCGAGCGAGGCCATAAAAGCACCGAGCGCGGTGACGACAAATATTGTTCGCCGACGCCGACTCGAGACCGAGGCGTCGGGGGCGGGAGTCAGTCCTGTCATAGAATGCAATCTACCGTGGACGTTGTATCATGCAACTCACTAGTGTGTAGGTATGGAACGGAAAAGTTTCGCTGACATGGACTGCTCGGTGGCCCAGTGCCTCGAGGTGGTGGGCGAGTGGTGGAGCATGATGATCGTGCGCGACACCTTCTTGGGCGTGACCAGGTTCGAAGAGTTTCACAAGCGACTGGGCATATCTCGCAACATCCTGCGTGAGCGACTCACCTCGCTGGTCGAGGCGGGCGTGCTGGAGAGAGTCCCCTACTGCGAGCACCCGCCGCGCTACGACTACACACTGACCCAGAAGGGTAAAGACCTCTGGCCGGTACTGACCGCCATGCGCCAGTGGGGTGATGAGTACGCCGCGCCGTCGGGGCCGCCGGTTCAGTTGGTGCACCGTTCGTGCGGCGAAACGACCCACGCCGAGTTGACCTGCGCGTGGTGCGGCGAGCGCCTCACCTTTCGCAACGTGAAGGCCGTGCCGGGCCCCGGTCGCGATCATCGGCTCGTCGCCGCGACGTCGTAGCGACGTCGTAGCGCCGTGGGTCAGGCGCCCATGTCGACGGCGTTCACTTTCGTCTCCACAATCCGCACGACGACGCGCGTGTCGCCTGGTCGGTCGTACGCCTTGAGGTCGGCGCCGTACTTTTGGCCGACTCGTCGGGCAAAGGCGTAGTCGTCGTCCGGCGAGATCTCCGTGTTCCCTCGAATCTCCAGATACCGCTGAGGGTTGGCGAAGTCGACGATGAGAAGAGAAACCTGTGGGCGTTGGCGTAAGTTCTTCACCTTCTGTCGATCCGTGTTGAGTGAGATCGACACGGAGTCGCCGTCGCTGAGAAACCAGATGACGGTCTGTTGAGGAGCTCCGTTAGGTCCAATCGTCGCCAGCGTGGCGACGGGACTCGACAAAAGATCGCGGTGGGAGTCGGGGATGCTCATGGTTGTCTCCTCGTGGGCGTCGATGAAACTCGGCAATCACCCAAACCGTATCGCGCTCTCTAGGTCGCGTCGACCGGTGGCATTTTCGGCGGAAAGTGACCGTCGTCGGCGCCGAGCACCTTGCCGATATGGGCGACGTGAAGGTGTATCTCGTCGAGCAGATCCGTGGCGTTTTTTACCGCCGCCGTCAACTGCGTGTTCTCTTGGATGAGCTTTTTGATGTCGTCGGTGTTGTTCGCCGTGTGAAGGGCGACCTCGGACGAGATGGCGTCCGAGCGCTTGGCCGCGATCAACAGTGCCGCCGCCTGCACGCCCGCCATCATCGAGAGAAATAGGTTCAACAAGATGTAGGGATAGGGGTCGAAGGCTTTGTGGTGAAGGACGTGCTCCAGCAGACCGGTGTTGACGGCGGCCCACGCGATCATGACCGCAAAAAATCCAAAGACGAAACCCCACGAACCCATCAGGTTGCGCATGCGATCGGCGGCGCGCTCGCCGCGTGTCAGATCGTCTCCGCTTCGAACTCCGGGATGCTTGTGCCAAACGCTCTGCCAGGGTGTGCGATTCATCTTTGAATCGTGTCACACCCAGCCGGCGTGACGAGACCGTCGCTAGAAGGCTGGCTCGAAGTTCGCTCGCAGCGGCATCCCGCTCTTGCCGTGGAGGGGCCGAACGTTGAGCACCTGATGAATCTCGATGTGATGACGCTCGAAGGCCACGGCCGATCCGGACATGTAGAGACGCCACACCCGGGCCCTCTGGATTCCTACTTCCTCGACCGCCTCGTCAAATCGCTTGGTTAGATTATCGACCCATCGTCGCAAGGTGATGGCGTAGTGCTCGCGAAGGCTCTCCACGTGGCGCACTTCAAAACCGTGCGCCTGGAAGAGCGAGACCATCGAGCCGACTTCGTGGAGTTCTCCGTCGGGGAAGACGTAACGATCAATGAAGGCGCTGCCGGTCTTGGAGGGGCCGCGCAGTCCGAGGGCCATCTGCATCTGTCGATTCAGTTCAGACGTCCGCGACGGCTGAGGGTCGTCGTCGTAGGAGACGGGTCGTCCGATGGCGTGGTTGAGGAATCGACCGCCGGGCTTTAGTAGATCGAAGATGATCTGCGCGTACTTTGGCAGAGAGCGTCGCCCCACGTGTTCGGACATCCCGATGGAGCTCACGGCGTCGAAGGGACCGTCATCTACATCGCGGAAATCTTGTACGCGAAACTCCACCAAGTCCGAGACACCCGCCAGCTTCGCTTGTTCCGTGGCGTAACGACGCTGAGGTTCAGAGAGTGTCACGCCGACGACGGAGGCTCCGTAGTGGCGCGCCGCGTGAATGCCCATGGCGCCCCAGCCACATCCCACGTCCAGCAGCCGCATCCCGGGCTGGAGGTCGAGCTTTCGCGCGACCAAGTCAACCTTGCGCGCTTGCGCCTCTTCCAAGGTGTCCTCGGGCGTGGCGAATACCGCGCACGAGTACGTCATGGACGGTCCCAACACCATCTCGTAGAAACGGTTGGAGACATCGTAGTGATGCGTGACCACTTGGCTGTCGCGACTTCTCGAGTGAATGATGCCGTGCGGCTTCGCTTCAACTGACGGTGGAGCGAGGGGCTTGATGGCCGATGCTCCGACCACGCTGAGCAAGGACCGAACGTTCTTGGCATTCAACAGGTGGCGCAGGGGCGGCAGTTCCAGCTCGAAGAGGGGATCCAGTTCGCCGTCCACGTCGATGTCGCCGGCCACGTAGGCGCGCGCCAACCCGAGCTCGCCGGGGTGAGTCAGGATGCGCGAAATGGCGTCACGGGAGAGAATTTTCAACGTGATCGTATTCGCGCTGGATTCAACGGCGGGTTCGGCGACGCTTCCGTCGTAGGCCTCGACACGAAAAGGCAGTTTGTTGTCAAACACGGTGGCGACAAACGAGGCGACGTCCACGTTTCTCCTTTCGTCCTCCCGCAACGGGTGGGTGGTACTTAGTACCCCCATTCGGTTTTATCAGGAACTTTGAGCGACCGAACACAAGATTTCTGTGGCGCTATTCAGGTCGACTACGGGGTGACCAGGTGGGACGATGCGTCCGCCCCGAGCGCCAATTGGTGGTCCGGTACACTTCGCCACAGAGCCAAGACACGACCAGTTACCTCGACTGCCACGCCGTTTTGGGGAGGTAGCACCACATGGATACCGGCATCGTTGTAGCGGTCATCGCGGCCATCATCGTTCTCCTGATCATTGTGATCATCTCGAAGTCCGTGCGCATCGTTCAGCAAGGTTTCGAAGGCGTCGTCACGAGATTTGGCGAGTTCAAGGACATCAAGAACCCAGGACTGACCTTCATCTTCCCCTTCATTGAGGTGATGAAGATCATTGACGTTCGCGAAACTCCGCGAACCGGCGATCGCCAACAAGTCATCACCCGCGACAACGTCGCGGTGATTGTGAACGCCACCATCTTCAGCCAAGTAGTCGATGTTCGTCTCGCACTCTTTACGAACTCCGACTACTTGGTCAGCGTCGACAACTTGGCGCGGACCTCGGTACGTGCGGTCTTCGGATCGATCAGCCTCGACGAAGCGTTCTCCCAACGCGAGCGCATCGGCACCTTGCTCCAGACCCAGATGGAAGAAGCGACCGACAAGTGGGGCGTGCGCATCAATCGCGTCGAAGTCTTAGAGATCACGCCGCCCGATCAGATCCTCCAGGCCATGGCCCTGCAAAAGCAAGCGGACCAGGAGAAGCGAGCGCGAATTCTGGAGTCCGAAGGTCAGCAGCAGTCGGCGGTCAACGTGGCCGACGGACAACGACAGGCCGCTATCAAAGAGGCCGAAGGTGCTCAGCAGTCACAGATCCTAAGAGCCGAAGGTGCACGTCAAGCTCAGATTCTCGAGGCTGAGGGTCGCGCGCAAGCGATCACACTGGTGTACGCGGCAATCAAGGGACAGGCGCCCGATCCCACGCTGGTGGCGATCCTTCAACTCGACACGTTGTCAAAGTTTGCCGAGAGCCCGAACACCAAGCTCATCATTCCCGCCGAGAGCTCCGCGTTGCTCGGGGCCGCGCAAGCGATCAAGAGCGTCATGGAAGGTGTGCCCGGAACGGCCTCGATCTAAATCGACAGCACCACGCCGGCTCAGGACGGCGTGGTGACCGGCTCGACCCAGAGAGTCGTTCCGTAGGTCTTCTTCACGATGACCTGCGTCCCGTCGGGAATCGCCTCTTTGGCCTCGGTGACGGCGCGCCAGGACTCGCCCTTGATTTTGACGCTGCCCGGGTGTCCCTCATCGCCGACCGTGTTCTCTACGAAACCGGTCAGATTGGTCATGGAGCTTTTCGAGGGGGCCGAGAGGTCGACCACACCTTTGCGTTGAAACTTATGAAGCGCGGCCGGCCGCAGGGCGGCCAAGAGGATTCCCGAGATGACGATCCACAGAACAGCCTGCACGGCGAAGGGCACGCTGGCGATCGCTAGAAAGAAGGGAACGATGGCCCCGATTCCGATAAAGACGGTGATGAACGCGTTGGTGTGAATCTCGGTGAAGATGCACACCAGAATGATGATGAGCCAGAAAAGTACAGCCATAAATCGCAGTATAAGACTGGGTGCCCCCGACGACTCGTCGCGAGACGAATTGCCCGTTTGCCACTCGCGAGCCATGGTGGGTCACCGCCGATTGGTATTACGTTTGGCATTGTCAAAGGAATCACCGTGGCTGTCGACGAGCGAAAAGAAGGACGCGGGCTCCTCGGAGAAGTCACCGTCACGCTGGAGACGGGCGTCGACGCCCGCGATCCCCGGCGCGTGGCCCTACGGGCCTGGCTGGGCGCCCATCCGAGTCCTTCGGGACGTGACTTAGCCGACGCCAAATTAGTTGCGCCTGCGTGGCCCGAGCCCTGGGGGCTGGGGGCCTCGGTCGAATATCAGCTGGTCATCAACGAGGAGTTGCGACGAGCCGGCGCGCACCGCCCGATCAATCCGATCGGCATTGGCTGGGCCGGTCCGACCATCCTGGTGGCCGGAACCGAGGCCCAGAAGTCTCGTTGGCTGCCGCCTCTTTTGAGTGGCGAAGAGTTTTGGTGTCAACTTTTCAGCGAACCCAACGCCGGCAGTGATTTAGCCTCACTCGCCACGACGGCGAGGCGCGACGGCGACGAGTGGGTGATCACTGGCCAGAAGCTCTGGACCAGTTACGCCCACTTAGCGACGTGGGGTATTTTGCTCGCACGAACGTCGAACGAAGGAGCGCCGCAGAACGGCATTTCGTATTTCGTGTGTTCCATGAAGATTCCGGGAATCTCCGTTCGCCCTCTCATCGACATGACCGGGGATCACGCCTTCAATGAAGTGTTCTTTGACGAAGTCCGTCTTCCCGCCGACAGTCTGCTGGGCCAGGTGAACGACGGCTGGCGACTTGCTCAGGTGACACTGGGCAACGAGCGTGTGTCGCTGTCGGGTGAGGGAGTGCTCTGGGGGCGCGGACCAACCGCTCGCGACTTGGTGGAACTCGTCCGATCGCAACACCTAGCGCTTCGCAAAATCGATCGCGACGAT
Source organism: Acidimicrobiaceae bacterium (assembly GCA_025463285.1). GTDB lineage: Bacteria > Actinomycetota > Acidimicrobiia > Acidimicrobiales > RAAP-2 > RAAP-2. The sequence goes on along the minus strand of JAOBWI010000036.1, from coordinate 9,030 downwards.
CTAGTGAGGTGTTGGTCGCACGGAGAAATACTCCGATTTCTGCGCATGCGTCTAACGGCCAACGCCGTGGCCGGCAAGGTAGCGGGGTCGGACGCGTCGTTGCGCAAAGCCTTGGCCGACGACCACGGTCAAGAGATGATGACGCTGGCCCAACGTTTCGCGGGAAGCGCCGGAATGCTGAACGATCGCGGTCCGGGCGGTAGCGGCGGCCAAGAAGGCCGCTCGTGGTCATGGGGTTTCCTCTACTCCCAAGCACTCACCATTGGGGGAGGCACGTCGGTAGTTCAGAGGAACATCATCGCTGAACGAGTGCTGGGTCTACCCAAAGACCTCGGCGCATAGGTTCTCAGTTCACTCTGCGTCGCTAATCGCCGAGACCGCGACACTCTGGTTTGGGCGTCGCTGAACTCACGGGGCGGATTCGCGCGCTTCACTGAGTGCCGCGTCGAGATCGTGGATGTCCCGCCACTGGCGAAGACAGTTCACGTAGTTGGCCCCTCCGGCCTTCGCCGTGGGTTCCACGCTCGAGCGCTTCCACCCTCCGAAGAGTTGGCGGTGCACGACGGCGCCGGTCGTGCCGCGGTTGAGGGCGGCACGTTGGCATCAGATAGCGGTCACTGGTCACCGCCTTCTCCTCAAGTGGAGCTGAGAGGATCGTCGCCAAGAATCGTAGGGTCCTTCGCCAGGGACGCGGGCGAGCGCGTCGAGTTCCAGATCTCGCGAAAGAGGACGTGGAGCGTTGCCGCCGAGGGCACCGCCAACATCACGCCGACGAATCCGCCGAATATTCCGCCCACCCAGGAGCCGATCTCGGCTCCGATCAAAATGGCGATGAAAACGCTCAGGGGGTTGATCTTTTCGGTGCGACTCATCACGATGGGGTTCAGGACGTGGTTCTCCAACTGTGTGTAGACCATGAAAACGATGAAGGTAATAATGCCGGCTTCGAGTGAGTGAATCAGCGCGAAGAGGACGGTCGGAATGCCGGCCAGCGCGCCGCCGATCTGCGGCAAGAAATCGACCAGAGCCACCCAGAGTCCCCACAAAATGGCGAACGGGACCGACAGGCACAGCAGGGTCACAAAGATGACCACCCCGGCGATGAGCGACGTGCACAGGTTGCCGAGCATGTAACCGAGGGCGACCTTGGAAATCTGCGCGCCGACCCTCGTCACCCACTCGGCCCTGGGCTTGGACAGCATGTTAAGGCCGACCACGCGAATCTTGGGGCTCTCGAGGAGAAGCAGGACCACGAAGGCAAACAAAGTAATGGCCAACAACACCACCGTGGCCGCCCCTTTGCCGAGAGCCAGGGCCGGCTTGGAGAGGCCTTTGGCTACGCTCACGAGTTTTGGGGAGTTCTTCTTCAGCCAATTCTCCACGTGGTAGCGATGCAGAAGATGGCCCAACCATCCTCGATTGTGCTCGGCCTTTCTCACGATGGTCGGCAAGGAGTTGGCCAGGTGAGTAATCGAGTTGATGAGCGGGTAGCCAAAGGCGACGGCCAGTCCGATGAAGGCCAAGACCGCGACGAAGACCACGACGAAGACCGCGGCACCGCGACGGGGCAGCTTCCATCGCTGAAGGACGTTGACGAGCGGATTCAACAGCAGAGCGATAAATCCACCGACCAGCATCAAGAGGAGAACGTCGCGCAGCCGGTAGAGCACCTTGCCCAGAATGAAAACGAGAGCCACCACCAAGACGGTGGTGAGGATCGTCCGCAAGGGGACGTTGCTATCGTCCGCCTTCTTAAAGAGTCGCGAACGCCTCGAGCGAAGGATGAGGGGGTGCTCGTCGTCTGGTCGATCGGCCATGTTTACGTCCTCTCTCCCATAATGACGATCACGCTACCCGTTAAGAAAAGCTGGGCGGGGCCTCAGGCGGGCTCCCGTTTTGGCGCAGCGCGCCGTAGCGTCGTCGATAGAGGAAGTAGCACACTCCTCCGGCGATCGTGGGTAGCCAGTACGAACCCACGCGAAAGGCGAGAGTCGCGACGACCGCGTTGGCGCTGGGGATCCGAGCCAAGACAAGAAGGCCGCTCAAACTCGCCTCGACGATGCCGAGCCCGCCGGGCGTGATGGGAAGCAGAGCGAGAACCGCCGTGGCCGAATACGCCAGCAGGATAAGCGCGGGATTGGGCCGCACCCCCGTGGCGCGCAACACCGCCAGCAGGCTGGAGTAGTCCAGCCCAATGCGTCCGCCGACTAAGAGAATGGCCTTCCACCAGTTCTTACCAAGGTCGCTTCGCACTTTGTCCCGCTCGCCCAAGAGACGCGAACCCAGATCAGTGGACGGCTTGTGGCGATGCGGCAGTTTGTTGATAAGCCACTGGAGTCCTTTACCCAACAACAACAGCGTGCGGTCGGTCGTCAAGACGACGTAGCCGAGAGCCACGATGAGCACGAATCCGATAGCCCCGAGTTCTCCCGCATGGACGAGGCCCGGACTCACCGACTCTCCTCCAATGATGACCGGGAGTGCGAAGATGGGCAGAGCGAACAGCGCACCCACGCCGATGATGGAGCTCACGGCCAAACCGCCCGCCGCCTGGACGGAGTCGATACCCGTGCTCGCCAGCATCCGGTACTGAACGCTGGCGCCGACCGCGTCGCCGCCGGGCAGAGTGTTCGTCACGGCGTTGCCGGCCAGCATGGCCGTCACGACCGGGAACCACGTCCTTGAGCGCAGGGCGAGTTTTAACAACGCAATCGCGCAGATGAAACTCGCGACCTCGCAGACAAATCCCACGATGAGCCACCAGGGCTCCAACTGAAACAGTCGAGGCCAGGACGCGGCCACGCGAACAAACTCGGGTAGGAGAATGTAGAGGCTGAGACCGGCCACCACGACGGCGACGACGCGACCAACGGTGGAACGTTTTGAGCGAGGTGTGGCGTCGGTGTCGATTGGTTCAATATAGGCCGGTGACGAAATGCCTCCGATAACGATCACGCTCACGTCGCACGCGGCGACTAAATGCCTCGAAAACTAAAGAAACGCGTCCGCGAGGCCTTGATCACGAGACCAGAGTCGATGGGGTGGAAAAAATCTACGCCCATCCTGGATGAATCCAATAGCCCCCGATAGATTGATGGAGTAATGCGGCCGACGAAAGTCATCGACGTCTGCGTGACGTCGCACCAGCAGCTACTGAATGACGTCGTGCAGCTCACCGAGGCAGACCTTCGATCGCCGAGCCGACTTCCTGGTTGGACGAGGGCCCACGTGCTCGCCCACCTCGCGCGTAACGCCGATAGCCACGTCTGGCTCTTCGAAGGAGCCATGATCGGTGAATCGCGACAGCAGTATCCCGAAGCGGGAATGAGGGAGCGCGACATCGAGTCGAGCAGCGCGCAGTCAAAGGACGAACTCCTACGCGACCTCAAGAGTTCGTGTCGCGGCCTTGAAGTCGCCTGGGACGAACTCGACGACGATCTCTGGGAGTCGATTCAGAACGTCGGGCCGGGACCGCGCACGCTGTCCGATATTGCTTTTCGACGCCTCCGGGAGGTCGAGATTCACCACGTTGACCTGGACGTCGAGTACTCATCATCGGATTGGCCGGACCTGTACGTCGAAGAAGAGTTGCGCCGACAGCTCCAGAACTTGCCCAACCGGGCGGACCACGCCGCGCTCGTCGAGTGGATGGTGGGACGTCACGGGGTTCCCGAACTCGGACCCTGGAGCTGACGGTCGTATCGCGCTGGGTGCTGAGTCGTCGTCCATGACGCGGGCGCACCGGCGGTCCTACGATGCGCTAGGGGGGGGAGATATGGGCGAAGGTCGGGAGCACTTTCGGGGCGCTCTGTCTCCAACGAATCAAGAAGTCTGGGACGTTGTCAAGGACCTAGAGCTCTCCTTGGCGTTGGTGAGCATCGAGGACTATGTCATCGTGGCCGCTACCGAGGGCTTTCTCGAAGCGGTGGGCCGCGACGCCTCCGACGTGATCGAACGGCCAGCGTCGGATCTGTTCTTACCCAGCGAGGAATCGAGTATTCGAGCGGCGCTGGACGCCTTGAGCAAAGGAAAGATTGAGTTCTATCGAACGCACCGTCTTCTCTTTGTGCCTCACGGTGACGCTCGAAGGGTCTCTATTTGGGTACACGCCATCAACTTCGGCAACGAGCGATTCGCCCTCTGTCAGTTATCTGCCGACGGTGACGCTATCGATAACCCTCTCCTTAAGTACTCGGGAGAGTCAGCGCCCGCCATGGCCTTTGGCATCACCGACGACCAGGGCATGGTGACCTCCGTTTCGGAAGACATTCATGACGTAATGGGCGTGAACGTCAGTGACCTCGTGGGAAAGCCGTTGCTGCGCGGCCCGGGTATGAGCAACGCCTGGCGACTACTGGACGCTACGCCCGCTCAGACGGGCCGCAACTGCATCTCGATGCGACTCAACTCCCTGGGACCAGGCGCTGGCGCGCACGTTCGGTGCATCGTGACCTCGTTCGTCAAATCGTCCAACTACGGATTCATCCTGATTCCCGAGGCGGAACTGGCCACCGCTCCCACCAACGACCGGGTGGCCGATCTGGAGAAAAGTCTGTGGAAGATCGCGAGCGAGGTCCAAGCGAGCGGCATCTTCGAGCGCCTTGGGAGTTTTCCGGACGCCCGACGGTTTCCTCAACTCAGCACCTTGAGTTCTCGGCAGTGGGACGTATTGATTCGACTACTCCGAGGTCAACGAGTGTCGACAATTGCCGAGGCGCTGTTCGTGAGTGAGAGCACCGTACGAAACAGCCTTAGCTCTATCTTTCACAAGTTCGGCGTCCACTCTCAGGCCGAGCTACTAAACCTGCTCCTCGACGACGCTTCTCCGACGCGCTGACCGTCACTCACAGATGCGGACGTCACTTCAGGGAGCTGACGCTCGAAGGAGTCGCATGGTGCGGGTTGCCTGGCCCGACAGAGTGGCGATACTTCGCTTGACGCCCGTCGCCCTACGCGCCGACGTAGTACTTGTCGGCGACCGCCAGGGCGCGGTCGAGTCGGGCCAGGCCCTCGCGCGTCTCGTCCTCGGTGATGGTGCACGGTGGCACGACGTGAAGACGATGGAAGTTATTGAAGATCAAGAGTCCCTCACTGCGACAGGCGGTCAGAATTTCGTTCATGGCGTGTGACGAGCCGCCATAGGGCGCGAGGGGCACCTTCGTCACCTGGTCGGTGACGAGGTCCAGCGCGAAGAAGACGCCCGTTCCGCGCACGTCGCCGATGATCTGGTGCCTACTCGCCAACTGCCGGAGACCCGGTCGCAACACTTCGTCACCGATACGCCGAGCGTTCTCGACGATTCCCTCGTTCTCCATCGCTTCGATCGTCGCCACCGCGGCGGCGCAAGCGAGAGGGTGGCCCGAGTAGGTCAGTCCACCGGGGTAGACGCGATCGTTAAAGGTGGCAGAGATCTCTTCGTTTATCACCACGCCGCCCAAGGGCACGTAGCCCGAGTTGACGCCTTTGGCGAAGGTGACGAGATCGGGTTTGATGTCCTGGTCGTGGTAGGCGAACCACGAGCCGGTGCGACCGAATCCACACATCACTTCGTCGGCGATATAGACAATGCCGTAGCGATCGCACAGTTCGCGCACGCCCTTTAAGAATCCCTTCGGCGGCACCATGATGCCCGCCGTGCCGGGAATGGTCTCGAGAATGATGGCGGCGAAGGCCGCGGGTCCTTCAAAGAGAATGGTGTTCTCTAAGTTCTCCAGGGCTCGCGCGCACTCCTCTTCTTCGGTAGTCGAGTGATAGACGCTGCGATAGAGGAAGGGCCCAAAAAAGTGGACGACACCCGACGTCCCGTTGTCGTTGGGCCAGCGACGCGGGTCACCGGTCAGATTGATCGAGGTTGCGGTGCCGCCGTGGTAACTGCGGTAGGTCGAGAGCACTTTCTGTCGACCGGTGTGCAGACGGGCCATGCGAATGGCGTGCTCCACGGACTCGGTGCCGCCGTTAGTGAAGAAGACCTTCGCCGCCCCGTCGAAGGAGTGATCAAGTATCAACTCGGCCGCGCGATAGCGCGACTGGTAGCCGTGTTGGGGGGCAATGGTGCAGAGAATCCCCGCTTGCTCCTGGATGGCGGCCACGACGGGCGGGTGTTGATGCCCGACGTTGGTATTGACCAGTTGGGAGGAAAAGTCGAGGTACGTCTTTCCGTCTTCGTCGGTGACGTAGACGCCCCGCGCGCTCTTCACCATCATGGGATTCAGGGTCGATTGGGCCGACCACGAGTGAAAGACCGAGGCCTTCTCTCGTTCTTGCGAGGTCAGGCTGGATCGGTCCGTTGACATGTGTGGTCCTCTATCTACTTAATTTGAACTGTAACTGGCTTTAAGGATCCGCAGATTGTCGACGACCATTTGAGCGACGCGGACATTAATGACTTGTTTTCGCACGGCGCCATCACCGGCCAAATGTGGTGGTCGACGGCATACGGCTCTGTCACGCGTGACGTGGGGTGAGGGGTTCTCCACACGGCGGTAACGTGCCAAGCGATGACCACTTCAGATCTCCGTGACGAACTCATAGGCCTCGTCGGTGGCGACGCCGCGACGTTCTATCCCGACCACAACACGGACGACCTTCACGACGAGTCGCTTCACGTTACTCACGTCGAACCTTTTGCCGTACTTCGACCCACCAGCACTGAACAGGTGGCCGCAATTGCCAAGATCGCCGACGTCCACGACCTAGCCATCACCGCACGGGGCTCCGGCACGGGACTCTCCGGCGGAGCGACGCCGGTGGCGGGTGGCATCGTTGTCAGCTTCGAGCGAATGAATCAGGTGCTGCGCCTCGACACGAACGATCACGTGGTGGTGGTGCAACCTGGTCTGACCCTGCGTGAACTCAACGCGCACCTTTCTGCGAGCAGTCTTCGCTATCCCGTGTATCCCGGCGAGCTCTCCGGCTCGATCGGCGGCAACGTGAACACCAACGCCGGAGGAATGCGCGCGGTGCGACACGGCGTTACCCGCCAGCACGTGTTGGGTCTTGAACTCGTGCTCGCCAACGGCACCGTGGTGCGCACCGGCGGACCGGTCGTCAAATCGTCGTCGGGCTATGACCTCACGCAGTTAGTCATCGGTAGCGAAGGCACTTTGGCGTTGGTGACCGAGATCACCTTGAAACTCTCACCGACCCTGGCCAACGCCGCTACCATTCTCGTTCCCTTCGCCTCACTGGATTCGGTCACGCGGGTGGTGCCAACGCTCGTGGCTTCAGGACTGCAGCCCTCGATGCTGGAGTACCTCGACGTGCGCACGATGTCCGCCGTCACCTCGGCCGCCTCGCTGGAGCTCGGAATAGAGAAGGCCGTGGCCGAGCGAGCGCTGGCCTATTTGATCGTGGTCCTCGAAACGCGAACGCCCGAGCAGTTGGAGAACGACATTGTTGACCTCGGGGCGTTGTTGGAAGCAGAGGGCGCGTTAGACGTCTACGTCTTGCCCGAGCACGCTGCTTCTCGTCTCATTGAAGCCCGCGAGCGACTCTTCTGGGTGTCGAAGGACGCGGGCGTTAAAGAGATCGTCGACATCGTGGTGCCCCGTTCCGCCGTACCCTCGTTCTTAGAAGAAGTGGCGCGCATTGGGGCGCGCCACGCCACATCGATCACGGGATGCGGGCACGTGGGGGACGGCAATATTCACCTGGCCGTGTACTTGCCTGACGACGGCGAACGCCACGTCCTCATGCGCGAGCTGTTCGTGGTGGGACTGGGACTCGGCGGACAGATTTCGGGCGAACACGGGATCGGCCGGGACAAGCAAGAGCACTACTTGGCTCTCACTGATCCGACCGTGCTGGATCTCGAGAGAGGGATCAAGCGCGTCTTCGACCCGAAGTCGCTTCTCAATCCCTATCGACTCTTCGACGAGCGTCTCGCGCACGATGACGCACTCGCGCACTCCCTCAAGGAGTAGCAGAACCAATCCGCGCATAGAGAGGTGCGGTGCCGTCCGTACTCATCAAGACTCGATATTTTGTCGTTACTCACGAACGCGACGCACCACCTCGTGAAGCGAGACGTGTCATCGTAAAAGGACACAGTGTCACGCCGTGCGTCGTCGAAAAAGTGAAACCGCGAAGTTAGGCTTACTGCAACTTTCGCGACCATCCGCGTTTACCGAAGGATTGACAGTGGCCACTGCATACGAAGGCGAGTTCCTTTCGCAGGGTCAACTGCTCAACGAGCGTGCGAAAGCGGGTCGCCTGGCCGCCGAGCGCGCCGCCGCGTTGGTGAACAACAGCGTGACACACTTCGTCATTGCGGCGCGAGGATCGTCGGACTCGGCGGCCCTGTACATGCAGTACTTGCTCGGCCAGGAACTCGGTATCCTCAGCGCCCTCGCCACCCCGTCGCTCTACGCAGATCCCCTCCAGGTGAAGCTCACGGGCGCGTTGGTAATCGGTATCTCACAGTCCGGGCAGTCACCCGACGTGGTGTCGGTCTTGGCGGCGGCGCGCGCGCAAGGCCGTCCGGCCATCGCCATCACGAACGACGCGCTGTCGCCCCTCGCGCAACAAGCCGACGTCGTCATTCCCCTTCTCGTCGGCGAGGAGGTCTCGCTGGCCGCCACGAAGACCCTGCTCGCCTCGATGCAAGCGGCCGCACAGTTCGTGCAAGCCCTCGCCGGACCGCGTGAGGTACTTCCCCACGAAAAGGACCTGCCCTCGTTGATCACCACGGCGAGTGAGTGGGCTCTTGAACACGTCGCGTCGGCCTTTGACGGCTTGGCGCTCGAGGCACTGACCGTCGTGGGACGGGGTCTTGGCTTTAGCGCCGCCGAGGAGTGTGCGCTCAAGATTCGTGAAGTCTCGGGGATTCGAGCGGAGGCCTTCGCGCTGCCCGATCTTTTGCACGGGCCCATTGGCGCCAACGGCAGTGGCTCCACGATGTGGCTGCTCTTGACCGACGAAGTCACTGACCAGGGTGCGGTCGATCTGATCGCCCGGGCCAAGTACTCGGGAATGACCACGTTGGTCTCACGTCCTAAGAGCCGCCACGAGACGCTCGCCGACGTCGAGATG
>JAOBWI010000006.1 GCA_025463285.1 Acidimicrobiaceae bacterium | reverse complement strand
CGAATATCGGACGAGGGCAACCAGGAACGCCATGGCGGCGAGGTCGTGTTCGTGCAGCTGGCTCACTCGAAACCCTAAGAAGTCAGCGCGGCGAACTCGCGTTAGCCGTCCTCACGCGTAGTACTTCTCTAAGACCTCTTCGGAGCAGAGAATCGGTGCGCTGACTTTCTGTCGTAGGGCCAAGGTGAGGGCGTCGCTGGTACGACAGTCGAAGACTTCGCGGCCCTTGGGCGTCATGAGGTCCAGCTCGGAGTAGAAGACTCCCCCCTCGTAACGTACGATGCGCGCGGCAATCACCTCGCACTGAAGGCGTGTCAGGATCGTGGTCATGAGCTCACTAGTGGCCGGTCGGCGCCCCTCGATGGCGCTGTGAGCGTGTTGCAGAGCAATCGCCTCGGGCAAGGCAATCGGCACCACCAGGTAGCGAAAGGGGGACTCGGCCTCTAACAGGTAGATCAGGGGCGAGGGGTCCGTCAGGTCGTAGAGCACCGACTCAACGTGCATGACGCGAAAGGGCACTTCCCCGTAGGGGTTGAGCGTTTCCTTAGAAGCACTCTCAGTCTCGGCCTCGGCCTCGGTCATCGGTACGTCGCGGGGCGAAGTTTGCGCTCGGAGGCGATCGTCAAACGCGGGTTCCTCGATGCCCCGCACGTCGTCACTCACCGGTTCAACCCTCGTTCCCACTTCGTCGTGAGACGGACAGAACGACCCCGCCGGCCAACAAGAAGGCGATCGCCGCGGACCCCCCATAACTCAAGAGAGGTAACGGCACGCCGGTTACCGGCATGATGCCCATGGTCATGCCGATGTTCTCAAAAGAGCTGAAGGCAAAGAAGATGAAGACGCCGATGCACAGAAGCTGACCCATCGTGTCTTTGGCGTGTCGTCCGATCACGAACATGCGGTAGGTCACGAAGGCCAGCAGACAGATGATGAGCGCCGAGCCGATGAAGCCGAACTGTTCGCCGATGGCCGTGAAGATGAAGTCGGTCTGCTGCTCGGGCACGTACCCGAGCGTCGTCTGCAATCCGTGGAACATGCCCGCTCCGTGAATACCGCCCGAGCCAATCGCGCTCTTGGCGTTGCCTACTTCGTAGATCAGCCGGGCCAAGGCGGGGTTCGTCGAGTTCTGATTGAGAAACGAGGTGAATCGGTCGACCTGGTACTTCTTCAAGAGGTCGAGATAGACGGCGGCCGCCAGACCCACGGAGCCCACCACCGCCAGCAGCGTCATGAACCGTGGTGGCACCCCGGCGATCACCATCATCGAGAAGACGATCAACACGATGATCACCGCCGTCCCGAGGTCGGGCTGCTTCACGATGAGCGCCAGCGGCACGAGGGCCATGAGGAGGAGACGTATCACGTCTTTCATGGTGAGGCCCTCAGTGCGGCGCGCGCAGTAGGTCGCGATGGCCAGAATTAGGAACAACACCGCGAACTCACTGGGCTGAACCTGAATCCCCTTGAAGCTGTACCACCGCTGGCCGCCCAGTCGCGAGTTGCCAATCACGAAGATCCCCGCTAGCGAGAGGAGGGCGAAGACGTACAGAGGCGTGGCGGCGATATCGAAGCGGCGATAGTCCAGGCGCGAGATGATGAACATCAGCACCAGCCCGATGAGGACGAAGAATCCTTGACGTTCCAAGTAGTAGTGGGGATTCTCACCGAGGTTGACGAGCTGTTGTCGCGACGCGCTGTAGTTAACGAGCACGCCCGTCAGGGCCAGGGCAACGAGCCCGACGAACAGGCCGTAGTCCGGACGATCTTTGGCGCGCAGCTTGATCGTCAGGGCGCTCAGCGCGTCGCTCACAGAGCCTCCAGCAGATCGCCGCCCTCGATATCGACGCCCCACCACCACCGCATCTGTAAAGCCGCCTGAAAGGCCAACATGGCGAGCCCGTTGGCGGTGCGACACCCCGCGTCGCTGTAGCGCTCGCGCCACTCGGTGGAGCGCGGGTCGTAGGTGATATCGATCGCCACGGTGTCAGAGCGCACCCCTTGAAGGACCGCCGCCTCAACGCTTCTCCCGGCCACCGGCACGGTGTTCACGATCAGTTCGACCGGCCGGTAGACCAGGGAGCTGGCGTGGACGTTCGAGTAGCGCTGCACTAGTGCGTCCACTTTCGCCGCCGTGCGCCCATGAACCACGACGCTCGCGGCGCCGTAGCGCACCAGCGCATCCACGATGGCGCTCGCGGCCCCGCCAGCGCCCAAGACCACGACGTGAGCGTTGGCCACCACGGGGCCTAACTCAAACTCGAGACCATGAATAAATCCGTCGCCGTCGGTGCTGACGCCGTGCACCTTGTCGTCGATCATCCGTAGAGAGTTCACCGACTCCGTTCGTCGAGCCACGTCACTCAGTTCGTCGCACAACATAAACGCGGCGTGCTTCAGCGGACTCGTCACCGACAAAGCGTCAAAGTCGCGTCTCACCAGTTCATCAAGTTCACCGGCGCGCTGGAGCGGCAACTCCACTCGGGTGGACGTGCCGCTACGGCCAGCCAGGCTAAGTCCCGCTTGGTGGAGTTGAGGCGACAGCGAGTGAGCCACGGGCGAACCCACGACTCCGAGACGCCAGTTCATTTGATGCCGTGCTTCTGGCCGATGGCTTCATTCTTCAACTGCTGGGCGAAGGTCGTCGAGAACGCCATCGTGCCGTCCTTATTGATCAGAGTGAAGTAGAGCCACGAGCCCGAAGGCGCGTGGAGAACCGCCTTGAGAGAGTCTTTCGACACCGTGCAGATCGGCGTCGGGGTCAGCCCGGGATAGAGGTACGTGTTGTAGGGAGTCTGGGTCTGGAGCATGGCTTGAGTCACCGTCCCCCCGTCTTGGCCGAAGTAGTAGAGCACGGTGGAGTCCATCTGCAAGGGGCCGCCCAGCGCCAAGCGATTAAAAATCACGCGAGCGACTTGGGGCATATTTTCAGGGTAGTAGCCCTCCTTCTCATCGATCGAAGCGGCAATAATCAACTGATAGGCGTCCAGTCCGTTCACCGTGGTGGACGGGGTCAGACCCAAAGTTGTGGCCTCTTTGTCGAACCGAGCAACCATGGTCTGAGCAAGGCCGCTCGGCGTCGTCGAGGGCGTGATGAGGTAGTTTCCGCTGGCGATGAGCCCCTCGAGGGAGGCACCTTTGGCGTAGGGACTGGACACTTTCGAGGCCGTGGCGTCCGCGGCGAACTGATTGGCGAAGGACAAACTCTTCACGCCAATCAACTTGACCGCTACCTCGTGCAGCGTCAAACCGGGCTCAACGACAAACACGTTGGGCACGTGGGACAACACCGAGCGCACCGTAGCGAAGGACGATCCTTTCCTCAGTTCGTACGTGCCCGCTCGCGCGTCCGGCGAGCCGAGCACGACGCTTTCTAGGCGAAAGGCGAACGGCGAGGCGATAACCCCCTTGTCGTGGAGTTCGCCCAGGATCGAGGAGAACGACTCACCCGGTTGAACAGAGATAACTACTTCGCGACCCTTGCCCGCGAAGATCGGATCGACCTGGAGGAGAAACCACACCACCGCTATCACGATCAGGGCCAAGACCCCGAGGACTACGCGGCCCAGTGGTCTAGTCCACATGGAGGCCATCTACGTAGTTTTGCAGCATGATGACCGCCGCCGCACTATCGAGATGTTCTCGCTGATCCTTCGCCCGAACGCCCGCTTGGAGAAGAGAGCGCTGGGCCTCAAAGGTCGTGAGGCGCTCATCCCACTGCACGACGTTCGTCTGGGGAAAGGCGTCGACGATCGCCGCGAAGAGTGCGTCGGCGTGCAGCGTGCTCGACGTCTCATTGCCAGAGAGCGCAACGGGGCGTCCCACCACAATGGTGGTCACACCCGCCTCCTCGACCAGGGCGCCCAGCAGGGCGAGAAAGGACGCGTCGTTTTTAAGAGCGGCCCGGGGAAAGGCCATCGAGGCGGCGGAGTCGGTCACGGCCACGCCGCAACGCACCGCCCCGGGATCAAGACCAAGTAGTCGCGGCATCTAGCTCAGAGGGCCTTGGCCGCGATCAACACGGCGTCAATGCCCCTCGCGTCGCGCCCCCCCGCCAGGGCCAGTCGCGAGGACCCGCCGCCGCCGCCGCCCACGTGAGCCGCGAGGGTCTTCACGGTGCTCGCGGCGTCGAGTGAACCGTCGGTCGCTACCGCCAAGGACACTTTGTCGTCGCTCTCGCCCACCACCACCACGACCCGCCGTCCGCGGTGTTGGAGTTCTTGGGCCAGTGTGCGCAACTGTTCGCCCCCGTACCCGTCCACGCGCGCCACCACCACGTCTGTGGTACTGGCGGCGTCCAGTTCGTTGGCGAATTGGGTCAGTTGCGCTTGGCGCAGCGAGGCGATCTCTCTCTCCACGTCACGCTGTCGCTCGAAGAGTCGCTCGAGCGCGGGCACCACGTCATCCACGGAGGTTTTGAGAATCGTGGCCACGGCGTTGAGCGACTGATCCATCTCGAAGCTTCGACGTTGGGCTCCGAGCCCGCTCACCGCCTCAAGGCGACGAGTATTGGCGCCGATCGAGGACTCGCTCACCACTTGAATCTGTCCGATGTCGCCTAGGCGATCGACGTGGGTGCCGCCGCAGAACTCGAGGCTGTGGCGGCCCGCTCGCACGACACGCACCCGATCACCGTACTTGTCACCGAAGAAGGCCACGGCCCCCATGGTCTCCGCTTCGGACTTGGAGGTTTGGATGGTGTCGACGTGCTCGTTGAGAATGACGTCGGTGTTCGCCATCGTCAGGATCTCCTTGGTCTCTTCCTCGCGAAGCCCGGCGCCGTGAGAGAAGTCGAAGCGCAGGCGATCGGGTCCGACGTAGGAGCCCTGCTGGCGCACGTGATCGCCGAGCACGCTGCGCAGTCCGGCGTGCAACAGGTGGGTGGCCGTGTGATTACGGCGCGTGGCTTCGCGCCGTTCTGGTTCGATGGTGGCGACGGCGATCTGTCCGGGCAGCATCTCACCGCTGAGCACGCCACGGTGGGCGTGCAGAGCACCGGCCACGTTGTGGGTGTCGCGCACCTCGAAGCGACCGGTCTCGGTCACGACGGTGCCCCTGTCACCGACCTGCCCGCCCGACTCGGCGTAGAAGGGGGTGGTGTCGAGAAAGAGCTCACTCTCGCCGTCTTCGCCAGCCAGCACGCCCACCACCGTGGTTTCGATGCTGTAGCGCGAGACGTCACGACCGACGAACTCGGTGGCCCCGTTTTTGTCGATCAACTCCCGGTACTGCGCGTCGTCAGCCACCCGCAAGGTTTTGGCGCTGGCTCGGGCTCGTTCGCGCTGTTGCTCCATGGCGGCGTCGAAGGCAACGCGCTCTACGACCAATCCGGATTCACCGACGATCTCGTCGGTGAGCTCGATGGGAAAGCCGTGGGTGTCGTGAAGTTTGAAGGCGACGTCGCCCGGAAATACTGTCGAGCCACTCGAAAGAACCCGTCGCTGCTCTTCTTCCAGTAACGACAGACCGGTTTTCAGGGTACGAGCGAAACCGGCCTCTTCTCGCTCCAACACCTCAATGATGAGGTCGCGATCGTTGACGAGAGCCGGATAGGCGCCACCCATCTTCTCGATGGTGGCGTCCACTAACGCTGCGGTCAATGAGCGCTCCGAGCCCGCACGACGAGCCGCCAACACGGCCCGGCGAATGATGCGACGCAAAACGTACCCGCGTCCCTCGTTAGAGGGCAGAACGCCGTCCGAAACGAGCATGGTCATGGCGCGACCGTGGTCGGCAATTCGTCGAATGGCGATGTCGGTCGCCTGGTTCTGCCCGTAGGGGGTGGCGAGAACCCGGGACGCCGTTTCAATGAGCGGAGCGAAGAAGTCGGTCGCGAAGACCGAGTCCACCCCGTTCACGATGGCCAGCGTCCGGTCGAATCCAGCGCCGGTGTCGATGTTCTTCTTGGGCAGCTCCGTGAGGGTCCCGCCCGCCGCACGTTCGTACTGCGTGAAGACCAGGTTCCAAAACTCGACGAAACGGTCATCGCCCCCGAAGGCCGGCCCGCCCTCAGCGCCGAACTTCGCTCCCTTGTCGAAAAAGATCTCCGAACTCGGTCCGCACGGTCCCACGTCACCCATTGTCCAGAAGTTGTCCTCGTCCAGTCGCTGAATCCGTTCGGGGCGAATCCCGATGAGATCGCGCCACAAGTCGGCGGCCTCGTCGTCAGAGACGTGGACCGTCACCCACAGGCGATCGGGGTCCATCCCGAAGCCCTCGGTGATGAGTTGCCAGGCGAAGGAGATGGCGCCCTCTTTGAAGTAGTCGCCGAAGGAGAAGTTCC
>JAOBWI010000096.1 GCA_025463285.1 Acidimicrobiaceae bacterium | reverse complement strand
AAAAAGAAGTGAATCACGCCTGAGGGGTGGGGACTTTTCGTGGCCACCAGCGGGGACTAGAAATTGGCCATTGACACCCGCTAGCCGCAATACGGTATCGGAGCTCCATTTCGCGTCGCCATCTAAGAGTTGCGCGAGGCCTCGATTCAGATCCTCCAACTCAGTAGGTTCCAGTAGTTCACGACACCGGAGGTAGACGTGTGCATGGCCTGGGGTTCCAGATTCAATGATCCAGGAATCGTGCGATTGAAGAAACATCTCTTGGTCAACCGTCAACCAGTGGTCAACGTCGCACCAAAGGACGCATCCCGGGAGTGCCGTTGTCTTTCCGCGCTTGCGTTCAGTGCACAGGAGCATTCCGACGTAGACGTCCGCCGTAGGGGCGCGACGCATTGCTGCGTCAAGCAATGATGCTTGCTGGTCGGGCCAGTGGTAGAACTCCTGTCGCCAATGGTCAACCTTGCCTTTGACGGCAAGACAAGCCCATCCCTGTTGATCGCCATATAAGAACTTCAAGAACTCAGCGGAAAGACTTGGGTCGAGAGAGGAGGTCGTCATTCGACCATCTCCCCACTGCGATCCCGATCTTGACAAATCTCAGTATCGTCGCCGAATAGTACGTGTAGAAGCACATTATTTTGGCTTGGCGGAATATACGTCGGCGTCCAGCGGACTTCAATTGTCGGGACTTTAATTTTACTCGTGGTCATTTGGGCTCCATTTATCTGGAGCACCTGCCTTGCAAAGTCGACTACATCAACTTCACATGCCTGACCCACAAGCCCGTCTTCAAACGAGGAGTGGCGGAACCCGGTAGCGGGGTGCTATCTCATACTTCTCGCTAGACCGTATCACGCAGCGCGCCACGTCGCAAAATCTATTCGCCGAATTAGGCCCTCGACCGAGCTAACTGCAGCTCGAAGTAACTAGTAAACGCGTCGGCGATCACGCATCATGAGTAGATGATCACGACCAACTAGCTCGACACGTCATACGTTTCGAGGATCACCGAGACTCTGAGCTAGGCCCGTCAACAAGTCGCCCGCGTCGATGTTGAGAGCGGCGGCGACCTTCAAGATGTTCAAAAGCGAGGGGTTGACCTCTCCCCTCTCCAGATGACCAATGTAGGTTCGGTGAAGCCCCGAACGGTCGCCTAGATCCTCCTGACTCAATTTGAGGGCCACGCGATATGCCCTAACTCGACTACCTAGTTGCTGACTCTGCTCAAACCCTCGTTTGCCCCATTTCACTCCTCCAGCCGACTTCGATGAACTTGAAACATCGACAGCAAATACGTAGCATTATGCTAAAATTTGCTGATGAGGACACTATGACCGACGAAGTCGCGGCGACCACATCCCAAGGGAGGGCCGGGCGCGCCTGGTACAAGAAAAAGCGGTTCTGGTTACTGGCCGTGATAGTCGTCATAGTGATAGCCGTCGCCGCGGGTGGCTCAAAGGGCGGCGGCGGAGCTGATATCAGCGTGCGGGCCGCACGAGTCCTCTCTCTCGACGGGAACACTGTCAGGGTTTACATGACCTTCACGAATTCGGGCAAAGCGTCCGGTTCGGTTTCGTGCGTTATGAATACGACCGTGTACGACCAGTTCGGCGACGAAGTAAACATTCGGGTTAACTCAACGGGCACCAACACGGTGGCCGCTGGCCAGTCGAAGACCCTGTACCAAGATATTGGTGTTGACAGCGGCGACGCTCCGTACGTCAAAGCGTCCGACGTTAAGTTGGTTGATTGCTGATCCTGCGAGCAACATCGAAGGAGTGAGAGAAATGGAAGCAACACCCCTGGCTTGCGCGATACCGACGTGTAACGAGGCGCGGGTAAACGGTACGTCCTTTTGCCCAAAGCATGGTCCGAAACGTGGCTATCGCGCTCGGGCAGGCAAAGCGACTAACGCAGCAGGTGTGCTGGCTTGCACTGCGTGTGGTGGCTCGTCATTCAAAGCTAAGCGCTCGGTGGGCGGCAAGATGGCGGGCGGTTTGCTCGCACCTAAGACGCGTGTCCAATGCGTGACGTGCGGTGCAATTACGACACGCGGGTAAGCGTCGTATCCGTCGCGACTCAGTTTTGCGGCAGCGTTTGTAGCGACCGCGCGTTCATCACGCCAAGAGCCCGACGACCATAAGACTCAACCACTCATGGGCAAAGTTGTATATTCCGGGCGAGTTCCTTTCATTTGGGCCGATTACGTTTAGTGCAATATCTGAATTAAACGTGTCCAAGAACTCCGTGACGCGTAAGCGTTCCCCCTGAATCGCAGCCGCAGTGCTTCCGGTCTCACACCTGAATTGAGGACGTCGTTGTTTCTGAAGCACGGCCAGTGCAAAATCCACGTCGAGGCCGGGGTGGCCTCGACGGACTCCGAGTATCGCCGTCGCGTCCGAACATCGTATGTTGGCCTCTATCGAAGGGCGATCTTCGACTGAAAGGTGCTCGCGCAGATCGCCGTACACGGCGAGCAGGCCCGGCGGGTGGGGAAAGTCATCGGTTCGGCCACCTTGGGGGACGTACCCGCTGTAAGGGAAACGGTGCTGAACGGCAAAATCCAGCGCTGCGCGACTGACTCCAGTTTGCGCTCCGGCCACAATTTTGCGAATTCGACCCATTGAGGGGTTCTAGCAAAACCCTGCGACACGCAGCCAACCCTTCTGGTCTCTGGCCACGTGAACGCCCTTCTCGTCAAAGTGATATCTTGCGCCAATGAGAAGACGGCTATCGATCTCAGCGCGAGTGGTTGGGGCGACGATTCTGGTCGGCGCTGTATCGCTACTTGGCGAAGTCTCGTCGTCTGTGCCGGCTGCCGCCGCCGCTCATTCGTGTCGCCCTTTGACCAACAGCGGGCGTTGCTACGAGCCCGGCGAATTTTGTCGCCATTCAGATCGGGGAGTGCGAGGAATCGCCGGAGATGGCAAAAAGATCGTCTGCCGCAATAACGACGGCCTTCGTTGGGAGCCCTACTAATTCCCTTTCTCGATTACGCAGCCAGTTCGCCGATCAACCCCGCTCGATCCGCCCAGGTCAGCGCTTTTACGTCGTAATTCGAGAATGCTTCGAGAATCTCGGGATGTACGGGGGTCGACTGGTCATTGAGTAGAGCGAACGCCGTTACGTTATCTGAGCGTGCCTCTCTCGTATCGTTTATCGACCACAGAACCTGCGTGACCATCCACTTCGTTGGAGTCGAAACCGCTTGCAGGATGCGTTCTGGCGCTTGGCTCGATGCTGGAATTAGAAAGTCAATCGAATGGTCAAAGCCGCTTTTACCCGCCAACTTGACTCTCTTCGAAAAGCGGACGGAGTTCTCAAGCAGATATTCTTCTACGTCTTCCCGAAAGTATGAGGCAACTCGCGAACGCGCCAGCACATAGAGGTCATTTACAGCGAGCATGGCTTGGATCAATGCGTGCGTCTTTTGGCCAAGATTTCCCGGGCCTGCAGTGACAAAGAGACGCCCGCGTTCGATGTTCACGCCGAAGCCGCGTGCAAGTTCCTCGATCGTCGCTCGCCTTCGAGGTTGATTGACATCAACGCCGCTGCTGGAGAGATCTGAAACTGTCTCACCCTCGTCGCTCAACGTATAAGTATCTCCGGCTCGCTTCGCATAAATTTGAAGGTGATCATTATGCCGATCCATGAAGGGCGTTGATAGCTCCATCACGTCATCCGTAATTCCGGCGGCGGATATACCTCGTCTCAACCAAGCAACGTACGAGTCGACAAGTGATTTAAGTTCCTCATCTTGGGTCATGGAATTGAGAGCGATCGTATGTCGACGACGGTGGGTAACGGATGAATATTGCAAACAGTGCAGAACGCACGAAGGGATTCAATTCTATTCGTCGGATCTGTGAAGATCGCTGGATCGAGGTCTTTGGCGTACTTATCGCCAAAACCTTCAATGTACGTATGAAGATGCGTGTTGCCCACAGAAACGCCGTCTGGATTCGTATGCGCCGGGCCATCGATACAAAGCCGCGCCAAGATAAGTACCTTTCTCGCTCGATTCTGGTACCTATATTTGGTCAACTTGAAAGCGTTTGTTCGCACGTCGAGTATGAACTCTTCCGATCCGTCAGCGGATTGCAAATCACGCTGAAAGTCGCTTCCTGGGGCCAAATTCATGTCAACGAATGACACAAAATTCTTTGGTGTTCCCATGAGCGCGTCGGCCTCAGACTGCGGCAAGTCCATCGTCTGACTCTAAGCCACAATCTTAGGTAGACCAAGGACGACATGGTCGCACCGTATCGGACCCGTGTTACTACTCGAGAGGGATGTCGAACAGCCTTCTGCAATACTTTGGCGGTGCGACGAGCGTTAATCGTGATCGGGGTCTTAGTTCTCGCTACCGTTATCTATCGTTTTACGCAAGACCGTCTCCTGCATTGGTCTTGGCTGTGGATTGGGCTGCTGGCATTAGTCATCTACCTTCCGTGGAGCAAGGCGGCAACGAGGTCTAAAGGTATCGACGTCAAAGTTCCTGCCTTGACCGAGACGGCGAGGAAGAGACTTCTCTACTGTCTCATTCTGTTAATAATCGCTTCGCAAGTCTTTCCGCTACATCGTGGCGACGGTCGTTCAGAGTCCTATAACGATGGATGGTTCCAAGTCACAGCCAGTTACTTGGCGAATTCGGCCAAGGTCATCCTTCAGCAATCGAGCGAGACCGACTATTGCGCCAAGGAGTACCAAACCATCAACGGTGAATACTCTCCGAACAATTCCATCGTTGGCAGCCATCCCCGAGATAACAGGCAAGAGTGGATCAACGGCTGTCGAGACGCGCTTTTGGCTGGTCGGTATGAGATAACCAACGTAACAATTCCAACCACACCTTTTCCGTTTCGGAAATAGTCCGATCCAAAACACATATCGGAACTTTCGCGCATTCTCGGGCCAAGACGTGCATTTATGCAAACGGACCGAACGAAAACGACAAGTCTTTCAGAGTTTGGCTACCAGTGTTTCCATTTCCGCTATGCAGTTTTGTCGGTATTCCTCTTTCACCTGGACTCGTTGACCCATCAGTTCTAACCTTCCTGAAGTCAATCTATAAAAGGGGCAACCCCTGGCAAAAGCTACGACCCCGGTAGTCTGAAAATCTCGAATATCGACGAAGCCTTCATCCAACTCGTTGAAGGTAAACATCTCAGGGTGAGCAGTGAGAAGCGTCCGTACATCATTGTGGATCGAACTCAGCACCGCGTTGTACGCCGAGGCTGGACCCATGTATTGAGTCAAACGATTCTTCGCGATCAAGTGCACCTGAGGCAAGCGGCGTCCGGTTGCCGTCAACCTCGTAGCAAAAGCGTAGGTTGAATATATTGGCGACGGTAGATTCAAACCAAAAACGAGAGAAAATGCGTTTTGGATTGCCCTTCGAGAAGAGTCATCAGCCATGACTGGAAGCACAAGACGCTCGACACTTGCGAGAGCAATCTGTGTATATATCGAGAAACTCGGGTTCGCGTCGACGAAAATGGCACCATAATCGTCGCGCACTCCCATAAGAAAATCCGAGAGCCAATCAATGATGGCAACCCACGCGTCTGTTCCGGGCAACTGCGTATTTGCCAAAGTTGAAATCGCGTTTGCCTGCAATTCCAATAGCGGATCCCCGCAGACTAGATCGACATTGGGCGGGATCAAGGGATTGAAATCGTGGGCACGTGTTATGAAATCTCCGTGGGCAATCGTCGGTGGGGTGTATGGAGACGGCAAGCGTGTCTGAAAGTAACCACCGATCGTGGCGCGGGCTGGCATTCCCTGTCGTGCCAAGAGATTCTGACTTCCGTTATTTGTAAGACCCCCGAGAAACATTTCGGAAAGATTCGCTTGGGGACAAACGTCTATCGCGAGCACGCGTTCGTTGGGGTGTTGATGTGCATACAAGCAGACCGCCTGGAAACAGAGACTTGTCTTGCCAGTGCCGCCTTTATTGTTCCAAAACCCGTAAATACTCACTTTGTCTCCTCGCCACTATATGTATTGTTCTGACATTATAACGTCTATTTCTGCCATTATCAAGTACCTATTGTACGCGCTTCGACGATTCTGAGTAAGTTTCATCTCCAACCGGAAGGCCCGTAACGCCGGGGTCAAGAAGACGCTTTAGGCGAGCTCACGCAGCCACTTCAAAGGAGAATGGCAGTTCCAAACGTGGGACGCGATCGGGACGAGGCGCTGCGAAGTCAGGTTGAAGTTGTGTCTCACGATCGTCACCTAGATGGACGTCTGGAAGGGCCAAACGTGAGGCGCGTTTGCGATTCGGTGGGACACCGCCATGAACCGGTCACCGGCGAACGGCTGCGCACGCGAGTGTTGACCCACGCCGACGTCGACGCCTCACTTCGTACCCTGGCTAACACCGCCAGCGCCGTGCGCCGAAGCCTGGGCGTCGACGCGCTCGGTCCACGCCTTCATCCGGTGTCCTCCTCGGGGCTCTACGTCACTCACGGACTCTCCAGCGACGTCGAACTCTTTTCCACCCTGGTCGCTCGGGCTCGCCAACTACCCGTGTGCGACGCCTCGACGCTCGCCCACCAAGCCCTTCTCCTTCTTAAGGGTGAACCCCTGGCCAGTACCCTGCGAGGTTTTGAGTGGTTTTTGGCCGAAGGCCACGGGGCGCGACTCGCGCGAGACGGAGAGTGGGCCGCGCTCGCTCTACACCACGACGCCCTTCAACGAAGGAAGTACGAGTTGGCCTTCTGGTCCCTCCAACAGGGGCTCTTGATCGATCCCTTTAGCGACGCTCTGCGCGAGGCCATCAGTCGGGTGCCGCGTCTACGCGAGTTTGGCGGCGATGGACCCGGCGCTGCGCAGCACCGAGCCGTCGGCCCCCGCGGCGCTGTAGCGATGAGCTGGTCGTTCGCGCGCTTCACTCAGCAGGTCTCGCAGTAACGTCGCGAAGGCCAGCGGTGGGTCCACGAACAGATATTTGGCCAACGATCCGGGGATCGTGTTGATCTCGTTGACGTACAGCTCGTCATCGTTGGCCAGAAAATCGAGTCGCGCGACTCCGCGCACGGCGCAGAGCGAGGCCACCGCGCTCGCGTAGCGGCGCACGTCATCGCTCTGAGTACCGGGAAGAACGGCCGGCAACTCACGCGGGGCGGCGACCATCCCCTCACCGGCCACGTACTTGTCGCGGTAGTTGAGAATCTCGGCGCCGGGAGAACGCCGCAGCGGTCGTTCAATGGCCGAGAGGTCGAGCGTCGGGTAGGTGCGAATGGCGATCTGCACGTCGGTGAGGTCGTCACGAAAGGGTTCGACCACACAGCCGTTGGCGAAGTGTGGGTTCGACGTCAGTCGGGCCCGGGCCGTCGCTAGGTCGGGCACCACGTCGATGCCAATGGACGAACCGCCGTAGCGCGGCTTCAAGATGAACGGACCGTCGATGGGAAGGGACGTCGTCTCGGCGCTGAGCAGCCAGCGCGGCAGTGACGGCACTCCGGCTTGGACCATCAAGGCCCCGAAGGACCACTTGTCCATGCCCAGGGCTGCGCCGGCCACGCTGGGACCGGTGTAGTTGAGCCCGGCGAGGTCGAGGGTGCCCTGCAGCGTGCCGTCTTCGCCGGGGCCTCCGTGCGTGGCGAGCACAATCACCTCGAGGTCCAAAGGACGATCACGACCCAGCCGGGCGCCGACGGAGTAAAAGCCACCACTCTCCCCTACTCGAAGGGTCAACTCCCCCGCGCCTTTGGGGACCCCCTCCACGAACGCCGACGCCTCGACGTCCGAGTCGACCGAGACGAAAGCGCCGGTCTTCGTCCAGTAGAGGCCGCGCACGTCGCGCGAGGTGAGGCTCAGTTCACGCAGCGCCTGAAGGCCGGTGAGGATGGAGATATCGTGCTCCGGCGTGGGACCACCGAAGAGCACACCGATGGTCACTCGACACCCCGCAAAGTCATCATTAAGACCTCAAGGGTAGTGGTCGGGCAGATCGTTGAGATACAACACCCCGTCGCCGGGCACGAGCGACTGGCGTACCCAGGTCACCGCTTGGTCGCGCGTGTCAAAACGAGTGGGGGTGGCGTGATACCCGGCCACGAGGGCCGCGACGTTCGTGCGACCGACCACGACGAGCTCGGCGCCCAGCGCGGCCACGCGCTGGGCGAGTCGAAGATTTTCTGAGTACTGGTCCTCGCCGAGTTCGACCAGACCGGGGGTCACCACGACGAGGCGCCCCGTGAGGTCGAGCGACGACAACACGCCGAGCGCGGCGACGGCGCTCGTGGGGTTGGCGTTAAACGTATCGTCGATGACCAGTACGCCCGAGTCGGCGCGGGCCACATTCAATCGATTGGCGACGGCGCTCACGCCACCGAGACGAGAGAGTACCGACGAAGGCGCGACACCGAGGTCGAGGGCCACCGCCAGGGCGCAGGCCAGATTGGTGGGTTGGACCCCGATGATCTCGTCGAGCGACCCGAGGTTGACACCGTACGCGTAGATACTCCAGCGATGAGCTTCAAGGGCCACGCGCACGTCCACGTCGTCGCGACGCGAACTAGCGCTGAGTACTCGCTTACCTTCCTCGCGAAGGGGGGCCACCCACGCCGCTAATCGGGGATCGTCCACGTTCAACACCACGACTGACGCTCGTTCAGTAATCTCTCGCTTCGCGGCGTCGACGGTGTCGAGAGTTTTCATTCGCTCCAAATGCACCGGACCGATCGCGGTGACCACGGCCACCTCGGGCACGCACCACGAGGTGAGCTCTCGAATCTCGCCCGGTCCGTACGTCCCCATCTCCGCGATGAAGATCTGGGTACCGTCGGCCAAGTGTTCGTTGATGGCTCGAGAGAGTCCCGCGCGATTGTTGAAACTTCGCGGGGAGGCCACCACCGCGAAGTCCGCGCTGAGCAACGCCGCCAGATGGTTCTTGGTCGACGTCTTGCCGTAGGACCCGGTGATGGCCACCACGCGCGGGGCCACCTGGGCCAGGCGTCGTTGCGCTTGAGCGACGAACGTATGTGCGTGGCGTCGCTCCCACGGCCCGAGGAGACGGGTCGAGAGGTCCAACACCGGCGGCACGGCGATGACGGCGATGACCGCTCCGAGGTACGGGAGTGAGCTCAGAGCCCCGAGAACACTGAGCGCGACTGAGATCACCAAGGCCACCCCCGCCACCGTGCGTAGCCGTCTCGTCCACTGGAGGGCGCTGGTGCGACCGCGCACGCTGAGTCCCCAGGGCGTGAAGAGCCCGTAGAGCCCACAGAGCACGACCCAGACGTACGGGGCCCGAAAGACCGCCGCGACCAGCATCGCGACGATCAGGAGTTGACTCAAGGTCACGGGGCGTCGGGGACGAGCGCGCCAGGGCGACCTGGCGCCGGGAGACTGCGGCGACACCCAACGACCGAGAAAGCGAAATAGCGCGTGAGGTTCGTAGTGTTCTCGCTGCAGGACGCGCAGCCACCGGAGCATCTGCGCGCCGTACGCGAGGAAAAGTAGTGCAGCCAGGACCGCCGCGCCGGCGACGTTCACTGAGCGAGGGCCTTCACCACGGCGTTGGTCAACTCCTCGGGCGCCTCGAGGGGCAGGAGATGACCCACCCCCGAAACCACCACCAGCGTGGGGGGACGGCGCAGCAGGGTCCCCGCACGCCTCGCCACGTCCGGGCGAACCTCGTAGTCGTTCTCTCCCCAAAGCAACGTCACCGGCAACTCCAACGAAGACAGTTCCGTCTCGTAGCTTTCGTTCACGCTCGCCACTAAGACCTCGCGCATCATTCCCTGCGCCCGGCGATAGTCACTCGAGCCGTAGCGCTGACGGGCCTTTTCGAGACGCTCGTCACTCACAAGACCGCGGGCGTGGAGGCGACGCGTCGCTCGATAGCGCAACGGAGAGCGTGACTGCGACGGCGTTCGCAGTAGTGGCGCACCGGTGAGGACGAGCGACGCGACCAGCTCGGGATGCCGACTAGCCAGGACCGTCGCCACGGTGCCGCCGAAGGAGTGTCCGACGAGGACCAGAGGCCCCTCCTGGGCCAACTGGCGCGCCGCCGGAAGGATCAGCTCGGCGTAGCGACGCGCTCCCCCCGCAGAACCGGGCACCGGCGAGGCCCCGAAGCCGGGAAGGTCCAGGGCCACTGAGGCGACGCCCTGGTGAGCGAGGGAGGTGGCGGCCCGGGTGAAGTCCTCACCGCGTCGGGCCCAGCCGTGGAGCCAGAGAACGCGAGTCGTACCGTCGCCGAAGGACTCACCGAAGAGGTTGACGTCACCGTAGGTACGAAGCACGTACGTCAGGTTACCGAGGCCCTCGCCACGACGAAAACCAGGTCACGCCCTCCCGGTAGCGTTCTAAGCACGATGAGCGACGAGACGACTTTCTCCCACCAACTGCTGGTCGGGTTGACCCCCGAACAGCGCGAAGCGGTCATGTCCCCCGCGCGCCGACTCCTGGTGCGCGCCACCGCGGGCTCGGGCAAGACTCACGTCCTCACCTTGCGCATACAACGTCGCGTGGCCGACGACGAGATCGCGGCCGATCAGGTCTTAGCCATGACCTTCACCCGTAAGGCCGGCGATGAGCTTCGTAAACGACTCTTTCGCGCGGGGATCCGCGATGTTCGAGCCGGGACCTTCCACCGCGCGGCTCTCAATCTCGTCACGCAGTATCGCGAGGACCACCATCTGCGCCCGCTCACCCTCGAACCCAATCGCAAGAAGCTGCTGGGCGCTCTGGCCAAACAACTTCGCGAGAGTGGCGAGTTGAAGTTAGAGGACTGGCAGTTTCCCCGACTCGAGCAGGAGATTGGTTGGGCCCTCAGTCAGGGCTTCAACGGCGCGCAGTACGCGAAGAACGCCCGGCGACTGCGTCGCGAGGCGCCGCTGTCCCCCGCGCAACTGGCCGACGTGCTCGATCGTTACGTGGGACTCTGTAAGAGCCGCGGCCAATTGGATTTCGATCTCCTGCTCGGTGAAGCCATCACTCTGTTGCGCGACGAACCCGACGTCCTCGCGTCATTTCGCTACCGCAACCGTTCGCTCTACGTGGACGAGACCCAAGACATGAACCCGTTGCAGTTCATGTTGCTGCGCCAGATGGCCGGTGACGACCCCGATCTCTTTTGCGTGGGCGACCCGAACCAGTCTATCTACGGATTCAACGGGGCCAATCCCTCGCTCATCAACGACCTCGTGTCGACGTGGCCCGACACGGTGGTTCTTGATCTCACGAGAAACCATCGCTCGACCGCGAACATCATCGCCGTGGCTAACACCCTGCTCGAAGAGGGCGCGCGCGGCATCGTCCCCGCCCAGGACGAAGGGGAGTTGCCACTCGTTCGCTCCTACAACACCGACGAGGAAGAGGCCGAGCACGTGGCCACGTGGTTGGCGGCCAAACACCAACCCGGTAGTCCGTGGCGAGAGATGGCCGTTCTGGCGCGCACCAACGCGCAGCTCGAAGTGGTGGCCACCTATCTCGAGGCGGCGGGCGTGCCACACGAACGACGCGGTTCCGAACACTCCCCCGCCTCGGACCTCATGGTGAGTGACGTGCGGGGCCGACACGACGACGTCGAACACGACGCCGTCGCGCTCTCCACCATTCACCGGGCCAAAGGCCTGGAGTTCCAGCACGTGGCCGTCATCGGGTGGGCCGAAGGTCAGTTGCCGAACTACAACGCGAGGTCCGCCGAAGAGTTGGCCGAGGAGCAGCGCCTGGCCTACGTGGCGCTCAGTCGTGCGGAGCAGTCGCTGCTCATTACGTGGAGCCGTGGACGGAACGATCCGCGCTACCCCGATCGCTCTCCCTCGCGATTTCTCGGACCGATTGAGAGCGTGGTGGGCGGCATCGAAGCGCGCAACGCACCGTTGCGCGGCGACGCCCGAAGGGCTCGCCTGGCCGCGATTCGGGCCTCTCTCGCTGAAAGCGTGGAGCGGGTCGAGAGCAACTCGTCCCCGTCGACGTAGGACCACCTCTGGTTCGCTGTTAATCGCTACCTCGAAATGGGCAGCCGATCGTAACATTCTCCGACTGGCGAATCCGTTCCTCGAAGTGATTAGGAGCCTACTTTCATCCTCCACAGATCTCCGAAGAGCCTTCCGTCAGCTGACTCCGAAAGCAGTTGCAAGTGGAATAATCGTATTTGCACGAGGTCTGAGGAGATGGCCATGTTCTCGAAGCTGCTCGGTAGCATCGCGATTGGAGCAGTGCTTTGTGGTGGTCAGTCAAGTCTTGGATTAGCGGAAATCGCTCATTCGCCCATCGTCCTGTATGGATGGGGCTTGGACTCAACCAAGTTCGGAAGCACCGAGTCGGGCGCTCTAGCCAAACTGGAAACGCTCTTTGGCAGAGTGGACGGGCCAGTGCCGCTGCCCAACGACACGCGTTGCGGAGTCGACGTCGATGCCACGTGGCCCCACATGCAGGTGTTCTTCTTCAACGGAAGGTTGGTCGGTTACAACACTGGGTATTCGGCGAAGCCGCTGAACGAATTTGAAACAAGCAAGGGTCTTCGAGTTGGTGACACCGTTGCCACCGCTCGGAAGCTGTACGGCGCCGACCTCCGAGTCTCGGCCCGCCAGGGCGGATCCTGGGATATTTCCGGTAGCGCGTCGATCTACGGATATTTGGTCGGTCCCCCGAGAGACGCAGACGACCGCATAGCAGGGATTGCGGCCGGACATGTTGGTTGTCCCGCCGTGACACCGTGATCGTCGCTCGTCCTATCCCGCGCGACGTGTGTGAACTGCCCACAGGCCTTCGCTAAAGGGAGAAGACGCCCACCACCGGGGCGTGGTCGGAAGGTTTGACACCCTTTCGAGCGTCTCGATCGACGTAGCTCTCGGTGGCAAGCTCGGCCAACGCCTGATCGACGAGGAGTAAGTCGATACGCAGCCCCCAGCCCCGATGGAACGCGCCGTTGCGATAGTCCCACCACGAGTAGATCGTCTCGTCGGGATGCAGTCGTCGAGTGAGATCGACGAGTCCGCCGGACTCAAGAACGCGTAGCGCCTCTCGCTCCGGTTCACTGGCGTGCGTCATGCCCACGAAGAGACTCGGGTCGTAGACGTCAAGATCACGGGGCGCAACGTTGAAGTCACCGCCGACCACCAGGTGCTCGCCCGGTTCACGAGCGGCCAGTGTGCGCGCCAGCGAGGCCAGCCAACGCAGCTTGTACTGATAGTGATCGCTGTCGAGCGCTCGACCGTTGGGCACGTAACACGAGTACACCTGCAGGCCGCCGCACTGAGCTCCGATGACGCGCGCTTCGAGGTCTCCGTCGCCGAAACCTCGCGTGACGTTCTCCAGGCCCACCTTGGAGAGAATGGCCACGCCGTTCCAGCGGCCCTCACCGTAGTGCGCGGACTCGTATCCCAGTTCCTTCAAGTCGGCAAAGGGGAATTTCTCGTCGGTCTGCTTGGTCTCTTGTAGCAGCGCCACGTCGGGGCTCGTCTCGTCCAGCCACGCTGAGACCCGGGGCCAGCGCGCGGTGAGCGAGTTGACGTTCCAGGTGGCGACTTTCACGGAGCGTCGGCGAGGATGAAAAACAGTTCGGTCTGCGCGGCGAGGACGCCGTCGACTGTGGCACTCCCCCGTCCCTTTCCTCCACGAGCCGATAACTTGGTCATCTCGCACTCCAGGTCCACTGTGTCTCCGGGCAGTACCTGTCGGCGGAAACGAGCGTTCTCGACGCCACCAAAGAGCGGAAGGCGGCCAACGTAGCGCGGATCGCTCAGCACGGCGACCGCGCCACACTGGGCGATGGCCTCTAGTAGTAATACCCCCGGCGTGGTGGGCCGCCCGGGAAAGTGTCCGGGAAAGAACCACTCGTCACCGCGCAACGTCCATCGTCCACTCGCGCGAACCCCCGGTTCGATACTCACCAGGGTGTCAATCAACAAGAAAGGCGGCCGATGGGGCAGCCAGTCGATCGGGTCGAGCGAGAGTTCACTCACAACAGAGCGAGCTCCGCGATTCGCCGTTCGCTGTCAACGGTCACCAGTCGAAAGTTGCGCTGGTCGCCGCGCTTCAGTACGTCGCGCGCGCGCGCCGGTGGCGGCGTGCCCAGTGACGCAGTCGGGGCGTAACACTCAACTTCTTTCTCGCCCTTCAGGCGTACCTTGATCACGGCTCCGTGGGAGGTGAAGGCGGTGACCTCGCCCGGCACGCGCGAGCCCACGCGATAGGTACTCATGAAGAGAGCGAAGTCCGACTCGGGGTTCACGGGGTGACGGCCTCGTCGTAGCGCGACGGCCGGCACGTCGACTGGCGCGACGACGGGTGCGGGTTCGCTCAGCGCCGCCTTCGTTGCTCTTTTCACCGCTTTGCGCGCTGTCGCCGTCGTCGCTTTTTTCACGGGCGACTTCTTGGCCGCGTCCGTCACCTTCAGCGACTTCTTGGTCGCTTTGGTCGCCACCCTGCTCGGGGTCTTCTCCGTCGCCAACTCGGCTTTCGCGGCAGCTTTTTTCGTCGCTGGCGCCTTCTTGACGGCCTTCAGTGGCGTCAGGGTCGTCCCGATGGTGGGCTTAGCTCCGCTGGGCAGCGTCACCGCGAGCTTCTTGACCGTTCGCGTCACCTTGACGTTGCGCACCGGCAGTCGGGGGGTGAAGACCCATCCCACCCCCCGCACGGGCTTACCGCCAATGAGTCGACCGACGTCGAAGAGCCACGGATACTCATCTTGAAACTCCTGGAAGGAGTCGTTGCTTAAGACGACACCATCAATACGGTCAGCAATTTTCAAAATGAAGGCGTCGCCCCGACCGACCGCGCCAGCGGGGGGCGTCACGATTTCCCCGGCCAAGACGGCGTCGTTGAAGATGGCGCGCTCGCTCGCGGCGGCGCGATGCTCGAAAGTCGCGTCGGCCACGACGATGATCTCGGCCCCTGGATTCTCCTCGCCAAAGCTGCTGACCGCTTCGTCGAGCTGGGTCAGGCTCGGCGTTGATCGCCCTTCGGTGGCGAGGTTGGAGCCGTCCACCACGACGCGAAGTCGCGGGCCCTTGGCGGGACTCATCCGACCGCTCGTACCAACAGGTCTGCCTGTTCCGCACCGTGTACCAAGCCGCTGCCGGTGGCCGGACTGGCCGACTCGGCGCGGGCCACGTGGGACACCTGGAGGTGGCGCAGGCGATCGTGCATCTGAAGATGAACGAAGGGCCACGCTCCCATGTTCTCGGGCTCTTCCTGGAGCCACACGACGTCGGCGAGTTGGGGGTAGTTGGCTAAGACTCGTTCGATCTCCGCGGCCGGCCAGGGATAGAGCTGCTCGACTCGCACCACCGCGACGTGATCGGCGTCGATCTCGTGACGACGCGCTAGCGCCTCGTGCGCCACCTTGCCCGACGCCAACACCACCCGGGTGACCGCCGCCGGATCGTCGACGTGGTCGTCGAGGACGGTTAGGAACGAGCCGTGCTCGAGCTCCTCAAGAGGCGAACGCGTCGCCACGGCCCGCAGCATCGACTTCGGCGTGAAGACGATGAGCGGTGTCGGGTGCTCCCGCAGAACCTGGCTGCGCAGAAGGTGGAAATACTGCGCCGCGGTGGTGGGCTCGGCTACGCGAATGTTGTTACGCGCGCTCAGAGACAGGAACCGCTCAATGCGGCCACTGGAGTGCTCCGGACCTTGACCCTCGTACCCGTGCGGCAACAACATGACCAGTGAAGCGTGCTGGCCCCACTTGTCTTCGGCCGCTACGAGGAAGTTGTCGATGATGATCTCCGCTCCGTTGGCGAAGTCCCCGAACTGCGCCTCCCAGGCGACCAAGGTGTTCTGCGCCTCCACCGAGTAGCCGTACTCAAAACCCAGCGCGGCGTACTCCGACAAGAAGGAGTCGCGCACCGTGAAGAACCCGGGCGCGCCCATACCGGCCAGGGGCACGTACTGCGCGCCGTTGTCGTAGTCGATCAGGGCCGCGTGGCGATGAGAGAACGTCCCGCGTCGCGTGTCCTGTCCCGTCAGGCGGACGTTGGAGCCCGTGAGAACGAGCGAACCAATCGCCAGAGCCTCGCCAAAGGCCCAATCGACCTCCCCGGACTCCAGCAAGGCCAGTCGTTGGGCGAACTGGCGCTCCAACTTGGGATGGACCGTGAACCCGTCGGGGGCACTCAGCGCCGCGCGCGCGACGCTGAGTAAGGTGTCACGGTCCACGCCCGTTTCGGGGGCCGGGAGATCCTTCGGGGTGTCCGCGACGGGAACGCCACTCAACGTCGGCACGGGAACGGTCCGAACTTCATCCAACACGCTCTGGAGGCGGGCGTTGAACTCGTTGAGCGCGGCCTCGGCCTCGTCGAGCGAGATGTCGCCGCGGCGCACCAAGGTCTCGGTGTAGATCTTTCGCACCGAGCGCATCTGGTCGATGATCTTGTACATCTGGGGCTGGGTGTAACTGGGGTCGTCCCCTTCGTTGTGACCGAAACGGCGATAACAGACAATGTCCAGCACCACGTCGCGCTGGAACGCCTCGCGGTACTCAAAGGCCAGACGAGCCGCCCGAGCGCAGGCCTCGGGGTCGTCGCCGTTCACGTGAAAGATAGGGGCCTGGATCATCTTGGCCACGTCGGTGGGATAGAAACTCGAACGCGCCGATTCCGGGGCCGTGGTGAACCCGACCTGATTGTTCACCACGATGTGCACGGCCCCGCCGACTCGGTATCCCGAGAGCTGCGAGAGGTTCAACGTCTCTGCCACCACGCCTTGACCCGCGAAGGCGGCGTCGCCGTGGATCAAGACGGCCAGGTACGGGTGCCCGACGAAGGGTGGGTCGAGGTCGGTGCCGTCGCTCGGGCGAATCACGAGGTCCTGCTTGGCGCGGACGATTCCTTCGACCACCGGGCTCACGGCCTCAAGGTGCGAGGGGTTCGAGGCCATCGACACCTCAATGGTGACGCCGCGCGGGTTCTTAAAGACGCCACGCGCACCCTTGTGGTACTTGACGTCACCGCTGCCTTGCACGCTTTCGGGGTCGAGATTGCCCTCGAACTCGGAGAAGATGTCGCTGTAGGACTTGCCCACGATGTTGGCGAGAACGTTCAGCCGTCCGCGGTGAGCCATGCCGATCACCGCTTCTTTGACTCCCCGGTCCGCCGCTTCGTCGAGCACCGTCTGGAGGGCCACGATGGTGGACTCCGCTCCCTCAAGGCCGAATCGCTTTTGACCGACGTAGCGAGTGTGCAAGAACTTTTCGAACAACTCCGCTTCACTCAACCCGTTCAGAATGCGTCGCTGTTCGTCCAGACCGGTCGAGGAATTCACGCCCTCCACTCGTTCTTGGATCCAGCGCTTCTGAGCCGGGTCCATGATGTGGCCGTACTCGATGCCCGTGGTGCGACAGTAGGCGTCACGCAGGATGGCCAAGATCTTTTCCAACGTCGCCTCGCGCAGTCCGGCCAAGCCGTCAACCACAAAGGTCCGCTGCAGGTCCCAGATGGTCAGCCCGTACGACGCCAAGTCCAGTTCGGCGTGCAGCGGCGGCGGCTCACTGCTGAGCGGATCGAGATGGGCGTTCAAGTGACCGCGAACCCGATACATGTTGATGAGCTCTTGCACGCGGATCTGCTTCAAGATCCTCTCGGACTCCGCCTCGTTCGTCGAGGGGTTCGAGTCGCTGGCCCAACGCGCTGGCTCGTAGGGAATCCCCAGGGACGCAAAGATCTCGTCGTAGAAATCGTGCCCACCCGAGAGTGACTCCGACACGTACTTCAAGAAGAGCCCGGACTCCGCCCCTTGAATAATGCGGTGATCGTAGGTGGAGGTGAGAGTGAGGACTTTGCCGACGCCGAGATCGGCCAAGGCCCGAGGGTCGGCCGCTTCGAAGCCGGCCGGCCAGGTCAAAGCACCCACCCCGAAGATGGCCCCCTGTCCGGGCATGAGTCGAGGCACCGATTGGATGGTGCCGAGGGTGCCGGGATTAGTGATCGACACCGTCGCCCCCGCCAGGTCGTCAGCCCCAAAGGTGCCGGCGTGTACTTTGCGGACCAAATCTTCGTACGCCAAGAGGAACGAACGAAAGTCCAACGTGTCGGCTTCGCGAATCACGGGCACCAACAGATTGTGCGTCCCGTCCTTCTTCGTGACGTCGACCGCTAAGCCCAGACCGACGTGTTCGTGTCGGCGCACGCCGGGCGTGCCCTTGTCGTCCACGGCGTCAACGAAGGTGGCGTTGAGTGCGGGAATCTCCCCTAACCCTTTGACGAGCGCGAAAGCGATGAGGTGGGTAAAAGAGACCTTCGCTCCACTGGAACGGGCCAACGATTCGTTGAGCGCGGCTCGATTGATCTCCAAGAGGCGAGCGGCGACCGTTCGAACGCTGGTCGCCGTAGGAACCGACAGGCTGGCCTTCATATTGGTGACGATGCGCGCGGCCGCTCCACGCAGCGGCGTCGCTTCAGTGTCGATGGCTAGCGCGGGCGCCGCCGTTACGGGTGCCACGGGGCTCGGCGCGGCCGACGCGACCGTGGGAATTGTCGAGCGCTGATAGTCCGCGAAGAACTCTCGCCAACTCTCCGCCACGGACGTGGGATCGGCCAGATAGCGGTCATAGAGGTCGTCAACGAGCCAGGCGTTCGGACCAAACGACCCCTTCGCGACGGGGGGCGACGATGTTTCGGGGGCTGTAGTCACCACTCCAGCCTAGGGCCCGAAGCGCACAATTCGGTTAACGACACGGGCTGTGGGCCGGTAGGTTCTCTTGGTGCCCCCCTCGTCGACGACGTCGCCTCGCCCGCACTTCCTCGTTAACTCTCCCGTCAACGGACTGGCCGTCGCCGAGCGTCGTCTCGACGATCCTCTGGCCAGCGTGATCTGCGTCCACGGAGCCCTCGACCGGGGTGGCTCGTTCGCCCGCCTGGCTCGTCGACTCAACGGATTCGACGTCATCACCTACGACCGACGGGGATACCAGGGATCGCGTGACCTCGCCCCCGTCGATCTTGAGCACCACATTGAAGATCTCCAAGTCCTGATCGAGCGCGAAGCGCTCCGCCAAGACGTCCTCCTCTTCGGCCACAGTTTCGGTGGCGTGGTCACCTTGGGCGCGGCCGCCCGCCAGAGCTCTGAGGTACGTCTGGTGGTGAACTACGAATCCCCAATGGCCTGGGTCCTACCCCGCGAGAGATCTCGTGCGCCGCTGAGCGACGATCCTCGGATGGAGGCGGAAGGATTTTTTCGTCGCGTCATGTCCGATCGCGCATGGGAACGGCTCAGCGAAGCGCAGCGCGAGTCACGCCGACTCGACGGCCCGGCACTTCTGAGCGACCTCACGGCGGTGCGCCAACGCGTCGTCCCCTGCGACCTGAGAACCTTCCGCGTGCCCTTCACCTACGTCTACGGAGACACCCCGTACTACCGCACACTCTCCGCGGAGCTGGCCTTACTCAATCCCGCCATTGAGACCCTGGAGATCACAGAGGCCGATCACGCGGCGCACTTGAAGAACTCCACTCAACTGGCGGCGCTCATCCGACAGCGCTGGGAGAGCCTGTGCGCGTCGGCGTAACGGGCGCCTCGGGTCTTATTGGCTCCTCGCTCGTCGCCGCGCTTCGCGAACGTGACGACTCGGTCGTGACTTTTATTCGACCCACCTCGCGCGTCACCACCGACGATGTGGTGCGCTGGGATCCCTCACGCGCGCTTCTCGATCACGACGACCTGCGCCGCGCCGGAGGCTTCGACGCGATCGTCAACCTGGCGGGCGCGGGGATCGGCGATCGTCGCTGGAACGCGACGCGAAAGTCCGAGATCTTGTCGTCCCGGGTGTCGGCCACGACTCTCCTCGCGTCGGTTGCCAAGGAGTCTGCCGATGGCGTGGGTTTCCTCGCCAACGCGTCCGCCGTTGGGTGGTACGGATCGCGAGGCGACGAACAACTCGACGAAACGTCCACGCGCGGCGAAGGATTCCTGGCCGATGTGTGTGACGCGTGGGAGAGCGCCGCTCTCGAACTTCGGGGCACGGGTACCACGGTGGCGCGCCTACGAAGTGGGGTCGTCCTGAGTGGTCGCGGGGGCGCCTTACGACAGCAGTTGCCACTCTTTCGCGCTGGCGTCGGCGGCCGCCTCGGCTCGGGCCGCCAGTGGCTAAGTCCGATCTCGTTACGTGACGAAGTGGCGGCAATCCTCTGGGTCATCGATCACCGTCTCGACGGTCCCGTCAACCTGGTCGCTCCGACGCCCCTCACCAATCGCGCCTTTACGCGCGATCTCGCGGCCGCGCTGCATCGACCGGCTGTCTTCGCCGTTCCCGCCGCCGCGCTACGCGTCACGTTGGGTTTCGAGATGGCCAACGAGTTGATTCTCGCGAGCCAACGAGTGGCGCCCCAGAGTCTTCTGGCGTCGGGTTTCTCGTTCGCCGAAGCGAACGGCGCCGCTGCTCTCGCGTGGGCGCTCACTTCAACGTAGGGCTAGGGCGATGGGCGCCACGGCGACGATCTCACGGTCGTGACCCAAAAAACGAAAGGCCTCCAGTACAGTGGAACTAACCACGCAACTGTGATTTGGCATCTCGCCCCTATCCGTTCGGTAGTTACTGGCAGGCACCTAACCATGAAGTTTCACCTGAAGTTGAGATTTGCCATTCTCGTGGCCACCGCGAGCGCTCTGGTCCTCGGCTTAGTCGGGGTCAGCGCCAGCGCGGCGTCTCAACCGAGCGGAACGATTACCTACGCCGAGGCGCCCGGTGCGGCGCCGGACTGGATCTTCCCCTACACGGGCTACCAGGCCTTTTCGGCGTCGAACATTAATCAGTTTCAACAGTTGATGTTTCGTCCCCTCTACTTTTTTGGGCTAGGTTCAACTTCGGCCTACGTGCCCTCCCTCTCGCTCGCGGAGACTCCCGTTCTCACGAACAACAACAAAACGATCATTCTCAATCTCAAGGGGTGGCGATTCGCTGACGGTCAGATCGTCAACGCCGAGTCCGTCATGTTCTTTTTGAATCTCTACGAGGCCGATCCCACCGGGTACGGCGGGTACACGCCGGGTGTCGGGATACCCGACCAAGTAGCGGGGGTGAGCGGCTCGGGCCTTCGCGTGGTCATCCACATGAAGGTGTCCGTCAATCCCAATTGGCTTCTCTACAACTATCTCTCGGAGATCACGCCCCTTCCCACGAGTTGGGACGTGACCGCGGCGCACGCGAAGGGATCGTGTGCCTCGGGTGCCTACGGTGCGGCCTCCACCACGGCCTCGTGCAAAGCGGTCGAGGCCTACCTCGACAAACTCGCCGTCGCCACCAACACCTTCGCCGCGGGTTTTTGGCAGGGTGGCGTCGATGGTCCGTGGCGTCTCACCAGTTTCGACAGCGCCGGCGACGCCACCTTCCAGCCGAATCGCGCCTACTCTGGCCCCCAGCACGCCCAAGTTCGCTACGTCAAAGAGATCGCCTACGGCTCCGAAGCCACCGAGCTCGCTGACCTCCAGGCCGGCAAGCTCGATCTCGGCTACGTGGACCCCTCGGATCTCACCTCGCCCGCACCGAGCCCCGGAAAGGCCGGCGCGAACCTCGGGTCCCTCAACGCTCACTACCGACTGTCCGTCGTGACACCCTACGGTTTTGACTTCGCGCAGATGAACTACTCCGCATCCAATCCCTTGTCGGCCGTCTTTAATCAGCTGTACTTTCGCCAAGCGTTGGAGGAGTCCTTCAACCAGACGAGCGTGGTACGAAGCGCCGACGATAACTACGGCGTGCCCGCTTTCAGCCCTCTACCCCTGGGAGCACCGCCGACGATCGCCAAACCTCCCACCAATCCCTACGCCTTTAACTACGCCGCGGCGAAGGCACTGTTGACCTCGCACGGATGGAGTGAAGTGAATGGCGTGATGACTTGTAGCAGTCCCGGCACGACGGCCAGCGGGTGCGGCGCCAACGTGGCGGCCGGGACGCAACTCAGTTTCAGCATCATGTACGCGACGGGCAGTCCTTCGATCGACCTCTCGGTGAACGCGCTGGTCGCGGACTGGGCCGCCATCGGCATCGACGCCACCGCGAGCGCCAACACCTTCAATAACTTGGCCTCCTCCTGCACCGTCGGAAGTGGAACCCCCTGGTCCATCTGTTGGTCGGGAGAGAGTTGGACCTACGACCCGAACTTCTACCCCTCGGGTGACCAGACGCTCCTCTCGGGGGCGAGCTCCAACTGGGGCGGCTACAACAACGCACAGATGAATGCCTTGATCGTCGCCGACACTCAGGGTAAAACCTCGCTCAGCGCCTTTGAGCAGTACGCGGCCGACCAGGTACCAGTGCTCTACATGCCCAACCTGGAGAACCTCGTCGAGATCAATCGACGTCTCGTGAGTTCTCTCGGCTTCTCGGCCAACCCACTCAGAAACTTCCTCCCGGAGTACATGCGCGTGTGATCACCCGGGGCGGCCTCGGCGCGCTCTGACGGAGTTGTTTGGGTCTCCACGACGTTGTTTCGACCATTTCTATTGGATCCGGGCCAGTCGTGAGAATTCGTCATAGAGACGACGTGCACTCCTAAAGTGCGCTAATCACCGGTAATTTACGGTCGCCCACTTCGCGCCTTCGAGGTCGACGAGCACCGCACGCCTTACTTGTTTCGCTCCAGTAGTGCCGATACAGTTGCGCTCAGTCACCTTGACGGATGTGGTAACTGGGCGTGATCAGAAATGGTACGAGGGAGGCATTATCCATATGCAATTCAAACACAGGGTGCGGGGTCTGTTAACCATCGCATCGGCGGCGGCGGCAATCTCACTTAGTCTGATCGGACTGTCCGCGGGGGGAGCCGGGGCTGTAAGCAAACCAACGGGCACGATCACCTTCGCGGAGCAGATTGGCACGACGCCGACCTACATCTTCCCCTATATGACCTGCGCCACCTTCTCGGTCGCCGACATCGACGGCTTTGATCAGCAGCTCTATCGTCCGCTGTACTACTTCGGTCTGGGCGCCTCGGCGGCCGTCCAGCCGACCCTCTCTCTGGCCCACATGCCCGTCATGAGCAACCACAACAAAACGTCAACAATTAACCTGAAGGGCTGGAAGTTCGCCGACGGCCAGACCATCGACGCGGAGTCGCTCATGTTCTTCTTGAACATGTACCGGGCCGTTCCCACGGACTACTGCGGCTTTAACGGAAAGTACGGAATCCCCAACATGGTGAAGAGCGCCAGTGGATCGGGTAATACCGTCACGATCAACTACACGACGTCGGTCAATCCGTACTGGATTCTCTATAACTACCTGGCCGAACTCACCCCGATGCCGAACAGTTGGGACATCACCGCTCCGGGAAAGCCGTCCACCTGCGCGTCCGGCGCGTATGACGCCAAGTCCACTAACGCGGCCTGCGCGGCGGTCTACAAGTACCTCAACAAGCAGTCATCGAACACCTCGACCTTTACCGACACCATGTGGCAGAGTGGCGACAGTGGACCGTGGAAGCTGACGGCCTTCGACAACTTGGGCAACTTGACGTTGGTGCCCAACACCAAATACTCCGGCCCCCAGAAGGCCCAGGTGGCACAGGTGAAGGAAGAGGCCTTCGCGTCCACCACCGCCGAGCAGAACGCGCTGCGCGCTGGCACGCTCGACATTGGCTACGTGGATAACACGGTGCTGACCGCTAACGGGACGCCCTCCAAGCCCGGCGCCAACTGGGGCCCCATCGCCAACAAGTACACCATCAAAGTGGCGTCGCCGTGGTCGGTTGACTACTCCGCCTACAACTTCAACAAGTTGAACCCCCAGGCGCCGCTGCTCAATCAGCTCTATATCCGCCAGGCGCTGCAGGACAGTATCAACCAGCCCGGGATCATCAAGAAGGTTTTCAAGGGCTACGGCTTCGTGCAGATCAACCCACTACCACCCGTCACCCCGGCGTCGATTGACTCGGGTGTGTCGAACGTCAACCCGTATCCCTACAATCCCTCCAAGGCCTCGAGTTTGCTCAAGGATCACGGCTGGAAAATGTCGGGCGGAACTCTGGAGTGCGCGAGTCCCGGCACCGGGGCTACGAACTGCGGCACGGGCATCACCCGCGGCGAGAAACTGGACCTGAGCTTCCTGTATGACTCGGGGGCTCCGGTGACGGCGCTGCAGGTTGACGCCGAGGTCTCTGAGTGGAAGTCCATTGGTGTATCGATGAAGGTCTCCTCGGCACCTTTTAACACGGTCATCTCGGAGTGCTCGGCCAACTCAGGTAAATGGAGCATCTGCTACTGGGGTGCGGGATGGATCTACTCCCCGGAGTACTACCCGTCGGGCGAGACGTTGTTCACGCCAGGGGCGAGCTTTAACATCGGCAACTTCAACAACGCGCAGATAAACGCGGCAACGAATCAGACCGACTTCGGTACGGCCAGCCTGGGTAACTTCGCCAACATCGCGGCGAACGTGCTTCCCGACATGTACCAGCCCAATACCACCAACGACTTTGTTGCGGGCGGTATTGGTGAGGTCATCAACACCCTGAAGAGCAAGATCGGCTTTTCACCGAACCCGCTGCAGACGTTTACGCCGGAGTATTACCACTGGTAATTAGCTCCACCGCTAGGGCCTAGGCCCCATGACGAACGGCCCCCGCCTTGCGAGGGCCGTTCGTCATGGGGGAAAGACGCGCGTGTAGTCGTGCGTTGTCGCGTGATTATCGGCCCGGCGGCCCCGAAAAGCACTGTGTAAACTCTGCCGATGTTCAGCTACATTCTGCGGCGGCTCGGTCAGTCTTTCATCGTGCTCCTGCTAGTGATGCTCATTACTTTCTCCCTTCCCTACTTTGAAGTGGGGGGAATTTTGGCTCCGGCCTACGCGGTACTGGGAACGCACGCCAATCCGCACACGGTGCACCTCTGGGGCGTGCAACACGGGATGTTTCGCCCCTACTTCGTTCGATTCTGGGAGTACATTGACCAGGTCTTCATCCACTTCAACCTCGGTCATTCGTACAAACAGAACCTTTCGGTGTGGGCCATCATTTCGATCTACGTACCACGCACCCTCTGGCTGGCGCTCTCCTCACTCGTCTTGACCGTGTTGATCGCCCTCCCCCTGGGCATCTACCAGGCCTCCAAGCGCAACACCACGGTCGACTACGTGGCGACCGGCACGGCGTTCGTCCTCTACGGCATTCCCGCCTTTCTGCTGGGAATCTTGATGCTGCAGTTCTTCAGCTTTGGTTGGCCCCACTTACCCACCTCTCCCCCGAACGGCGTGGCGCCGTGGGCCATGTTCACCGATCCCCTGGGCTTTATCCTTCCCGTGCTGACCCTCACGCTCCTCAGCATCGCGTTCCTTAGTCGCTTCATGCGAAGCGCGGTCCTCGAGGTTCTGGTGCAGGACTACGTGCGTAGCGCTATTGCCAAAGGCTGCAGTCGACCGCGGATGCTTATTCACCACGCCTTTCGTAACGCCCTCGGCCCGATCGTGATCATCCTCGGGCTCTACTTCCCGGGACTCTTGGGTGGCGCGGTCGTCATTGAAGCCGTGTTCAACTACAGCGGACTGGGTGTTCAGGTCGTCAACGCCGCCACCATCTCTGACGTACCGACGGTGCTCGGCGTCACCCTGCTCGTGGCTATCTTGACGCTCCTCGGGAACCTGATGGCCGACGTGGCCCTCGGTATCGTGAACCCTCGAATCCGGATCCAGGGTTCTCGATGATCAACGAGCCACCACCCTCAGAACTCCACAGCCTGGTGACGGAGAATCTCGCCAGCACCGAACGCAGTGATGAAGTCGTGGCGATGTGGAGACAACGCACGCGCATCTTCGTTCACAACAAACTCGCGGTGACCTCCGTGCTCTTTCTCATCGTGGTCGTGCTGTTCTGCTATGTCGGTCCGCTCCTCTATCACACCAATCAGACGAATCAAGCCACGGCCCTCAACGTGGCCTTCAACGCTGCACCGTCGCTCAAGCATTGGCTGGGCACGGACAGTTCGGGCTACGACGAACTCGGTCGCATCATGTTCGGTGGCGAGTACTCGCTCAGCCTAGGAATGCTGGCCGGACTCATCACCATCGTGGTGGGCACCATCTACGGAATGGTCTCGGGTTTTCTGGGCGGAATAGTCGACACGTTGATGATGCGATTGCTCGACGCTTTCTTGTCGATCCCGCTGCTCTTCCTCCTCATCACTCTTATTTCGGTCTTCCAGCGTTCAACGGTCTTTCTGATCGCGATCATCGGCGCCACGGGCTGGTTCGCGAATGGGCGCATCATCAGAGGCGACGCGCTGTTGATCAAGAAACTGGAGTACTCCGAGGCCGCCACCGCCATGGGCGGGACCAAGTGGCACATCATCTGGCGCCACGTCTTTCCCAACTCAATGAGCAACATCGTCACCGTGGCGACCTTTTCCGTTGCCGACGCGATCTTGTTCCTCTCAACCCTCGGTTTCCTCGGCCTGGGCATCCAGGCTCCCCAAACCGATTGGGGCACCATGATGCAGGCGGGATCCGTTCAGCAGTCGAACGGCTTCTGGTGGGAGATCTACCCGACGGCCCTGATGTTCGTACTGGTCATCGTGGCCATTACCTACGTGGGAGAGGCGTTACGCGACGCCTTTGAGGTCCGTCTTCTCGAGCGCTAGGTGTTCTGCCCAGACGGGTTATTGACGCGACTCAGGTGTGTGACGACGACCACTTAGTGTGAGTGGTGCTGCGGCGTACATGTTGCGTCCTCGTGCAGTGGGGAACAGCCCCACAGCACGAGGGGTTCGATTCAGGCTGAAGGAAGTGTCAACAAGGTCTGTGGGCGGAGCAGCGAGGCGACTCTGTTGAGAGACGCCGCCTCGGTGAACTAGATTTTCGAGCCCACCGTCACGGGCGTTTTCAGTGGAAAGTGGCAAGCCGCCTCTTGGGTCGCGGCGAAACTACGCAAGAGCGGTTCTTCCACGCTGCAGAGTTCTTGCGCTTTAGGGCAACGAGTGCGAAAGCGGCACCCCGAAGGTGGATGCAGCGCCGAGGGCAACTCCCCGTGCACCTGGAATCCGCGACGCTGTCGAGCGCGGGCCGGGTCGGGCACCGGTACGGCGTCGAGCAGGCCCTGGGTGTACGGGTGCGCCGGCGAGCGAAAGACCGACTCCGCGTCGCCCAACTCGACGATCTTGCCGAGGTACATTACGGCGATGGTATCGGCCATGTAGTAAATCACGGCCAGATCGTGGCTGACCATCACGTAGGAGAGTCGATGCTCGCGCTGAAGCTCCTTCATGAGGTTCAAGATTTGGGCCTGAACGGAGACGTCGAGAGCCGAGACCGGCTCGTCAGCGACAATCAGTCGTGGGTTGAGAGCTAGCGCCCGGGCGAATCCAATCCGTTGGCGCTGGCCGCCCGAAAACTCGTGAGGGTACCGGTCAGCCGCACCACGGTCCAAACCTACCGAGGCGAGAAGTTCGTACACCCGATCTCTCTGTTGCACCTTGTCACCGTCACCCTGCACGGCGAGCGGCTCCCCAATGATCTGCGCCACTTTCATGCGCG
Source organism: Acidimicrobiaceae bacterium (assembly GCA_025463285.1). Lineage (GTDB taxonomy): Bacteria > Actinomycetota > Acidimicrobiia > Acidimicrobiales > RAAP-2 > RAAP-2. The sequence goes on along the minus strand of JAOBWI010000096.1, from coordinate 6,667 downwards.
GATCGAGTGACGAGTACGGATCTTGGAACATCATCTGACGATCACGACGATCGGCCCTCGACGGCTTGTGACCGCGGGCCGACACGAGCTTGTTGTCAAAAAATATCTCGCCGGACGTGAGAGGCTCGAGGCCCACCAGCATGCGACCGATCGTCGTCTTTCCGCAACCCGACTCTCCCACCAACCCGAAGGTCTCACCTTCGGTGAGGGAGAAGCTGACGTTGGAGACGGCGTGGATTGCTCCCACTTTGTGGCGAATGAGTCCGCCCTTCACCTCGAACTCCTTGACCAGACCAACGGCGCGCACGAGTTCGGTCTTGGTGACGCCCGACGTGGCGGCCGACGTAACCGACGTGGCGGGTGACGCGGCGACCAGCACCACCGGCAGGGGTCCGTCGGTGGGATGAAAACACGCGAAGGCGTGCCCACCTTCCAGGGTCATCGGCGGGTCCTCGCTTCGACACTGGTCGGTGGCGTAGGCGCAGCGCGGCGCGAATCGGCAGGCGACGATCTCTTTGGTGAGAGCCGGTGGCATGCCCGCGATCGAGGCCAAACGATGCTTGGTCGTGTTCTCCAGATTGGGCATGGAGGCCAGCAGCGCTTGCGTGTAGGGGTGGCGCATCGAATTAAAAAGATCAAACGTCGATGCCTCTTCGGCCTTTTTGCCCGCGTACATGACGACCACGCGGTCGGCACGACCGGCGATGACTCCCATGTCGTGGGTTATGAGCAGCATGGCCATGCCCAGGTCTTTTCGCAAGTTATCGAGAATGTCGAGAATCTGAGCCTGAATGGTGACGTCCAGCGCGGTGGTCGGTTCGTCGGCGATGAGTAGCGTCGGACTACACACCAGGCCCATGGCGATGATGACCCGCTGTCGCAGTCCGCCGGAGAGTTCGAAGGGGTACTGGTCCAGACGCTCAGAAGGTCGAGGCATCTCGACCATCTCAAGCACCTCCAGCGCTCGCTTACGCGCCTCTTCTTCGCCCACTCCGAAGTGGATTCTCATGCCTTCGCCAATCTGGCGGCCGATCTTGGTGGTGGGATTGAGCGAACTCATGGGATCTTGAGGAACGAGGGCGATACTGCGGCCGCGTTGACGCTGCATCTCCTTCTCGCTCAAGCTCGCGAGATCCACGCCGTCGAGCACCACATTGCCCCCGACGATTTTTCCGGTACCGGGCAGGAGGCGCATGATGGCGAGACCCGTTGTTGTCTTCCCGCACCCCGATTCGCCGACGAGTCCAACGCACTCACCCTTGTTGACAACGAGTGACATATCGTCAACGGCGGTCGCTACTGTGTCCCGAGATCTAAATTGCACCTTCAGATTGCTTACTGAGAGCAGTTCGGACATGACCGACTGATCATAGTCTTACGGGGCCAATCGTCACTGGGTCAACGACGCCTCGGAAGAGGCCTAGCTGTTCTTCGAAACAGTGTCTGTTCGAGCGGCTACTCCAACACGTTGGTCGGGCCCCGTCGTCGATGAGCCGCGAACATGTCAGGTCAAGCCGACGGGCACTAGCATCGTCCGATGATCGCGGCATCTCATTCCGCACCCACGCCCTACGTCGTGGTGGGACTGGTGATCATCGGCCTCTTGATGGTGTGGTCGAGGAGCCACCGGCGTTAGTTGGCGGTACTAAAGATCCTCGTTGGAGAATGTCGGCTCCGAGGGTTTTTGCCCGACGTCAAGTTCGCCGGGAACGTTTAACTTCCACGTCACGCGGTGATAGCAACATGGCCCCAACTCAAAGAGCGCCCGACGATGCTGGGGGGCGCCGTACCCTTTATTGTCCGCCCAGCCGTACGGGGGGAACTCGTCCGCCAACTCGACCATGGTTCGATCTCGATGGACCTTGGCAAGGACCGAGGCGGCCGCTATGGAGGCGCACAAGCGGTCGCCCTTGATAAGGGTCGTGTGGGACAAAGAGGCGTAACGCAACTCAGGCGCGTTGTTCCACTGATCCTCGAGGCGAAGAGGCGCGTCGAGCAAATTAAAGGGCCCGTCCAAGAGGGCGTGGGTTGGCGACACGGAGAGTCCGTCAATGGCACGCGTGGCGGCAACGGCCAGGGCCAGGCGAAGTCCCCACCGGTCGATCTCATTGGAGCTGACCGAACCGAGCGACCAGTTCGTGGCCCAGGCCTCCAACGGTCCGACGAGCGCTTCACGTTCACGGGACGTCAGAAGTTTGGAATCAGTCAAGCCCTTAGGGGCCCTGGTGGCGTGAGTGAGCACCACGGCTCCGACGGTCAGAGGTCCGGCGAGGGCTCCGCGACCGACTTCGTCAATGCCGACGACCACCTCCCCGCGCTCGACGAGAGCCCTCTCGCGGGCGAGAAGATCGGGTCCTCTACGTGGCACCTCCAAATGGTACCGAGAGCGTGGGCGCCTACGATTCATCCCTATGGTGAACGAGGTTTTTGTAGTGCCGCTGAAACCCTTCGAGGTCGCCAAGAACCGCCTACGCCGAGGAGGCGTCAACGACGTGACGACTCTCGCGAGCGATCTCGCGACGGGGGTGATTCGAAGTTGCGCGCCGCGACGAGTCGTCGTTCTCAGCGAGTCCCCTAGCGTCACCCGATTCGCTCGCGACCTCGGAGTGGAGGCTCTCGAGTCAGCGGCCACCAACCTCAACGAAGCGGTGCAGAACGCCTACGAGCGTCTCGGAGAACTCTTCGAGCGAGTCATCGTGGTTCACGGTGATCTGCGTGAGCCAGAGGGTCTTGGCGAGTTTCACCCCGACCCGGGGATCACGATCATCACCGACCACCTGTCGCGCGGTACCAACGTGCTGGTCGTGCCCACGGGCCTTGACTTTCACTTCCGCTACGGCGCGGACTCGGCGATGAAGCACTATCGCGAGGCCGAGCGTCTCGAGCTGAGCGTTCGGACCATCACCGATAGTCCGTGGCGTTACGACGTCGACGAGGCGAGCGACCTCCAAGCCCCTTAGACGGCACTCGAGGGGGCCTCGCGGCCCCCTCGAACACACGCTCTCAGGTGAGAGTTGACTACGCCTTCTTTGCTGCGGTCCTCTTTGCCACGGTCTTCTTCGCCGCAGGACGCTTCTTCGCAGCCTTCTTCGCCGCAGGACGCTTCTTCGCGGCCTTCTTTGCCGCAGGACGCTTCTTCGCGGCCTTCTTCGCCGCAGGACGCTTCTTCGCGGCCTTCTTTGCAGCGGGACGCTTCTTAGCCGGAGCCTTCTTGGCGGCGGCCTTCTTCTTAGCCGGAGCCTTCTTGGCGGCGGCCCTCTTCTTGGCTGGAGCCTTCTTGGCTGGAGCCTTCTTCTTCGCGGCTGGTGCCACTTTCCCTCCTTGGGACTCAACGTTGAATCAACTTGGGACCCCGAGGCACCTACGTGGTGTTCTCAATACAGTCACCGCATTGATATCTCGTGAACTCGGCCATGTGCCACCCAACCTCACGGCTGTACGGCGACTGATCGCAGTGCACGGCCCTACACGAAGGAGCGTTTTTCGCCGTAATAAATAATGACGACGAACAACATTGGCCTCCTCCGCAGAAGGACATCTAAAAGTTCAGTCGTTATTCACACCAATGTCAAGCATTTCGAAGTTATTTACGAACGATGTGCATCGTGCACAAACTCTCCGGCGTCTACTTAGGTCGAGGTGCACACGGTGACGCGATGAGTGGAAGCGAACGTTCAACACTCGTGTTAGGTCCGACGCGAAGTGGAAAGACCACGTCCATCATCGTTCCGAATCTCCTGATGACAAACGATCCCTGCGTGGTGACGTCAACGAAGAACGACGTCGTGTCGTTGATGTCGAACGCACGTCGTGATGGCGCAACGTTGCTCTTCGATCCATCAGGAACGGTCACCACACCGCCTCGAGTGCACCGCGTGGGTTACTCACCTTTAAGACAATCTTTAACCTGGGATGGCGCTGTTTTGGCGTCGCGGAGTCTCCTTGACGTCGCGCGGCGCGGTCGTGGCGATCGAAGTGACGACCACTGGACCGAGCGAGCGGGTGCGTTGGTCGCTCCCATGATGCACGCGAGCGCGCTGAAAGGCGAGTCCCTCGGTCAGTTGGCCGCGCGCGTGGATGAGCGATCGTGCGCCGATCTGTTGCGCGAACTCAACGACCATCACGGCGACCTCCATCCCTCGGTCACCCTCTTGCGCGGTGTTATGGCGACCGAAGAGCGAGAGCGTTCGAGTATCTGGTCGACCGCCGCGGGACTCTTCGCTGGGGTACGTACCGAGGCCGCACGCGCGTCCGCTCGCGAGGCGCCGCTCGACATTGATGAGTTCCTCAGAGGGCCTCATCAGCTGCACATCGTGGCCCCGAGTCGCCACCAGGCCGTCTCTACTCCCCTTGTGGTCGGTCTCATCGAGGAGTTGGTGCACGCGACCTACGACCGTCACGCGAACGGAGCGCGCTTGCTACTCGCCCTGGATGAAGTGGCCAACGTGGCCCCGTTGCCCCGACTCGCCAGCATCGTCTCCGAGGGCGGCGGTCAGGGCGTGCTGACCCTGGCCTGTCTTCAAGATCTCAGCCAAGCCCGCAGCCGGTGGGGCACGTCGGGCGAGGGCTTCCTCTCCCTCTTCCCCTCCACGGTTATCTTGCCGGGCATCGCGGATCGTTCCACGCTCGAGATGCTTCGCCACCTCGCGGGCCGCGAGCTCACGGCCTCTCCCAGCGTCCAACGTGACCGTAAGGGCCGCACCCTCAGTCACTCCACCAACTGGGTAGAGCGCGCCCGCGTGTCGCTGAGCGAACTGGCCCAGGGTCGCGACGGTTTCGCCCTCGGTCTTGACGCCCGCAACCACCTTCAGTGGATTCAGTTAACTCCGGCCTACCGCGATCAACGCTTTCGACCCTATCTGGAACGACCTTCACGGGAGCGAACCGCGTCGCGTGATCGTTGACGCCACTGGTCGAGCGACGCTCGTTCGAGCGGCCGCGGGCCGATCTCTCGCACGGTCGAAATCATGCGCGCGTCACGAACGGCGATGGCTCGCTCTCTCACCCCACACCCGTCCAGCTGAGGAAAGAGATCATCGATCGATCGTGAGAGCTCCTTCGGATCCTGGCCGTAGGGTGCCGCGTTGGCCCAGGCCGTGACGACGTGGCGGCGAGCCACGTCGCTACGTCCTTCGAGCGCCCCGGCGAAACGATGCTCATCCAGCACATCTCGGCGATGCGAAGGCGCCGCCACGGCCCCCAACTCCTCAAAGCGTTCTCGATCGCGAGACCACGAGGCGAGCGCCTCGTCGCGACTCCAAACGAGCTTCTCGCCCCGCTCGCGGTGATGCCCCGACCAGAGTGCTCGGTACCCTTCGTCGAGACCGACCACGCGCTCAACTCCCTCGAAGGAGCGCCACGCCGACCACGACGTGCGCTGAGCTACCTCGTGTCGAAGCGAGGCTCGATAGAGGGCGTCCGCCGCTTCGGCGTGCGCGTAGAGCCCGCGAGCGTCGAGAACGTTTCGTTCGTGAGCGGGGCGTGCGCCGACCAGCACGTGATCGTGCAGGTGCGGCTCGCCGTGTCGATTTAGTCCGTGCGTGAATCCGACCACACTCTCCCAGCGCGCGCCGTGCTCACGGTCATCACCGCCGCGTCGATCACGCACCACGAGGGCGTGCTCTTCTAAGTACGACATCGCGGCGCGCACCGACTCACGATGAGCCTCCACCACACCACGGGCCCCCTCGGGATCGAGGGCGAGCAAGATGGAGATGGGGCGAGGCGCCGCGAGGATGACGTCGTAGCCCCGTACCTGTGAGCGTTGGCTGGTCGCCAGCACGCGTTCCACGATGCCTGGATCTCGCGCGTCTCCGCCGCCGCGCAACCACCACCCCGCTCCACTCGGGCGCACGCCGTCGAGCTCTCGGGCGGCGTCGTTGGTGAAGTACGAGACGTCATTCGTTCGATGAGGAAACAGTCGAAGCACGCGCACCCTCTTTCGAGGGGCCCAACGGTCGTCTAGAGCTGGGCGGCGATTCGCTTTGCCAGTTCGTGGCCAGCTTTGGCGTACTTGGGCGTGGCCACGACCGCTCCCGCACCCGCTCGCAGCATCAAGTAGTCGACGAAGCGTTCGTCCGAGGCGCGAAACTTCACCGCGTGTCGCCCGTCATTTAGGGCCAGCCACTGCGCCCCGGGAAGAGGTTCAAAGAGCCAGCGGTTCGCCGCTTCCACGATGACGACGATCTCGTCGCCCTCGTCACCTACCCGGGTGAGCCAGTTGGTGACGTGGTCCAACGGTCGCCCTTCGGTCACGGGGGAGGTGGCCACGACCGCATTAATGCGATCCACTCGAAAGGTTCGCCACTCCTCGCGGCTGGTGCAGTACGCGCGCACGTAGGTGTGCCCGTTCAACACTTTCATCTCACGGGGTTCGATCGCGCGGGCGTGGGACTCGTCGCTCACCCCCGAGGTGTACTCGATCTTGATCTGCTCGTGACCCTCAATGGCGCGTTCCACGTGCTCTAACAACGACTCGTTCGACGTCATCTCAATCTGCACGGGCACCCGGGTCGCTCGCTCGATCTTCTCAATGGCCGAGAAAATGGCCGGGTCGGTGTAGATCCTCGACGCCTCGCGCAACGCGATGTTGAGCTCGAACAGGTCTCGCCACATGAGCGACGACGGGTCCTCCGCACCGGCCGGGAGATCCGAGAAGTCGGCGCGG
>JAOBWI010000063.1 GCA_025463285.1 Acidimicrobiaceae bacterium | reverse complement strand
CGCGTCAACATGTCGCCGGCTGAGTTCGCGGCCACGGACTTGGTCGAGTTCGTGGAGAACTGCCTCCTCGTGAACGACATCCCCGGCGAGCGCCTCTGCATTGAGATCACAGAGTACGCGGTGGTCGACGAGCCCGAGAAGACGGCCGCCATTCTGCGCGGCTTCCAAGAGATCGGCGTGGAAGTAGCGATCGACGACTTCGGCACGGGGTTCGCCTCCATGACCGAGCTGAAGCACTTGCCGGTCGACCTCTTGAAGTTGGACATGAGCTTCGTCACCGGTATCACAACCGACGCCTACGACCGGGCCATCGTCGAGTCCATCATTCGACTGGGCGAGGTGCTGCATCTCGGGGTGACGGCCGAAGGCATCGAGCGCAGCGACATCATCGACGAACTTCTGCTGCTGGGTTGTCACCGGGGTCAGGGCTATCTGATTTCGCGCCCCGTCAGTCCGGAAGATCTCAAGCCGATGCTGAGCGCCGGTCGCGTTCCGTTATCGTTGCTGCACCCGGCGAAACTCACCCTAGGACTAGCGAGTACGACATTTTGACCCCAGCCATCGAAGGAGCGTCCGGGGACGCGGCGAGCTCGGGTTCAGAGTACGAACCCTGGCTCTTTCAAACCATGCTCGACGAACTCGCGGTCAGCGAGCTGGGCATCGGTTTCATTTACAGCGTGCTCGACCTCTTGGTGGAGCGCTACGCCTTAAGTGACGCGGTGGTCGTGCTGGCCCACCAGTCCTTCGGTACTCAGATGTTCCGGGCCGGTGGGGCCGCGCTGAGCCTGGACCAAGCGTCGTCGTTGGGCAACGCGCCTGGCGTGTACTGCGAACCCGACGTCGTCCCCCTGGCCGAGCGCGACGCCATGCGCACGGCCTGTCAGTTGGCCCTCTCGATGCACTTAGCTCGCTTTAGCGCCGCGCACGACGCGCTCACCAACATCGCGAACCGTCGTACCTTTGACGCAGCGCTCCTGGCCGCGTCGGTGCGCAGCGCGCGCTACGGCTGGTCCTTTACCTTGGTGCTGGCCGACCTCAACGGCTTCAAGGCCATCAACGACAGCCTCGGCCACGCCTTCGGTGACGACCTTCTTCGCCAGTTCGGGCTGGCCATGCGCCGCTCGGTGCGTAGCGGCGACCTGGCCGCGCGCCTCGGCGGCGACGAGTTCGCGGTCATTCTGTCCAACGCCGACGGCAACGAGTCGTCCGGCTTCACGGACCGTCTGCGCAGTCATCTTGGCTCGGCGCGCGAGCTGGTGAGCTTCTCGGTTGGTACGGCCTCCTCACCGCGCGACTCGACCGACCCGGCCGAACTCTTTCGCATCGCTGACGCCCGGCTCTATGAGAAGAAGGGGTCGAACCACCGATGATGTCGCCCACCGAAGAAGATTTTGAACTCGAACTCCGGTCGTTGTCGGGTGTGCTCAACGTAGAGATCCGTCACCGGGAGAACGGGGACGTCGACGCCGTGACCCTCATCGTCCACGGTCAGGACACGGCCGCCATTCGGGTCATGGCCACGCAGATTGTGAACCTCTATTACACCGAGGCCACCGTCATTGTGGAGGACGCCAGTCGAGCTCTGTCGCCTCGTGAGTCGCGAACGGCGAGAGTGTCGTTAGTGCGTGCGGAGTTCTGCGCCGAGACGGGATTCTGCGACGTGGAACTCACGTTCTCGGGGCGAGTAGGAATTGGGCGGGCCGGTAGCGGCCAGCTTTTCGGTGGCGCGGAAGCGACGCTGGCGGCGTTGCGCGACCTCGGTTTCAGCGTCCCGTTCTACCTTTTGACGGTGATCAGCGTGGCGACAGTCCGAGGTTGGCCCGTCATCGTGACGTTACGGCCCTTCTCCGAGGGCGCCGATCTATTCGGTATCGCCCAGGCGGCCGACGACGTGACCTCCAGCGCTATGGCCTCCCTCGACTCGTTGAACCGTTTTCTTGCGCGACCTGAGAACGAATAAGTCGGCTGGCCCGGCCACGGACCGCTCGCGACATCGAAGGGTGATTCCGGCGTTGGAGTTCTATCCGGAATACTCTTCAAGTACACGACGAGGGAAGGCGGGCTTCGTAGAATGGACGCTATGAAGGCATTGCCTCGTCGTAGCGGGAATTCAGGACCTCAGTTGATACTCAGTGGAGCCTCGGGGTCCCGGGAAGCCCAAACGTGACCAGGATTTTGGTTGTCGATGACGACCCGGAGATCACGAAACTCCTTGAGAAGTTCCTCGCCAACGAGGGATATGAGGTCTCGGTAGCCTCCAACGGCGCGGCCGCCCTCAGCGCGGCCAGCGCGTCTGAGCCAGACTTGGTGATTCTTGACATCGTTCTCGGCAGCGAAGACGGGCGTGAAGTACTACGGGAACTCCGACTGATCAGTGACGTTCCGACAATATTCCTTACCGGGAGGGGCCTCGAGAGCGAGCGCATCGCGGGCCTCAAATTGGGCGCTGACGACTATATGGTCAAGCCCTTTTCCTTGGGTGAGATGTCGGCCCGCATCGAGTCCATCCTCCGTCGTTCGGGCGCGAATACCTCACAACACCTCATTGAGGCACCCAACATCGTGTACGGCACCTTGCAGATCAACGAAAACACCCACGAAGTCCGACTGGGGGGGGAGTTACTCGACCTCACCTCGAAGGAGTTCGCCCTGCTCAACTTCATGGCCGCCACCCCCCGCCAGGTGTACTCGCGCTCACAGCTCCTTGAACACGTCTGGGCCTCATCGAGTGAGTGGCAAAACGAGGCCACGGTGACCGAGCACATCCGACGTCTTAGGTCGAAGATCGAACAAGACCCTGACAAGCCCATGTGGATTAAGACGGTCCGCGGCGTCGGGTATCGCTTCGAACCGCAGTTGAAGAGCTAGTTGCGCCCGACCGGGATCGGTCGGAGGTGTTAGCGACGCGAGAGTAGCTCGTAGACCTGATCAATGAGTGCGCTCGGGCGAAACGGTTTCGATATGAACGCGCTGGACCCCGGAAGCAAACCCTCAAGTACCGTGGCGTCGGCCGTGCCCGAGGCGAGAAGTACACGGAGCGAGCGATTGCGCCCCTGCAACTCTTTTGCGAGATCTGGTCCCGATAGTTCATTCATGACCACGTCGCTTACTAAGAGATCGAGCGACGCCCCCGCGGTCGCCGCCAACTCGAGTGCTTCTTCGCCGTTGGTAGCGACCAGTACGTGGTAGCCGTTGCGACTGAGCACCCGGGTCATCAGCTGGCGCAGGCCCGCGTCGTCCTCGGCAATCAACACGGTGGCGCTACCTCGAGGACGTTCTTGCACACTCGCGAACGGATCGTCGGGGACTTCATCAGTGCTGGTCGGAAGGTAGATCTCGAAGGTCGTGCCCACTCCGAGTGAACTGGCGCACGTGATCGCACCACCGCTGCCTTCGACCAGTCGACGCGCCGCCGCTAGCCCGAGACCGGTGCCTTTGAGGGCGCCCTTCGTGGTGAAAAACGGATCGAAGCACTGACGTCGCGTCTCGTCACTCATCCCGACGCCCGAGTCGGCGACGGAGATCTTGACGTAGTTACCGGGGTCGAGATTCAGCTCATCACCGACGCGCTCGTCCACGTCCGCGCTCTCCACGGCGATGTGTAACCTCCCTCCATCGGGCATGGCGTCGCGGGCGTT
>JAOBWI010000056.1 GCA_025463285.1 Acidimicrobiaceae bacterium | reverse complement strand
CGCGTCAGCAGCCTCGCGCGCGAGGGACTTCTTCCCCACCTCGTGGTGGACCCCGTGCTCGTCTCAACGAGCGGCCACGTCCTCATGGAAGAAGGAGGGGTCGAGGCGTATCGCCACGCTCTGTTTCCTCTGGCCGAAGTAATCACTCCCAATCTTCGTGAAGCCGCGGTGCTCTGTGATGTCGACATCGCCGACGTCACCTCGATCGACGACGTTGAGCGACTGGCCCATCTCTTGCTCGCCATGGGACCGCGCTACGTACTCGTCAAGGGTGGACACCTTTCTGCCACCTCGTCCCACGCTGATGCACCCGACGTGCTCTTGAGCTGCGAGGGTCTCGTGGTCTTTGACGCACTACGCGTCGAGACCAAGAACGATCACGGAACCGGCTGCTCGCTGTCGTCGGCTATCGCCGCGGGGCTCGCCCTCGGTCGCAGCGTGCCCGACGCAACGCGTGACGCGAAGTCGTTCGTGTTAGCCGCGCTCGCCAGCGCGTCCACCTGGCGTTTGGGAGGGGGACGCGGACCTATCGACCACTTAGGATGGGGTGAGTGAGTGATCGTCCCTCTCGGCTCAAACCCCCAGTAACAACCACGACCAGCCTGTGGCCGGCGCTCTCGATTCTGGGTATCGCGGTCCTGATGCTTAGTGTGTTTATGCTCGTCAACCTCGTGACCAACAAGGGCGTTGTGGCCAAAGAGACCGCCACCGTTCCGGTGATTGTGGGTGGCCTACAGGCTGACACCAAGCCGGGAGCCAAGCTCCAGTACTGCTTGCAGAGCGAAGAGGTTCCCTCCAACATTGACAGCGCCTTTGTGGTGCCCGTGAATACCGCAACGAGACCGGGCCAGGGCACGCCCAATCGAGGCGCCGGAGAGTTCTCGTGCGAACAACCCTTGACGACCACCAACACGAGCGCGTCGGAGTTGATCTCGTTCTTCAATCAACGCCTGCAAGCGAGCGGGTGGAGTCTCTTCTCTCACGGGGCTAGCAACGGCGATCCTCAGTCCCTCTTCCAAAAGGCCGGCAGTGATGGCTTCTACTGGGAAGTCGGCGTCACCGTCAACAAGTCCACGACGTCAAGCGTCAACTGGACGTTCCAGATCTATCAGAACTCCGAGACGGTATAACTGACCTGGCTCTCGAGTTCGAGCTCTAGCGGAACTCGTTCGTGCGTCATCGAAGACCACAGCGCGAAGTTGAGCGGATAGATCACGTAGCCCACTCGGGTGGCCGTGGCCACGCACATGGCCACCACGAAGACCACGCTCAACAGAGCTAACAGTTGCGACAACGCCAAGGGCCAACGTTGACGCATGAACTTGGCCGCAAAGTAGCCACCGACGAGAAAAGCTAAGGGAGCGAGAACGTGTCCGAGAGCCGGTTCCCAGGTAGTTAAAAGGTGGCCGGGGAGCGCGCTCGCCGCCGGCGACTTGATGCCGGCGAGGCCGAAGGGGAAAGCGAAGACGTTGGACATGAAGGCCGCGGGAGCGCGCAGAATAAACGGCACCGTCGTGACGACGACGATGGAGCCTATCCACGCCAGCACACACTTCCAGGTGGAGCGGCCCCGTTCGTTTCTCGCCACGATGAGCGCTCCGAGCGCCATGGGCCACGCCGTTAACTTCATGGCCGCCGCCAGACCCAAGCTGATACCCGCCAGATTCGATTGTCGGCGCTGCAGCGCCGCCACGCCGAGTAGCGAGAGGGCCAAAATCGGCATGTCGTCGCCCCCGGTCGAGAGGAAGAGCGCACCGGTCGGCAAGGCAATGAGGACCTGCGCCACTCGTATCTTCTGATCTTTCGACAGTCGTAGTAAAGACAACGCGATGGCGCTGGTGATCAATGTCATCAGGGTCATGACGAGGCGAGCGTCGGTGAGACCCTTACTCTCGTGCGTGGCGGCGGAGGGAAGGCCAAAGATTCCCATCAAAGGAAAGTACGGGAAGAACGACTCGAAGGCTGGCAGGCCTTTGACAGCATTGATCAAGTGGCCGTGACTGTCGTAGGCCCGATAGGGATCGATGCCTTTACTGAGCAACTGACCGGCGCGAGAGATCACGCCCACCTCCGGCTGGGCTTGACGCCAGTGGGCTTCAAGGCCCAGGGGTACGACGACGGCGCCGAAGAGCACCACCACCAGTAGGACCATTCGAGCCAGGTGTTCGCGCTTGATCTGACGCCGGGCCAACGCGAAGGCGAGAAGCGCGACCAGGGTGTACGGCCCGACCGCGAGATACCCCCACTGCCACTGCGCCCCTTGCGTGGAGGTGATCGCCAGGACGAGGGCGAAGACGGCCGCGAGGGCGTAGAGCAAGCCGTCACGGTCCAGTGGGTGAAGTTGGTTCCAGCGCCCCATGACGTTGCCGCGAGCGAGGTCCAGGCGCGCCAACATTGAGGCTAAGTGTACCCAGCGGGTGCCCTCGGCGGGCTTTTACTCACGCGACTTCTTGGCTCGCCGGATCGGATACTGCGTCACGGGCTGCGCCGGTCCGAGAAAGAACTCCTCGATGAGTGCTGCGCTCTCTTTTGGGCGCTCTTTTAAAACAGCGTGCGACGTGCCCGGCACGATGGCCAGTTGAGCGCCGGGCATCGCTTCGTACAGAGAGACCGTGTGGCTCAGGCGGGCTACGTCGTCATCGCCCGCCATCACCAGCGCCGGCACGGACATCGCGCGCAGGTCCTCAACACTCAAGGTCGGTTGGGTCGTGATGAGGCGCAACGACTTCTCCACCACGACACCAGCGTGATCGATACCGTCGGGAGAACGCGTGGCGAACTCGAGGGCGAACTGTTCGAAGCCCGGGCTCTGCGGGGTGAACTCCTCCATGGGCATCAGGCCCTCGAAGTGGTAGTTCGCTCCGACTAAAGCCACTCGATGTACGAGGTCGGGTCGCTGCAGCGCGACCAGGAGCGCCACGTTGGCTCCATCGCTGTGACCGAGGAGGTAGACGCGTCGGTTGAGTAGTTCCAAGAAAGCAATCGTTTCGAGCGCCATGTCGTCGTAGCTGAAGGGCGCGTCGGTGTCCGCGGTGCGTCCGTGACCACGTCGATCGAAAGCGGCGAGCGCGAAGCGCTTCGAGAGCCTCGGGCCGAGCCCGCGCAGCAGGCTGGCGCTACTGCTGAGTCCGCCGTGCAGCAAGACCACCGTCTTGCCTTTTTTCTTGGGCAGGACCACCCAGGTGGGATGGCCATTGAGGGGAACGCGGGGCACCTTGGAGATGGTAGGTGGTGAACGGCCCGCCAGTATCGCTGCGTAGAGTGACGAGATGCGAGCCTTCATCGTGAGCGAGAACGAAGGACACCTGTCCTTGGGCGTGTGTGACGTCGAGCCCTCCCCCGTCGACGCCCAGGACGTCCTCGTCAAGATCGACTGCTCCTGCATCAACTTCAAAGACGCCCTGGTGGCGAGCGTGGCCAGTCGCGTGCGACGAGTGGGCAGGCTGGTGGCGGGCGTCGACGCCGCCGGAGTGGTGGTGGAGTCCTCGAGCGACGCGTATCGCCGCGGTGATCGCGTGGCGGTCCACGGAGGCTCGCTGGGGGTGGCGCGTGATGGCGGCTTCGCTGAGTTCGTGTACGCGCCGACCCACTACCTCTCGAGGTTGCCCTCCGAGATCTCCACGCGCGACGCCATGGTCATTGGCACCGCCGGCTTCACGGCGATGGCCAGTGTCTTGGCGCTCGAAGACCGCGGGCTCCACGCCGGAGCACGCGTCCTGGTCACCGGAGCCACGGGGGGCGTGGGCTCTCAGTCGGTGACGTATCTTTCCCGGCGGGGATTTAGTCCCGTGGCGTCCACGGGCTCGCCCGATGAGGACGCCTGGTTGCTCGAGCGAGGCGCGACCGAGGTGGTCGGCCGTGACGAGATCAGTGATCGACCGGAGCGCGTCCTCGGCAGTGAACTCTGGGACGGCGCCATCGACTGCGTGGGCGGCGCCACCTTGAAAGAGATACTGCGTTCTCTACGCTACGGCGGGGCCGTGGCCGCCAGCGGTCTGGTGGCCGGTGCGGAACTCGACACCACCGTGTACCCGTTCATTACTCGGGCCAACGCTCTCATCGGTATCGACGCCGTCGAGGCACCGAACGCCACGCGCGATCGCGTGTGGGCCGCACTCGGCACTATCGCGCCGTCGGTGGACTTCTCCACCTTCGTTGATCGCGTTCTCCCACTCGAGGACCTCGCCGAGGGGCTCGACACCATTCGCCGCGGCGCCACCCGCGGACGGATTCTCGTCACTGTGTCCGAGAGCGGCGCCTCACTTTAGTAAAACGGGCTGAGCCAGATCTGGCCGTTGTTGCACGGTTGCACGGCGTAGGCCGGCGTCACGGGGACGCCCGCGCCCCCGAACTGCACGGTGACGGTGACGGCGCTTTCACAGGCCGTAGTCCCCGACGGCACGTCGGAGTAGGCCAAGGAAAAGTTCGCCGTTTGGTTCATCGACAGCGTCAAGGTCTTCGGCGCCGCGTTGGCCTGCGAGGGCGTCGGAAACTGAAACCCACTGGCCACAGACGGCACATCGACGCCGTTGGATTTCAAGACGGCGCCCAGACGATCTTGCAAGGTCACAACCGGCCAGCCCTTGAGGGTGCACGTGCCCGCGGTGGCCTTGGTCAAGGTCACGCTGGCGTAGATCGTGCCGGCCGCTCCCTCGCCTTCGTTGTATGCGCCAGTGAAGTCGCTCGCGACACAGGTGGCGCTCGCGAGGGTGGTGCTCGTGCTCGACGTGGTGGTGGTGCTCTTCGGCGCCGTGGTGGTGGTGGTTGTGCTCGAGGGAACCGAGTGGCGGCTCAAGGTGAAGATGGCAACAAAAGCGACGACGATGGCAACCGCAATGAGACCTCGTCTCACGCGCCAAAGTCCTCGGGGCGCACCTGCTCGAGAAACTCGCGCAGCTGCTCCACGAGATCGGCCTCGTTCGAAGAGTCGAGTTCGACGTACTCGTCGTCCTCCTCGTCAAAAGCCAACTCCATTACCTTTCCTTCGCTCGCCATGAGGTCGTCGCTGACGAGAATGGGGGCGCCCACTCGAAGGGCGAGCGCCACGGCGTCGCTCGGTCGCGAACTGACGACGACCTCTTCGTTCGCTCGTAGAAGTCGAAGGTTCGCGAAAAAGGTGTTGTCGACCAACTCCGTGATCTCCACCGAGAACACCTGGGCTCCCAGGGCCCCGATGACGTGACCTAAGAGGTCGTGCGACATCGGACGAGGCGACTGCACCCCTTGGAGGGCGTAGGCAATCGCCGCCGCCTCGGGGGCGCCAATGAAGATGGGCAGCACCCGTTCCCCGGCCACCTCTTCCAGTAGCAACAAGGGCGTTGAACTACCAACGTCAACGCGAACTGCGCGAAGAACGACCTCAATCATGGGGCCAGCCTAGACCGACCCGGGCGACGAGGGGACGTCTAGTCCGATAGGTACGCGCTGAGTTCACGCTCCAGAAGGACGCTGCGAAGGACCCCGACTTCGCGAGCCACGTCACTGGTAATGACCGCGACGTCTTGGCGGGAGTGCTCGGCGCCGAGCTGTCGCAGGGGCGCGGTCAGGTCATCGATAACCCCAACCTCGCGTTCGGCGATGCGGCGCAACGAACCTAGGAGCCGAATATCGACACCACGCGCCAGCAACGCTCTCGAGTGCGCGGCGACGCGCACGTCGAGCGCACTGTACGCCGTCTCGCCGTCGAACACGACCGGCGTCACCAGACCGAGGGCTTGAATCTGATTGAACTCTTCGGGCCGCAGTCCCGTGGTCGCTAGTAGCTCGTTCGCGGTGAAGAACTCCTTTACCGGCGCACTCGCGTCCTCACGTGTCACCGACTCCACCACGCTCAACACCGGTCGAGTCGCGGGCCCGGTTATGGGTGTGGGGGTGGGCGTGGAAACTGGAGCCGGTGCAGTGATGACCGTGGGCGTCGCGTCCCGGGCCGCCTGTCGGGTGCTGGACGTCACGTGGGGCGCCGAGAGGAGACCCTGTTCGATGAGGCGAAGGCGCACCACGCGCAGCGGTACAAACTCCTCTTGAGCGAGCCGGATCGCTTCTCTCAAGCAGGCGACGTCGCGCTCAGAGTACAGGCGATATCCCTTACGGCTTCGGCTCGGTTGAACCAGGCCCTTATCTTCGTAGTAGCGAATTTTCGAGAGCTCGACGTCGGGAAAGTCCTTACGGAGCTCTGCGTGCACTTCGCCAATTCGCATGGCGCCCTGATTCGCGTTCATTCTGTGGCCTCCCAAAAAACCAGTTTGAATTTGCCGATCTGAACTTCATCGGCCGAGTGCAGTGTCGTCTCTTCCACGCGTTTTCCATTCACGTACGTGCCGTTCAGCGAGTTCAAATCTCGTAACGTAATGCGTCCGCTGGCCGTACGAGTAAAGACGGCGTGGTGACGCGAGACCGACACGTCATCGAGCAGGAGGGCGCTCGCTTCGTGTCGACCCACCGAGACGACGTCACTCGTCAACTCGATCCTGGTGCCCGCTTGGGGACCCGCGGCAATCACCAGTTCGTCACGGTGGTCACCGGTCGGACCTCGATTGGCGTCGGGATGCATGGAATCGGGCGCGCTGATGACGGGCACGGCGATGGTCTCGGGTGATGAAGAATCGTGCTGCGGTGCACCACAGGACCAACAAAAGTTCGCGTTGGCGTTCAGGATCTCTCCACAGCGACGGCAGTTCACGACCTCACACTAGTGAACTTTCGAAATTCCCGCCGGGGCTAGTTCGTCGTTATCGCTTCGTAATGTGATGCGTCAAGTAACGCGTCATAGTCGTCGCTCGTCGCGGTAGCGATCTCACAAATCCAACCTTCACCGTAGGGGTCGCTGTTTACATTTTCCGGCGAACTGGTGAGTGCCTCGTTGACCGCGCTGATGGTTCCAGCGACTGGTGCGTAGATCTCCGACACCGACTTCGTCGACTCGACTTCTCCCATCACGCCGCCGACGGCGACCACGGTTCCCACCTTGGGCAGATCCACGAAGACGACGTCGCCGAGTGCGTCTTGGGCGTAGTCCGTGATGCCCACGCGCACGTGATCCCCTTCGTTCTTGGCCCACTCGTGATCGCTGGAGTAACGAAGTTCGCTTGGTATCTGCATGCGAGCCAACTTACAAGATTCGTCGGGCTCGGCGCCCGTCTCGAAGAGCCTGCGAGGCCGGCTTCACGTAGCCCACCAACACGATCCACGACAGCGTTAGACCCATGACGCCGATGACCCAGCCGGCGTCGCGCCCGTCCTGCTGCCAGGTCTGTAACGAAGCGTGGTGCGGGTTCGACGTTAAGAGAAAAAGGGGGAACGTCGTCATCAGGGCGAACGTGGACACCTTTCCCCACCACAGGACGTTGATCCTCGCCGCACCCAGCGCGCCCAACAGCAGGGTCACACCCGAGACGAGAACCTCGCGCACCAAGGTGACGATGGCGAACCACCAGGGCACCGCTCCCACAGTCGCGACGGCCAATAATCCTCCGATGACCAGAATACGATCCGCGGTCGGGTCGAGGATCTTGCCCACGTTGGAGACCTGATGAAGTCGGCGCGCGACGAACCCATCGATCCAGTCCGTGGCCCCGAGAACTCCGAGCAGCCACGCGGCAATAGCGCGATGATCAGTGCTGAAGACCAGCCAGAAAAACACTGGCAGTAATCCGAGCCGCACGACCGTGATGGCGTTAGCCCACGTCAACCACCCCGCGTCAACGTTCTCACTCTCACTCACGAATGAAGAGTATTACGCCACCGTGATGGACTGATCGAGGTACACGTCTTGAACGGCGTGCATGAGAGCGACGCCGTCGTCGATCGGTCGTTGGAACGCTTTGCGCCCGACAATGAGTCCCTGCCCCCCGGCTCGCTTGTTGATGACCGCCGTGCGCACGGCCGAGGCCAGGTCGTCGTCGCCCTTGGACTCACCGCCGGAGTTAATGAGGCCGATGCGACCCGCGTAGCAGTTCACGACTTGCCACCGGGTTAAGTCGATGGGATTATTGGTCGTCAGTTCGCTGTAGACGCGCGGGTCAGTTTTACCGAACTTGACGGCGTTGTATCCACCGTTGTTGATCGGCTGCTTCTGCTTGATGATGTCAGCCTCGATCGTGACCCCGAGATGGTTGCCTTGACCGGTTAAATCGGCGCTGACCTGGTAGTCAACTCCCCCGGTGACGAAGGCGTCGTTGCGCAGGTAGCACCACAGCACGGTAAAGAGCCCTTGGCGATGGGCTTCGGCGAAGGCTTTGCGAACCTCTTCAATCTGGTGCACGGAGTCCGTAGAACCGAAGTAGATGGTCGCTCCCACGCCCATCGCTCCCAAGTCCACGGCCTGTTGCACCGAAGCGAACATCTGTTGGTCGAAGGAGTTGGGGTAACGCAAGAGGTCGTTGTGATTGATCTTCACGATAAAGGGAATGCGGTGTACGTAACGTCGAGAGATGATGCCGAGATTGCCCAGCGTGGTGGCGATCGCGTTGCACTCGCCCGCTAGGGCCAGGTCGCACAGACGCGCCGGGTCAAAATACTCAGGGTTGGGGGCGAAGCTCGCGGCGGCCGAGTGTTCTATGCCTTGGTCCACGGGCAGGATCGAGAGATAGCCTGTACCCCCCAAGCGCCCGTGGTTATACAACGAGCCCAAGTTGCGCAAGACGGCGGGCGTACGATCGCTCCACGTGAACACGTCGTCTAGGAAGGATGGACCCGGCACGGTGAGTAGTTCTTTGGGGAAGGCTGTGGCGTGGTGGTCAAGTAGTAACGACGCGTCGGCGCCCAAGAGGGTGGCAGTATCCATGCCGGAATGTTACAAGGCACCCGATTGTGCCGCGCTCCCCGGTGGGCCTGGGCGCAGTGACGTCCTCGGGGCGCACTCGACTTTGTCAGACGACGTTCTTCTTCGACGTCGGGGTCACGCGCCGCTTTCGATTCTTCCGGGGCACACTGGCGCCCAGTTCACTCAGTCGCGCCGCGGCGTCATAGGCGTCGGGCTCAGCGAGGACGACCCGGGAAAACATTTCCCGCGCTGACGTCGTATCGCCCGCACGGTCATACACATCGCCCAACGCGTACCAGAGACGCACGTGGCGATACGACGGGTTGCGAAGATTCTTCGCCGCACCGGCGCGCGTCAGTAAATCGATGGCCTCTTCGTACTTTCGTTGGTCGGCCCACGCGGCCGCCATCACGATGCGACCTTCAGCCAACACCTCCGGCGAGGGCTCACTCTCTTGGAGTTCAGCGAAGGTCTTCTCCACCGCGCGATATTTGCGAGTGGCTCGATCGGCGTCCATGACCAGCGGCAGGTGTTCGGGGTCGCCCGAGATGGTGAAGTACGCGCGGAGGTGAATCCTCGACATTGCCCAACGTTCGGCCCGATAGGCGCCCAACCCGGTCAGTTCCCTCACGGCCGCCACTCCCGGCGTAGCGTCCGCGACAATCCGACCCAATCGAAGTGCCTCTTCGTAACGCTTGCGGTCGTACGCCTCGGCGGCGCGGGTCAGGGTGTTGACCATCTTCTCGCGCATGTACGCGGTACCGATAAACGCCTTGCGCACCTCGGCGGCGACGTCACCGGGCAGTGCGTACTTGGCCCGAGTTTTCGTTTTCGCGGCTTCGGCCTTGCGCGGGGAGGGCCGATCAACCGACACAAAGTCGCCCAGCGGATCCGGGGTACGCGTTCGACTCGTAGCGTCACCCAGCTCTTGTCCGGTGCTGGTGATATTGACGGCGCCCTTCCGGGCCACGCTGCCCCACCCTTTATCGCGAGCGTGCTCCCCAGCGGCCTGACGCTTTCGCTGTTCGGGCGTCAGTGGCGCGGGCGCGCGGGTGTCGCTCGAGCGTGAGTAGGGCGACCGAGGCGAGGTACCGCGACCTCCGCGTGTCCCCGTGGACGCCTCACGAGACTTTTGATAGGGACGCGCCGGGCGCGGCGAGCGGTCGTCGCCGTCACGCATCTCTCGCGGAACTCGGTCGTCACGGCGTGTGGCGCCCCGAGCGTCGCCTTGACGCGCGGGACGCGAGTCGCCTCCGGGCTTTCGATACGGGCGGGCGGGTCGGGTAGAACGCTCCTCCCCGTCACGTGGAACCCGAGCTGAGTACTCCGCGCGTGGCGCGCGCTTCGCGCCGGACGTTTTGCGCGCACCGCTGGGCTTGTCGTCTGAGGCAGGACGTCGCTGGTAAGGCGACCGAGCCGTCGAAGCTCGAGACTCGTCACGCCCGTCCCCCTCACGGCGGGCGGGCCATGCGCCGCGTTCGCCGCGACGTGGAGACGATGATCCCTGATCAAAGCGACTTTTGGACCGGGGAGCGGCGGATCGAGACCCGCCAGAAGGTGTGGGCGCCCCTCGACCGCCGGTCGCGGGTTTGCGTCCCTGGGGCGCGCGTCGAGAGGGAGGAGTTGTTGCGGCCACGTGCCAGTCTATCTGGGAGGACAAAAAACCCAGGTGAGCCAGGCGCCTTCGGTGAGTGTTATTCGCTTGAGTCAACACCACTGCGGTGCTCGACGGGGTTGCAGGTACCAAATCTGTGGTAGGTAACAGAACAAACTCAAAGGGAGAGTACCTATGGCCTTTCTCGACGGTGCGCCCTGGCAAGGAAACATCTCACTTGGGGGCTGGCGCCCGGGAGGCGCCGGTGACGCCCCCGTGGCGGAGCCCGCTACGGGCCAGCAGCTCGCTCGCAGCGGTCGCGCCAGCGTGCAGGACGTCGCCGACGCGTCAGCCAACGCGCGCGCCGTCCAAAGAGACTGGGCGGAGCGTCCCTTCAGCGAACGCGCCGCGATACTGCGTCGAGCCGGTCAACTCTTCCTCGATAACGCCGAGGAACTGTCGAGGTGGATTATTCGCGAGTCGGGAAGTATTGGCCCTAAGGCCGCTCTCGAACTTCACCTCGCCGCAGAGGAGTGTTTCGAAGCGGCCTCTCTCGCGTCTCATCCCACGGGACACGTTCTGCGCAGCGAGATGCCCCGACTGAGTTTTTCTCGTCGCGTCCCCGCGGGCGTCGTCGGCGTCATTTCGCCTTTCAACTTTCCCCTAATTCTCTCCCTCCGTTCGGTGGCGCCAGCCCTCGCGCTGGGCAACGCCATTCTCTTGAAGCCCGATCCGCGCACCGTCGTGTCCGGCGGCGTCATCGTGGCGCGCGTGTTCGAGGAGGCCGGACTCCCCTCGGGTCTGTTATCCCTTCTCCCGGGAGACGCGACCGTGGGCGAAGCGATCGTGGTGGACCCCCACGTTCGCGTCATCGCCTTCACTGGATCGACCGTGGTGGGACGACGTGTAGGTGCTCTCGGTGCGCAGCACTTAAAGCGCGTACACCTCGAGCTCGGAGGAAACTCCGCCTTAATCGTGCTGGCCGACGTCGACCTCGAGAGAGCCGTCTCGGTGGGCGCCTTCGGATCGTTTATGCACCAAGGGCAGATCTGTATGACCACGGGCCGTCACATCGTTGACGCGTCAATCGCCAAGGAGTACGCCACTCTGCTGGCCGAGCACGCGACTCGTCTTTCCGTGGGAGATCCCGCCAGCGGACGGGTCGCGCTGGGGCCGCTGATTGACGCCACGCATCGTGACCGAGTGCACTCCCTGGTGAGTGAGACGGTGGACGCCGGCGCGACCTTGTTGGCCGGTGGGACGTTCGAGGAGTTGTTCTACCGTCCGACGGTGCTCAGCGACGTGCCGTTAACGTCGCGGGCTTACGTCGAGGAGGTCTTCGGTCCGGTAGCGCCCGTCGTCTCGTACGAGTCGTTGGACGACGCGGTGGCCATGGCCTCGGCCAGCCCGTACGGACTCTCACTCGGCATTTTGGCCGGTGACGGCTTACGGGCCTTGGAGTTGGCCAGCCGTATTCCCACGGGTGCTATTCACATCAACGATCACACGGTGGGCGACGAGGCCGTCGCCCCGTTCGGAGGAGTCGGAACTTCCGGCAACGGATCACGTATGGGCGGGCTATCGAATCTCGAGGCGTACACCGAGACCCAGTGGGTCACGGCCCAAAGCGAGATGCCCACGTATCCCTTCTAGGGACGGTTCAAGGCGGAGTGCTGGCGAGGTACTCCAGAACCACGTCGCCGAAGTTTTCCCCCTCGACTCTGACGTGTCACGGACCCGTTACCTCGAGGTGAAACAGGCTCGGCGAGGACGCTCCGACACCACGGAAACTGGCGTCGAGCAAATAAGAACACCGTATGAATTCCGTGCGACCCCAAGGGATTTTCGGTTTCGTCGCGCTAGGTTGAAGATGAGTGAACGACCCCATGACCACCGATTCTCGTGCCGAACTCCCCAGTTGGACTTCACTTGCCTCGCACAGCACGGACGTACAATCTCTCCACCTGCGAGAGCTCTTTGACCAGGATGCAGGCCGGGGCGAGCGATTTCATCTCGAGGCGGTGGGCTTTTACTTTGACTACGCCAAACAGCTCGTCACCGATGAGACGCTGCGCCTCCTGCTCGAACTCGCTCGCGAGTCCCACGTCGCCGAGCGACGCGACGCGATGTTCGCCGGTGAGCACATCAACGTCTCGGAGGACCGCGCGGTCCTCCACGTGGCCCTTCGTCTGCCCCGCGAGGAGACACTGGTCGTCGATGGCGTCGACGTCGTTGCTGAGGTGCACCGCGTCCTCGATCAGATGGCCCGCTTCGCGAACTCCGTGCGCAGTGGTGAGTGGCGAGGTCACACGGGCAAGCCCATTAAGAATGTCGTCAACATCGGTATTGGCGGGTCGGACCTCGGTCCCGTGATGGCCTACGAGGCGTTACGCCACTACTCCCAGCGCGATCTGACGTTTCGATTCGTCTCGAACGTCGACGCAACGGACTTCGTGGAGGCCGTGCGAGACCTCGAGGCCGACGAGACGCTCTTCATCATCTCGTCCAAGACCTTCGGTACTCTCGAAACCCTCACTAACGCCAACTCCGCCCGCGCGTGGCTACTGGAGAGACTCCACGACAACACCGCCGTCGCGAAGCACTTCGTCGCGGTCTCGACCAACGCCGCGAAGGTGGCCGCATTCGGCATCGACGTAGCCAACATGTTCGAGTTCTGGGACTGGGTCGGTGGGCGCTACTCCATGGAGAGCGCCATTGGCTTGTCGACGATGATCGCCATTGGTCCCCAGCACTTCGAAGAGATGCTGTCTGGTTTTCACGCCCTCGACGAACACTTCCGCACCGCGCCCTTCGAGTCAAATTTGCCGGTCCTACACGGACTGTTGGCCGTGTGGAATCGGGACTTCCTCGGCTTTTCCACCGTCGGGGTCATGCCCTACGACCAGTACCTTCACCGCCTTCCGGCCTATCTGCAGCAACTCACCATGGAGTCCAACGGCAAACACGTGACCTTCAGTGGCGAGAGGGTGACCTACGAGACCGGACCGGTCTATTGGGGAGAACCGGGCACCAACGGGCAGCACAGTTTCTATCAACTCATCCATCAAGGGACGACCAAGGTTCCCGTCGACTTCATCGGCTTTGCTCGCAGCCTGAATCCCCTCGCTCAACACCACGACATCTTGATGTCCAATATTTTCGCGCAGGCCGAAGCTTTGGCCTTTGGCAAAACCGAAGCCGAACTGCGAGCCGAGGGTGCCGACGAGCGTGCCCTCAAGCATCGAGTGATGGAGGGGAACCGACCTTCGAGCGTCGTGCTCGCTGAGGAACTCACCCCGCGACTGCTTGGTTCACTCATTGCGCTCTACGAGCACTCGGTCTTCGTCCAGGGCACCATCTGGAAGATCGACTCCTTTGACCAGTGGGGCGTCGAGCTCGGTAAGCAGCTGTCGGTCACGATCATTCCCGAGTTAGCCAACGATGCACCGGGCGACTTGCGCCACGACTCCTCCACCAACGCCCTCATCGCGCGCTATCGCGCGCTCAAAGAGAATGGACAAGGTTCATGACCAGCTCAAAGCCCATGCAATTAGGAATGGTCGGACTCGGGCGTATGGGGGGCAACATCGTGCGCCGACTGGTGGACCAGGGCCACAACTGCGTGGTCTACGACGTCAGCCCGGCGGCGATCAGCGCCCTGGCGGGCGAACGAATTAAAGGGGCCTCGTCCTACCAGGACCTGGTGTCCCAGATGGACACCCCGCGAGCGATCTGGCTGATGCTGCCCGCGGCCGTCACCCAGGACGCCTTGAATGAACTGATTCAGTACCTCGAGCCCAACGACGTAGTGATCGACGGGGGCAACTCCTACTACCAAGACGACGTCGATCGCGCGAAAGTATTGGCCGAGCGTCAACTCCACTACGTCGACTGTGGCACCAGCGGCGGCGTCTGGGGGCTGGAGCGGGGCTACAGCCTCATGATTGGCGGCGAAGACGAGGTGGTGGCCCGACTCGATCCCATCTTTAAGTCCATCGCGCCCGGCGACGACCGTCGCTCGCCCACCCCGGGGCGACCCCCCAACAGCACGGCCAACGAGGGCTACCTCCACTGCGGGCCGAACGGGGCTGGCCACTTCGTCAAGATGGTGCACAACGGCATCGAGTACGGCATGATGGCCGCCATTGGCGAGGGCCTCAGCATCTTGAAACACGCCGACGTCGGCAAAACGCAGAGCGTGGCCGACGCCGAGACCTCCCCCGTCAAAGACGCCCAGTACTACCAATACGAGTTCAATTTGGCCGACGTCGCCGAAGTCTGGCGACACGGCTCGGTCATCAGCTCATGGCTGATTGACTTAACCGCCGACGCCCTCGCAAAGTCGCCCGACCTCGATGAGTACAGCGGACACGTCTCGGACTCGGGCGAGGCTCGCTGGACGCTCGAAGCGGCCATCAACGAGTCGGTGCCCGCCCCTGTGATCAGCGCGTCTCTCTGGCAGCGCTTCGAGTCGAGGGACCAAGGAGTCTTCACGGCGAAAGTTCTCTCGGCCATGCGCGCTGGCTTCGGAGGTCACGTAGAAAGGTCCTCCTCGTGAAGCACGACCTGCGCGTCTACGAGAGCGTCGAGGAACTCGCCACGGCGTCGGCGGCTTTCGTAACGCAACTGCTTCGTGACCGTGACGCCACGAAGGATCCTTTCACCTTCGCCCTCAGCGGGGGCAGAAGTCCGTGGCTCATGCTGAGCGAACTCGCACACGACGAGATCGCCTGGAAGGACGTCACGATCTTCCAAGTTGACGAGCGCGCCGTGCCCGCTGACGACGACCTGCGTAACGTGAAGCACATCCGAGAGGCCCTCGGGTCAACTCGCGCCACCATTGAACCGATGGACGTAGAGAATCCAGATTTAGACGCCGCGTCGCGCGAGTACGCGACGAAGATACCGACTCGCTTCGATCTCATTCATTTGGGCCTCGGTCCGGACGGACACTGCGCCTCGCTCGTCCCGAACGATCCCGTCCTCGCTGTGAGCGATCGACTAGTCGCTCCGAGCGGTCCCTATCAGGACACCATGCGCATGACTCTCACCTATCCCGCGCTCCATCGCGCCAACCAACTGCTGTGGCTAGTCAGCGGAGAAGACAAGGTCGACGCCCTCGCCAAGCTGCTCGACGGTGACGAGTCGATCCCGGCCGGACGCGTCGAAGCCGCCGCGTCGATGGTCATGGCCGATCGAGCCGCGCTACCCGCGTGAGTAGAATTTTCCTAAATCACTCCCATGTAGAGGAAGACACCGAGTGAGCACTCCCCCCGCCGTTGCCACCCGCCCCAAGCCCGACAACCACGTCATCATCATCTTCGGCATCACCGGGGACCTCGCTCGACGCAAGATCTTGCCCGGTCTCTATCACCTCGCGGTGGCCGGCCTCTTGCCCGAGAGGTACCGCGTGGTCGGTTGCGGCCGTCCTTCGTCGCTGATGACCGACGATGAGTTCCGCACCTACGCCTTTGACGCGGTGACCGAGTTCGCGTCCGACAAACCCTCCGGCAAGGAGTGGGCCGACTTCGCCGCCTGCCTTACCTTCGCCATCGACCCCGACGAGGGCCAAAACGGCCTGAGCGCGGTGGTGGGAGAAGCGGAGAAGGCTATCGGCGGCGTGGTTCGCCGCCTCTTTCACCTGGCCATCCCGCCGGACGCCATGCACGACGTCATCAGCCTGCTCGGTACAAAGGGCCTCAACAAGAACGCCCGGATCATCTGCGAAAAGCCCTTCGGTACGGACCTGACCTCCGCGCAAAAGTTGAACGCCGAGCTGGATGAGTATTTCGACGAGTCGCAGATATTTCGCATCGACCACTTTCTCGGAAAGGAGTCGATCGACAACATTTTGGCCCTGCGCTTTGCCAACGAGCTCTTCGAGCCACTCTGGCGCCGCACTCACGTTCGCTACGTGCAGATCGACGTGCCCGAGACCCTCTCCATCGAGGGACGCGGCTCCTTTTACGAAGAGACCGGCGCCTTTCGTGACATGGTGGTCACCCACCTCTTTCAGGTCCTCGGCATCCTCGCCATGGAGCAACCGACCTCGCTCACGGCCAAACCCCTGCGCAACGAGGTCAACAAGGTCTTTGAGTCGCTGCGCATTCTGGACCCGGTCACGGTGTTGCGCGGCCAGTACAACGGGTACCTCGATGAGGCGGGGGTCGCCCCCGACTCGACGACGGAGACCTTCATCGCCCTACGGGCCTGGGTCGACAACTCTCGCTGGATGGGTGTGCCGTTCTACCTGCGCACCGGCAAGTGCTTGGCCGAGAGCCGCCAGATCATCACCATTGGACTGCGCGAACCGGTCATGGAGATCTTTCCCGATCAGAAAGATGGTCAGCACCCCGACGCCGACCGATTGATCATCGACTTCAAGGACCCGGGGTCTATTCACGCCGACTTCCTGGTCAAACAGCCCGGCCCCGAGATGACCCTCGGCCAGGCGCGCATGAACTTTTACTACCGCGAGTCGTTCCAAGAGAAGAACAACCTCGAGGCGTACGAGCGGCTGCTCTTAGAAGTGATGTTGGGCAACCAGGCTCTCTTCACTCGTTCCGACGGAATCGAACGACTTTGGGAAGTGGCCGCGCCACTGCTCGAGCGTCCCCGTCCGATTGAAACCTATGACAAAGGAACCTGGGGTCCGAAGTCAGTGGCCGACGTCGTGGCGCCGCACCACTGGACGCTTCCCGAGTGAGCGGCCCCATTCGCCTCGTCCTCTCTGACGTTGACGGCACGCTGGTAACTCGCGAGAAGGATCTAACGGCCGAAGCGATCAACGCTGTTCGTCAACTCAACGACGCGGGCATCCTCTTTGCCGTCACCAGTGGCCGACCTCCGAAGGGACTTCGAATGCTCATCGAACCGCTTCGGTTAGTCACTCCGCTGGGCGGCTTCAACGGCGGACTCATGGCCGACGAGAAGCTCGACGTTCTCCAGGAATTAATTCTCGACGACGGTGTCGTCGGCCCCATCATCGATCTTCTTCTTTCCCACGGACTGAGCGTCTGGGTGTACCAGGGCACCGACTGGTTTGTCTTGGACGAAAATGGGCCCCACGTCGCTCGCGAATCCTTCGTCTGTCAGTTCCGTCCCACACAACTGGAGGACTTTGAGGGAGTCCGCGGTGACATTGTCAAGATCGTGGGAGTCAGTGACGAACCCGCCATCATGGCCACCGCAACGGCGGAGCTCCTTCACAGCTTCGGTGACGAGGTGTCGGCCACCAACTCACAGACTTATTACCTAGACGTGACGCACCGCGACGCTAACAAGGGCAAGGTGGTCGCGTTTCTCTCGAAGCAGTACGGCATCGAGCCCAGCCAGATCGCCACGGTGGGTGATATGGCCAACGATGTCTTGATGTTCGAGAAATCGGGTCTAAGTATTGCCATGGGCAACGCCAGTGAGGAAGTAAAGCAGAAGGCCACGTTCTCAACCGAGAGCAACCAGGACAACGGCTTCGCGCTCGCGATCGAGAAGTACATCCTCAAGCACGTCTCGTTAACAACAAGAACGCCCCGGCCACCTGAAGAGGTGGCCGGGGCGTTCCCATAGGCATCGCTTAGGCGCGCAGGCTGTACTTCACCGAGGCGTGCATACCGTTCGCAAAGGCCAGCGCCAGCACTTTCACGCCGGGCCTAGTCGAGCCCGTGACGGTGATCGTCACCGTCAGAGTCTTGCCCGAGTCACGAGTCACGAGTGCCTTGAAGCCCGCCACGTTGCTTGTCACTTTGGGCCGACCGGAGAAGTTGTAGCCCGTGACAGTGATGGTTGACTTCTTTCCTTTAGTAACCGGACCAACGACTCGAACCGCCTTGGGAGCCGACGAGATGGTTACTGTCGTCGCAACTGAGGTCGCAGGCGCGTACGGAGCTACGGCTGCCCTTGTCGCCGTCACGAGGCACGTGCCCCCTTTAGAAGCCTTGAGCATGCCGCTGGTAATCGTGCAACCAGTGGCAGTTCCGTCGGTCACGGTAAAGGTAACCGCACCCGTCCCCGATCCGCCACTGGCGGCAAGAGTGATGGGAACGTCGAGGTAGCCCGATGTGGTGGTTACCGTTAGAACGGCCTGCGCCTGTCCAACGACAGATGTTGCCGTCGCGCCCGTAACGGTCCGCAGGGTATCGGTTGCGGTAAGCACACATGCGCCTGTTGTAGCGAATTCGACGGTCGAGAATGTCGCAACTCCAGCCACAGCCGTCGCGGCGACGGGCGCTGCGAGACAGGGAGAGCTGATAGAAATTACATCCGTCGATCCCGTCGTCGCGGTGTCCACGTTGCCGCCCGTATCTTCGACCGCGACCTTGAACGTCGTGACGATCGTACCTGTTGTCAACACACTGGCCGGAGGCACCACGCTAAATGCGAGTTTGGCAGGCGCGCCACCACTCACCGTGATGGCTGCGCTCGCCGGCGTTGACGTGATCGAACCATTTGTCGCGTCCAAGGCAGTGAGTGTGCAACTCCCGTCAGTGGCAAGGATTACGTCAGAGAAGGTGGCAATTCCGGGCGTACTTGCCGATTCAGCAACGGTGTTGACGCCGCTTCCCAATGCACATCCTGTTCCCGAAGTGCTGATCGTGATGTTGTCGTTCGGGGAAGACGTCACAACGTTGCCATATGTGTCTTCTGTTGCCACCTTAAACGCAGTAAGAGCGACACCAGCGGTCGCGGTAGTCGGAGGAACGAGATTAAATCCAAGCTTGGTAGCGGTGCTGAACGCAGTCATCGCGATCGCCGTACTGTTTCCGCTGGTGCCGGTATCACTAGCAGTGGTGTCGGAGGCAACCAGGTGACATGTGGTACCAGCCGAAATCAACACGCCCGAGAACGCAGTCGGCGACGTCCCGTTCCAGGTCGATGTGAGGGCTGAATTGTTGACCAACGTGCAGTCCGGAGAAGAGATGACGATTATGTCGCTTGCTGCCCCGCCAGCTGTGATATTGACTGAGAATGAGAGAGGTTGGTTCAGGAAGGCCGTAGTGGGCGGTTGTGTGGAGAAGACCACTGTGGACGTAGCCGCCGACGCAGGCGCAACTCCAAAGAATGCGACGCCAGCGAGAAGAAGAGAGGCGCCAAGGCCGATCCCAGCAAGCGATTTCGCTCTCGACGCGAATGAGCGCTGCGCGCCGTCATTTCGATTAGTGATTTTCATTTGGAAGACTCCTCTGAATACTTGGTAGGCGTGAAAATGCAACATACCCCTGCTGGAATGCTAACGAGACGTATTCACAAAACGCGGACAATCGGTTTAACATTGCGTTACGAATGCCATATTCACATGACTCTCGGAGAATTGGGACCGAGTTTTTCAAGTTCGTAGTGACTTCATTGTGAATGAGTCACCATCACTTCTATGGAAGCCATGACGCTCCCCCAGTTACTTGATGTACGGCTCGATTGAAGACCGCAGCACGCCGGATACAAATTGTAAGTAGGTAGCGTCCGCATGGTAGGCATCGACTGTGTAAGGGATGTAGCTGCCGACGACCGCGGGACAAGCGCTGGTACAAAACCAGGGCGTCTGATTGACGAATACGTCATGGCTAGCAGCGGCGGCGGAAGCAAAGGCAGCGTTATCGGACAGAGTTCCCGCCGAAGGAGTGAAGGCGCACGATTTGACGTCCGACGGATTTCGCGAGAGGCAAACCGTCGGGTTAGACGCCTCAGCCGGTTGTGGGAATCCGCCGAGGACGATAACTCGAGACTTGGCCGGCAACTTCGACAAGAAGGCGACCATGTGACTTTCCACCTCTGGGGCCGCCAGGTAGCGAACCGGATTCGTGAGAGCGATCTCCGTATTGCTCGATATGACGATGGCTTTCGGTTTGATCTTCGTCATTTGGGAGATTTCATACGAATGAAATTTCGAGCACGCAGTCCAGGGAGCGTCTCCAAGCGTTCCATCGTTGTTTGTCATATAGGTTCCTAGCGGCGACGGGCAGCCGTCTTTTGCGAGGAACAGGACCTTGAAGTGTTCGAGCTTTCCGAGCGAGGCGAAAGTATCCAAATACATAGATGCGCGCGAGTCTCCGACTAGGGCAACGGTAACGTCCGACTTGGTGTCACCAAAGTAGCAATCTAGGATGTTTTCTTTCCATTGACCTGTACCGATAGTGTCACACGAGCTTTTCAGCAGTGACTCGTAGCCGACGTCGCCGCCACTCGACAAAGTGCTCAGCGACGGCTTCGCGGAACTCGGCAATGCAGTCACGCTCAATGACGCGTTGATCAATTTTGTCAGGTTGGCCTGCGTGATGGATCCGGCTGCGGAGCTGGTCGAAGCGCCGACCGGTCCAAAAGCGGCCCAGACACAAAACTGGGCAATGAGCAGAATGCCTGCTGCTTTACTTAGATAGCGGAGATAGTCAAGGCGGCGAAACTTGGATGTCTTGATGTCGACATTAAACACCCTGA
This sequence comes from Acidimicrobiaceae bacterium, assembly GCA_025463285.1. Lineage (GTDB taxonomy): Bacteria > Actinomycetota > Acidimicrobiia > Acidimicrobiales > RAAP-2 > RAAP-2. The sequence continues at coordinate 1,143 of JAOBWI010000056.1, read as the reverse complement.
GACTGTACAAGGGGCGTTGCGGATCTACAGGTCTGTCGCTCAGTTCACGGCTGAGCTTCACCTCGGTGTTGAGTGAAGCGGGCGTGGCGATCTCAATGGACGGCGTGGGACGAGCCATCGACAACGTGTTCATCGAGCGACTGTGGCGCACGCTCAAATACGACCACATCTACTTGAACCTCGCCGATAGCGGCGACGCGTGTCGCGCGGCATCGCCGAGTACTTGCGTTACTTCGACGAAGAGCGCACGCATTCGTCACTCAACGACCACACGCCCGACGAGGTCTACTGTGCGTTACGCAACAAACAGCGCGCTGCCCGAGCTCGCTGCCTTAGCTCGCTGCCGACAATCTGCTTACCTCTTACGACGCCAGTCAGGCTGTCCAAGGGACGGGGTCCACTTCACTTGTCGAAGCGACGTGGTCGGTGAAATCATCCTGTGGGTAGAAAACGCAGGCTGTTCGAATCACAAAGAATGCGAAAGACCCCCACCTTTCGGTGGGGGTCTTTCAAGAAATCCCGGCGGCGACCTACTCTCCCAAGGAGGAACCCCTAAGTACCATCGGCGCAGGTGGGCTTGACTGCTGTGTTCGGAATGGGAACAGGTATATCTCCACCGCCATAACCACCGGAAATCATTAGCGCTCGGCTACTTTCGTAGCCCGAACCGGCGTAGCCGGCTCCCTGAGCGTCCTAGAACGAGCACGAACATCAAACTCCAAGCCCTCGGCCGATTAGTACCGGTCAGCTGAAGACGTTACCGTCCTTACACTTCCGGCCTATCAACGTGGTCGTCTGGCCACGGGCCTTACCTGGTTAACCCAGTGAGAGATTTAATCTTGAAACGGGCTTCGCACTTAGATGCTTTCAGCGCTTATCCCACCCGCAGGTCGCAAAACAGCCATGCCCTTGGCAGTACAACTGACACACGAGAGCTGCGTCCGTCCCGGTCCTCTCGTACTAGGGACAGCCTTCCTCAAATCTCCTACGGCTACGACGGATAGGGACCGACATTCTTGTTACCGCTGCCACCACAGTGGCAGGGGCCAGGGCATTTCTACCTGGCTCTGCATGTCGCCATGCAGATCGGACCATATCTTCACCCTCGAGCCGAGGGTGTTCGGCATATGGTCTCTGAGGATT
>JAOBWI010000021.1 GCA_025463285.1 Acidimicrobiaceae bacterium | reverse complement strand
GTAGACGTCGATCTTGAGATCGTTGGTGTTGATGTCGACGTCGACCTCTTCGGCTTCGGGCAGGACCGAGACGGTCGCCGAGGACGTATGAACTCGTCCCTTGGCCTCGGTCACGGGAACTCGTTGCACGCGGTGCACGCCGGCCTCAAACTCCAGGCGGGACCACGCGTCGTCACCCTTAATGAGGTAGATCGCTTCGTCCAGACCGCCCTGCTCGGACTCTCGCTCTTCGATGACCTCAAGCTTCCAGCCCCGTAGGGCCGCGTAGCGGCGATACATTTCGGCGAGGTCGCCCGCGAAGAGATTCGCCTCTTCGCCGCCCTCGGCGCCGCGAATCTCCAAGATGACGTTGCGCCCCTCGTTCGGGTCGTGCGGGAGCAACAGAGTCTCTAGGTTCACGCCGGAGTCCCCGACGCGCGCTTCGGCGCTGTTCAGCTCCTCGCGCCACCCTTCGCGGTCGGCGCCCTCGGTCTCGTTAAACATCTCGCGCGCCGTTTTCACGTCCTCTTCGGCCGATTTGAGTTCGTTCCAGGCTTCGTTGATCTCGCTCAGCTCCTTGTGGCGACGTGAGAGGTCGCGCAGCCGCGCTAGGTCGTTGGCGACGTCGGGTTCTGAGAGTTGTGCTTCAACGACGCGAAGCTCACTTTGAAGAGCGTTCAGCGTCTCATCGAGAGAGCGCACAATGTTCGCTGGGCGCTCGAGGACCTAAGCCTTCGGAGCGCGGCCCTTGGTCTTTTGCGCGTAGCGACGCTGGAAGCGCTCCACGCGCCCCCCGGTGTCGACGAGCTTCTGCTTGCCGGTAAAGAAGGGGTGGCACTCGTTGCAGAGCTCAACGCGGAGGGTCGGCTTGGTCGACTCGGTAGTAAAGGTGTTGCCGCACGAGCAGGTGACGGACGCTTCACCGTAGTTGGGGTGGATATTGGCTTTCATGTCGCTCCTTAGTGCGAAGAGAGAGTGTAGCGGGAAATTAACTGGTGGGCGCCGGGCCCCGACCGATCTCGGCCAGGAACTCGTCGTTGGACTTGGTGGACTTCAGTTTGTCGATCAAGAGCTCGAGACCCGCGGCGTCGCGACCCTCGGCGGCTAGGCCGTTCAAGACGCGGCGCAACTTCCAGACCTGTTGGAGGGCGTCACGACCGAAGAGCAGCTCTTCGTGTCGGGTCGAGGAGCCGTTCACGTCGATGGCCGGGTAGAGGCGGCGCTCGGCCAGTCGTCGGTCCAAGCGAAGCTCCATGTTGCCGGTGCCTTTGAACTCTTCGAAGATGACTTCGTCCATTTTGGATCCCGTCTCGACCAGGGCGCTCGCGAGAATAGTGAGCGAACCGCCCTCTTCAATGTTGCGCGCGGCACCAAAGAACTTCTTCGGCGGGTACAAGGCACCGGAGTCGACGCCACCGGACATGATGCGTCCCGTGGCCGGGGCCGCCAGGTTGTAAGCCCGAGCCAGTCGGGTGATGCCGTCCAAGATGATGACGACGTCGCGGCCCTGCTCGACCAGGCGCTTGGCGCGCTCGATGCAGAGTTCAGCGACGTGGGTGTGCTCCTCGGCCGGTCGGTCGAAGGTCGAGGAGATGACTTCTCCGTGCACGCTGCGACGGATGTCGGTGACCTCTTCGGGTCGCTCGTCCACCAGCAGCACCATGAGGTGAACCTCGGGGTTGTTGGTCTCGATCGACTGGGCGATCTGCTTCATGATCGTGGTCTTACCGGCCTTGGGCGGCGAGACAATGAGTCCGCGCTGGCCTTTGCCGATCGGCGCTAACAGGTCCACGATGCGCGGCGTGAGGTCAAGCTTGCCCTCGTTGGTCTCGAGGTTGAGCTTCTCGTCGGGGAACAAAGGCGTTAAGTCTTCAAACTTCGGGCGAAGTCGCGCCACTTCGGGGTCGACCCCGGCGACGGTGTCGACGCGCAATAACGCCGGATACTTCTCGTTCGAAGCCGCCGGTCGATAGCCGCCGGCGATGGTGTCGCCTTTGCGCAAGTGATAACGACGAACTTGGTTGATGGAGACGTAGACGTCATTGGGCGACGCGTGATAACCCTTGGTGCGCAAGAAGCCGTAGCCGTCGTCGCGAAGATCGAGGAGACCTTCGATGTCGACCAGTTCGCCCGCGTAGGGCTGATCGGCGTTGGGCATGGAGTCGCCGGTGAAACGTTCGCGCCCATTTCGGTTACGACGATTACGTCGGCTTCGGTTATTCGTGTCGTTGGGGAACTCACGAGGCTGACGCTCGGGGCGCGTCTGGGTGAACTGGCGAGCGCTCGTACGCTCCGAGGGCGCCACGGACTCGGTGAGTGCGGGCTCCGCGGCGGGAACCGGTTGAACCCGGGGCTCGGTCGTGGGCTCGGCGGCGAACTCGCCGAGGAGTTCTTCGAAGTCATCGTCGGGTGTCGCCACGGTGCGTCGCGAGCGAACGGCGCGCGACGCAGGAGCAGCGGTAGTGACCGACGTGTCAGCGGCACTGGGCACGTCGCCCATGATTGCCTCGATCAGCGCGGCTTTGGTAGCGCGGGTCGGAGCGTCAACGCCCTTAACTTTTGCGATCGTTTGGAGGTCTTCGCGAGTCTTTGACTCGAGGTCCGAACGGTCCGGGGAGGGCTTAATAGCCATTCATGATCCTTTCTCGCCGCCCGCAATGATGCGACAGGGCGGAGAAGAAAATCGGGGAAATGTCGTCTCGGAAGAGATTCCTTACGTCGGTAAAGCCGTACGGACGACTTAACCAGTGTAGCCGATGCAGAAGAGAATGCAAGCACCCCGCCGGGGCGAGTTGAGGCTCTCACCCCGCCGGCTTGATCGACAGGGTTAGATTGCCCGACCCTTCGTTGAGAGCGTTGGCTGGCAGTTGTTGGCGAACTTGGCAATGGGTTGGATCGCTTCTGGCCCGCCAACGCCTTCTTTCCGCTGGTCTTAATCTGCTTTGAACCTTTGAGACGGACCATCGCCCACTGCACGAGAGCGATTCCGGTCACGCTGACCTCCCAATGACACCGTGAGGGAGAGGAGGACAGTTGAGTACATCGATGGTCCACGAGACCGACGCACGGGCTCCTTTCGACCGGTCTCATTACAGAACCTTGGATAGGAAGCTCCGCAGTCGTTCCGACTTGGGCGAACCGAGTACCTCAGCGGGCGTGCCGGACTCCTCGATGACGCCGGCGTCGAGGAAGTAGACCGTATTGGCCACTTCTCTGGCGAAGCCCATCTCGTGAGTGACCACGATCATGGTCATCCCGCTCTCGGCCAAGTCGCGCATAACGTCGAGGACCTCGCCCACCAGTTCGGGGTCCAGCGCCGAGGTGGGTTCATCAAAGAGCATCAACTTCGGATCCATGGCGAGAGCCCTCGCGATCGCCACTCGCTGTTGCTGGCCGCCGGAGAGCTGCGCCGGGTAGTGGCGTTCCTTCCCGTCGAGCCCCACGCGGGCCAAAAGCTCTCTCGCCTCGACTTTGGCGACCTCGGAATCGACATTCTTCACTTTGACCTGGCCGATCGTGATGTTGTCGAGCACCGTCAAGTGTTGGAAGAGATTGAAACGCTGAAAGACCATGCCAATCTGGGCGCGCTCGGCGCAGATCTGCTTATCGTTGCGTTCGTACAGCTTGCCACCGCGTAACTCGTACCCCACCAGATCGCCGTCGACGCGAAGTTCCCCGGCGTCGTGCTTTTCTAAGTGATTGATGCAGCGAAGAAACGTGCTCTTACCCGATCCCGAGGGACCGATCAGACACGTCACTTCTCCGCGAACGACCGTGAGGGTGACGCCCTTTAATACTTCGACGCCGGCGTAGGACTTCCACAGGTCGTGCGCCTCTACCATGGGTGTACTCACGACGCCGCTCCCACCACGCCGCGACGAGTGCGGAACTTCGAAGCGATCCCCCGCGCGTCGCGGCGGAGGCGCTGTAGCGGAGTGGGCGGCGGCGTACGCAGCGCCCCACGAGCAAAGCGACGCTCGAGATAAAACTGGCCAATAGAGAGCACCGTGGTAACGATGAGATACCAGAGGCTGGCCACAACGAGCAGCGGCATGATCTCGAAGTTGTTGGCCGAGATGTTGTTCGTCGCCCCAAACACTTCGGTGACGCCAATGGTGCTGGCCAACGAGCTCGTCTTCAGCATCGAGATGACCTCGTTGCCGGTGGGTGGAATGATCACCCGCATCGCTTGGGGCAGGACGACGAGACGCGTGGTCTGAGACCGGGTCATCCCGATGGACATGGCCGCCTCGGACTGTCCCTCGTCCACCGCGATCAAGCCCGAACGGGCGATCTCGGACATATACGCGCCTTCGTTGAGGCTGAGAGCGACGATGGCGGCGATGGTCGGCGTGAAGAGAGTCACGGCGTTGATGTGAAGGAACGTGATGTTGGTAAAGGGCACACCAATCGTGATGGTGTGATAGAGGATCGAGATGTTCTCCCAGAAAAACAGTTGCACGATCACCGGCGTGCCCCGGAAGAACCAGGTGTACGTCCAGGCTGTCACGGACAGTAGACGGTTGGAGGAGAGTCGCATCACCGCCAACCCGACGCCGATCGATATCCCCAAAACCATCGCGACCACGGTCAAAAAGATGGTGAGCCACAGACCGTGCAGAACTTCAGAGGTCGTGAAGTAGTGAAAGACGATGTTCCAGGAGAATCGCCACTCGCTCGTTTGGTGGCACTGTCGCACCCCGTGTACGGCGTGACAGACGTACTGTCCCGACGGAACTCTGGAGAACAGCGTGTTCACCAACATGGCCAGGAGCACGAGAGCGACCGCCACGCCCACCCATTGCCAGTAATGACGTACCGGAACGACCTTGATAGCGCCGTCCTCGGGAGTGGTCATGTCCGTGTGGGGCTATCAGTCGTTAGGAAGTTGCTCCGTTAAGAATCATCTTGCTGAGGGGAATAGCACCCGCGGTGACGCCCCATTTGGCGAGGATGGCCGAGTACGTTCCATTCGACACCAGCGTCTTGAGTGCCGCTTCGATGGCCAGGGCCAGTTTCTTGCCGTTGGGGGTCTTCGGCGTGGCAATCCCGTACGGTGCAACTTGAATGGCGCTGCCCACCAGCTTGAACTTCCCTCCAGCTAGGGACACAATGTAGCCAGCCACCTGACTGTCCACGAAGCCTTCGTTCGCCTGACCCGAGAGCACCGCGGCGTTGGCTTCGGTCTGCGTCGGGTAGCTGCGCACCGTCAACTTCTTCGACGCGGGGCACTTGGCGACTTCGGACTGCGCGTCACTTTGTTCGGTGGTACCCGTTTCGACGGCGACCTTAAGACCGCAGAAACTGGACAGACCGGAGAAGTGAACTGACGAGGTCGACAGGGCGTACACGCCTTCACCCGCCTGGAAGTAGTCAACGAAGTTCACCGACTTCTCTCGGGACTTCTCGTCGGTGAAAGACGAGTTGCCGATCGCGTACTTACCGCCCTTGATGCCACCGATAATGTCGTCAAAAGTGATGTTGTTCTCTTTGTACTTGACGCCCAGGGTGGTAGCGATCGCTCCCATCATGTCGACGTCAAAGCCGATCATCTTGGTGCCCGACATCGACTCGTCGGGCGGATAGGTCGCGTCGGTGGCGACCTGAAGCGTCGTGTTCTTGTACGCCGAGGGAACCAGGGCCGCGTCGGAGGCGCTGTACTTCCCCTTGAGCGAGGTGGCCCCTGCGAGACCCGCGGTGGCGAAAATGAGTGAACCGACGCCCACTACCACCCAGAATTGCCGAACTCGCGTACTTCGCTGCATGAAAATCTCCCCGTTTGCCCCGTGCGCCACTCGCGACGTCCGGACCCTATTGATACCAGAAAATGCTGGGGCTCGAAACTCGCCTACGCCAGTTCGCTGAGCAGCGCGTCCAACGTGGCGTCGACGACGTCTGGAGAGGCACTGGAATGCACCGCGGTGTCGGGGTCTTTCAACCCGTTACCCGTCAGCACGCACACCACGGTCGACCCGTGGGGCACGCCATACTTCAAGAGTCCCGCTACTGACGCGGCCGACGCGGGCTCACAGAAGACCGACTCGTAGCGGGCTACGAAGTGATAGGCGTCGATGATCTCCTCGTCGCTCACCGCACGAATATCGCCGAGAGATTCGTGGACGACTTCGAGCGCGGGAATCCAGCTCGCCGGGTTGCCGATGCGAATAGCGGTGGCGATCGTCTCGGGGTTGGCGACGGGGTGGCCCAGCACGATCGGCGCGGCGCCCGCCGCCTGGAATCCCCACATCTTGGGCAGCGTGTCGCACTTCTTCGCCGAGTGATACTGAGTAAAGCCCCGCCAGTAGGCGGTTATGTTGCCGGCGTTACCCACCGGAATCGAGAGGATGTCCGGTGCCTCGCCGAGCACGTCGACAATTTCAAAGGCCCCCGTCTTTTGACCTTCAATGCGATCGGGATTGATGGAGTTCACGATGGTGATCGGAAGATGCTGCGTCAGTTCGCGCGCCAGGTTGAGGGCCTGGTCGAAATTGCCGCGAATCTGCAGAACTTTTGCGCCATAGACGATGGCTTGAGCGAGTTTGCCCAGCGCGATTTTTCCCTCGGGCACCAGGACGACGCAGTCCATATCAGCTTTCGCGGCGTACGCCGCGGCCGCGGCCGACGTATTACCCGTCGATCCGCAGATGACTGTCTTCGCGCCTTGGGCCTTCGCTTTGGTGATCGCCATGGTCATGCCACGATCTTTGAACGATCCCGACGGATTCAGCCCTTCGTACTTCAGCCAGACGTCCGCGCCCACGCGCTCGGAGAGACGTTCGGCGTGCAGCAGAGGCGTGTTGCCTTCTTGGAGCGTAACGATGTCGCTGATGCCGCCCAGGTCGAGCCAGTCGCCATACTCCTTTAACAGTCCTCGCCAGCCGATCATTCGAAACTCGCGTCGATCACCCGGATGCACGCGCTCACGGAGTCCACGGAGTCCAGCGCGGTCAGCTCTGTCACCGTGGCGCTCACGTTGAGTTGAAGCGCGTGGTGAGTAAGAAAGGAAAGACGGGCCTCATCACCAAATCCGGCCTGTTCCATCGATCGAATGGAGACGTCGTGACGACCAAAGACTCCGGCGACCACGGCCAACACGCCAGGCCGGTCCAGCACGTCAACACTTAAGTAAAAGGCACTCGGAAGCTCACCGGCGTCCACGTAACGCAACGACAAGTCCCCGCTGAAGGGAACGTCGTGGCGACCACTGATCCGATTCCTCGCCGCGTCAAGTAGGTCGCCGAGCACCGCCGTCGCCGTCGGTGCTCCCCCGGCCCCTTGACCGAGCCACATCAACGGACCGCTCTTGACGCCCTCGACGAAGACCGCGTTCATCGCTCCGTTCACCGTAGCCAGTGGATGGCTCGAAGGAATCATGGCCGGATGCACGCGACGCGAGACACCGAACGGGCCGACCCGCTCGGCGACGCCCAGCAATTTGATGACGTAGCCCGAGCGACGAGCGAACTCTACGTCGACGTCACGGACGCCCGTGATGCCCTCTCGCGCAATCTCGTCGCCACTCAGTCGCGTACCGAACGCGAGAGTGGAGAGAATCTGTACTTTGGCTGCCGCGTCAAACCCTTCGACGTCCGCCGTCGGATCAGCTTCGGCAAAACCGAGGGCCTGCGCTTCGGCGAGCGCGCTGGCGTAGTCACTTCCCTCGCGGGTCATTTGGGTGAGAATGTAGTTGGTCGTCCCGTTCACGATGCCCATCACCCGTTCGATCCGTTCGCCCGCCAGAGAACTGCGCAGCGCGCGAAGAATCGGGATAGCTCCGCCGACCGCCGCTTCGTAAAAGAGGTCCGCCTCGTGTTCGTGAGCGAGCTGGGCCAGCTGCGTGCCGCTGTCCGCCATCAATGCCTTGTTGGCCGTCACCACCGAGACGCCGCGCTTCAGCGCCGATTCGATGTAGGTTCGCGCAGACTCGACGCCACCCGCCACTTCGACCAAGACGTCGAGATCGCTATCGATCAGTTTCTCCACGTCCGTCGTGAGAAGGGCGGAGTCGATCCCGCGACGGGACTTCGAGAGGTCCCGAACGGCAACGCCGACCAATTCGAGGGGGGCGGTGGCGGCGTCTACTAGGGCCTCGTGGCGCTCGGGATCGTTGAGCAGTTCCACCAAGGCGGAGCCCACAAATCCACCACCGATGACGCCGACTCGTACCGGTCTTTCCATTGGATAAGGCTAACCGAGTGCAGCGCGCTGTTAGCCCGACACCTCGAGTCGCGCGAGGTCGTCGAAGGTCTCTCGGCGAAGCACTTCGCGCGCTGCGCCGTCGCGCACGAACACCACGGCCGGTCTCGGCACTCGGTTGTAGTTCGAGGCCATCGAGTAGCCGTACGCGCCAGTCACCGGCGTGGCGACCAGACTCCCGGAGTTGGTCTCTCGTGGCAGGTAGGCCTCGTCTATTAACACGTCGCCACTCTCGCAGTGCTTGCCCACCAGACGCACTTCCTGGGGACGTGCTTCCAGAGGTCGATCAACGTCGAAGGCTTCGTACCCGGACCCGTAGAGCACCGGACGGGGGTTGTCACTCATGCCGCCGTCGACCGCCATGTAAGTGCGCTGGGTCACGGGCTTCACGACACCCACGGTGTAGATGGTCACGCCCGCCTGAGCCACGATGGCGCGACCGGGTTCGGCCAGGAGTCGCAGGCCGCCCGGAAGACCCGCCGCGCGCACCGATATCCGAATAGCGTCGGCCCACTCCCGTATGGAGGGCGCCGACTCGCCCTCGACGTAGGCAACGCCGAGGCCGCCCCCGACGCACAGCTCGTCGAAGTCGTCGTGACGCGTGAACTCACCCAACACCGCGATCGACTCTCGGAAACCGTCGAACTCAAAGATCTGAGAACCAATGTGGGCGTGCACCCCGTGGACGGTGAGTCCCGCGATGGCGCGTAACTGGGTGATCGCCTCGCGAGCATCCCCCGTAGCCACCGAGAAGCCGAACTTGGAGTCTTCTTGACCGGTGCGCACGTACTCGTGCGTGTGCGCCTCCACCCCAGGAGTCACCCGCACCAACACGTTGGCGGGGTGCTGCGCGTCGACGAGCGCGCCAAGGCGCTCGATCTCTTCAAAGTTATCCACGACGAGCCGGTGCACGCCCACCTCAATTGCTCGCGTTACTTCATCGGCCGATTTGTTATTGCCGTGCATGATGACGCGACTAGCTGGCACGCCTGATCGCAACACGATGTCAAGTTCGCCGCCGGTCGCCACGTCGACGCAGAGACCCTCGTCCAAGGCCAAGCGGGCCATGGCCCCGCAGAGAAACGATTTCGAGGCGAAGGCCACCCCGTCGTCGAAACTGCTCGCCGCCTCGCGACAGCGCGCACGCAAGGTTGCCTCGTCGTACACAAAAAGTGGCGTACCGAAGGTGCTCGCGAGCTGGCGTAAATCTACCCCGCCCACACTCACGCCGTCCGCGCGAAGGTCCGCGGTGTCGGGCAAGAGCGACTCTTCTATCGGCCCATTACTCATGTGAGAACACTACGAGATGGGGTAACGGGTCAGTCTGGACCCGTCGCGGGCTGAGCCCCTCGGGCTAACTACCGAAGAAGTTGCGCGCGGCGTTCACGTCGGCGTGACCGGAACGCTTCGTCCACCTAGCGACGTCGCCGGTTGGAGCCGCGGTGCTGCCCACGCCGAAAGAACGCGCCATTGGCCCGATCTAAGCTTTTTAGCTCCTCGGCAACGCACAACCACCAATTCACGGCGGCGGTACTTTCGTACCGGGAAGGCAATGGGCACGCTCCGAGTGGCGCTGTTTGCTGTGCGAATCGTCCCCGCGCTGTTCGAGTGTACGTTCGGTATTTCAGACTTTCGCGGTGCGAGATAAACTCGCTGGGCCACCACCCCGCAGGCCCCCGTAGCTCAGCGGATAGAGCATTGGCCTCCGAAGCCATGTGCGCAGGTTCGACTCCTGTCGGGGGCACGAAGTAGTTGTACAACCGGACCTGAACTGGAGTCACCGTGGATGAGACCGTCGCCTCTACGGCAACGACCTCCACCTTGTCAACCGCCATCTTTGGCGCAGCGGACGGACTCGTGGCCACGATGGCCCTCATTCTCGCCACCATGGGTCACGGTCACAAAGTCGTTCTCCTGGCGGTCTTTGGTCTTCTCATTGCCGAAGGGCTCGGCATGGCGGCCAGTGAGTTTCTCTCCGATCCGACTCGCGATCTGAAAACGGCCACCATCATGGGTACCGCGACGTCCATCGCCATTGTGGTGCCAGGCGTGCCATGGACGTTCACCAGCGGTGCCACGGCCACGGTCGCCTCGTGCGCGATTGCCTTCGTCTTAGCCGGCGTCATCGCCAAAGCTCGTCCGGGCGGCATCTCCACCTGGTTTCAGACCTACGGCGTTCTCATCGCCGTCAGCGTCATTGCGACGCTGGCCGGCCGCCTGTCCTAACCGAAAAGACTCGCGCGACGAAGTAATTGCAGGTAGGGGGTCATCGTGGTGCCCCATTTTCGAAGAGAGCACCCGATGCCCCAGTTCGCGAGGGTTTACGGTTTCCTTCCCACCAGTGCAACGCGGAATGAGGGTCTCGCGCTGCGGGGAAGGCGAGGGGAAGGTGAAGAAGACTTAAGGGACGATAATCATGCGAACGGTGTCGGTAATCGCCGCACCACCGGAGTTCGATCCGGCCATCAACACGATGGTGTCTCCAGTTTTGGCGAGTCCACAACCCTTGAGTTCGCTGATCGCCACCTCACAGAGCGTGTCGATGTCGTTGGCTGGCGAGACAAAGATCTCCTGGATGCCCCACGATCCGCGCATCTGTCGCGCAGTGCCCTCACTGGGCGTGATGGCCACGATGGGCATAGGGGGACGAAAGCGCGAGATGGCACGAGCCGTCATGCCCGAACGGGTACAGGCAACGATGGCCACGGCGTTCTCGTCCATCGCGGCTCTCCATGCCGCGCCCGTAATGGCAGCGGTCACCCGCGTCGCTTGCGTGCCGGATGCGGCGAGTCGTTGGACGCCAAGACCGGCACCCCACTCGGCGTAGGGGAAAGACTCTTCGGCTCGTCGAACAATGCGATCCATGGTGATGACGGTGCCCACGGGGTCGACGCCGATGGCGGTTTCACCGCTGAGCATCACCGCGCTCGCGCCGTCCAGCACCGCGTTCGCGACATCGGTCACTTCGGCACGCGTGGGAACTTGAGCGTGCGTCATCGACTCGAGCATCTGCGTCGCCACGACCACGGGCCGGGCGTAACGAATACCCTGCTTCACGATCTCTTTTTGGAGGTGAGGGACCTCTTCGATGGGCACACGAACGCCGAGGTCACCTCGCGCCACCATCATCGAATCGGAATGTTCCATGATCTCGTTGAGATTCTCGATGCCCTCGCGCGTCTCGATCTTCGACATAATCATGATGTCGGGTCGCGCTAAGACAGCACGGACGGACTCCACATCAAAACCCGAACGAACAAACGAGACCGCCAAAATTTCGAACTCTTCGTCGCGTAACGCCTCTAAGCGCTCGCGATCGTCGTCGGTTGGTAGACGGTCGTCCATGATCGACGAGGGGAGAGAGAGTCCGGGCTTACCCATCACGCTGCCGCCCGAAGTGACGCGAGCATCGACCGTCGTGCCGAGTCGGGTCACCTCCAAGGAGACGCCACCGTCGCCGATGTGAATCTGGTCGCCAAGATGAAGTTGCGACAGTACGTCGGCGCGCTCGACGCTGATTTTCTGGGCGGTTGATGTAGAGCCGAAGGCTTCGACTAACTCGATCGCGGCGCCGGTCGCGAGAGTGACCGGCGACGTCCCGAAGGAGCCGGCGCGAATCTTCGGGCCGGGAATATCAACCATGATCGCCAACTCCGGGGCGATGGCCCGAACGCGGCGAAGTCGTTCTATCCCTGAGGGAATGTCACCGTGGGCGAAAGAGAGGCGAAAGACGTCCACGCCCGCCTGCACAAGTTCCTTGAGCGTTTCGTCGGAGTCTGAGGCCGGACCGATGGTCGCAATGATGCGCGTGCGTCGCACGAGTTTCCCTTCGCTTCTTGCACAAAGTCTACGAGGTGATCGTTGCTCTATCCGCACGCAGCGAACAAAGTCGCGACGACTATCTACCACGCGGTAACCGCGTTACGGCGAAGTGACCTCGAGGTGACGTCGAACCTGCGCTAAGGAGAACGGCTACCAAGTGGATCGCCTCCGAGGAGTCACTCGAGAAGAAGGTGACTTATCCGATCAAGTTGTCGCCGACTCACGCCGGCCCCGAGAGCCCAACCACGGGCGCCGCCGAAACGCTGATCAACCTCGTCGAGAAAACGCGACATTGTCGCCGTCGTCGCGCTGAAAACTACGGGATTGGTGCGTTCAACGGTGTCTCGGTAGAGAGGATCAGTGCGGAGTCTTTCCACGATCAGGGGCACCCGCGTAGCCGTGAGGGCGTAGTCATCGACGACGCTGCTTCGCTCGACGCCCAAGCAACTCAGTACCAACGCCGCCAGTACGCCGGTTCGATCCTTTCCGAAGAAACAGTTGAAGACCAGTGGATAGTTCTCCTCATGGGACATCTCCTCGAAGGCCCTTGTGAACGCGTCGCCCCCCACCTCTAAGTAGTGGAGGTAGCGGCGCGCCAGATACTGATCATCCATGGACTCCTCGTCGCGGGGTTCGTTCAGTACGTCGCTCGAGAGAACCGACGAATTCACAAATCGGATGAATGGATCTCCGCGAAAGGCCGAACCCGTTCGTGCTACCTCTGACGGGCTTCGAAGATCCACCACCGTGGCAACCCCCAGCGAACGAAGCAGCGCCATGTCCGTCGGCGATAGTTCATGCGCCGCGTCGCTTCGATACAGCCTGCCCCAACGAGTCATTCGACCATCGGCCGTGCGATAGCCCCCGAGGTCGCGAAAATTGAGAACGCCGCCAAAGGGAACCACGCGCGCCGTCGACATCCTCTCAACCTAACGCCACCAACCTCGAATTTCACTCTGACGGGTGTGGGTGTGTAGGCTCAATCTGCTTCGTCAATATGTCGAAGTGATGCAGTCGTAGCGAAGTCCGGTGAAAATCCGGCGCTGTCCCGCAACGGTGAAGCCCCGCAAGGGGACGAGTCCGGTCGCCTTCCCTGTATCGACGTAATCAGTCCTCGGTGGAGGGACGATTCGTTCCACTCCGTTGGAGCGGTGACGGATAGCTCGCCACCGAACTAGCTAACGGAGATTAACTATGCGTTTTATCCCACGAGGACTTTCGGTCCTCATCGTTCTTGTCAGTTTCGCCCTCGTCCCCTTGGCGGGCTCCGCGGGCGCGGCGGGCAGATACCCGATCACCGTGAAGTTGGCCAACGGAACGTTCACCTTCACAAAGAAGCCAACCGCCATCGTCTCGCTCTCGCCAGCCTCAACGGAGATGCTCTACGCCATCGGCGCCGGGCCCCAGGTAAAGGCCGTCGACAGTTACTCCGACTACCCGCCCAACGCACCCATCACCAAACTCAGTGGCTACCAACCCAACGTCGAAGCGATCGCCAAGTACAACCCCGACCTTGTCGTTGTGTCGTCGGACACGACCAGTTTCAACACCCAGATGGCGGCCCTCAAGATCCCGGTGCTGTACTCTCCAGCCGCAGCGAATCTCTCTCAAGCGTACGCCGAGTACGGACCTCTCGGAAAAGTAACTGGTCACGTCACCCAGGCGACGAAGGAAGTCGCAACGATAAAGAAGAAGATCGCTCAGATTGTGTCGAGCGTGCCGCACGAGCCGAAGGGCACCAGCTACTACTACGAACTTGAGCCGGACTACTACTCGGTGGCCTCAACGACCTTCGTCGGCAAACTCTTCTCACTGTTGGGCCTCACTTCCATCGCCGACAGTGCGAAGGGCGTGGCCTCCAGCGGCGGATACCCGCAGTTGAGCGCCGAGTTCATTTTGAAGTCAAATCCCACGTACGTCTTTCTCGCGGATACGATCTGCTGCCACGCCACCGCGGCGAACGTGGCCGCTCGCCCGGGGTGGTCGGCGCTGAGTGCGGTGAAGGATCATCGAATCGTGCCGCTCAATGACGATATCGCCTCGCGTTGGGGACCTCGGATCACGATCCTTCTCCAGGACGCGGCCGACGCCCTTGAGGGCAAGCCCGTGCCGACAACGCCGTGAACCTCGCCCGCCGAGCGACGTCGCCTCGGCTCGCGACGTCACCGGTCTCGCCGCGGACTCCTCTACTCGTGACGGGACTCGGCCTCGTGATCGTGGTCTTTGTCTCGACGGCCATTGGGCCGGCGGGCCTCTCACTGTCGACGGTCGCGGGAATCCTGTACTCTCACGTCCCCTTCATCGACTACCACTCAAACGCCTCGGCGATTAATCAGGCGATCGTGTGGGACATACGGCTCCCGCGGGTCATTCTTGGCGGCATCGTTGGCGCCATGCTCGCGGCGGGCGGCGCCTCGTATCAGGGCGTTTTTCGCAACGCGCTGGCCGACCCGTATTTGCTCGGCATCGCCGCGGGTGCGGGACTGGGCGCC
Source organism: Acidimicrobiaceae bacterium (assembly GCA_025463285.1). Lineage (GTDB taxonomy): Bacteria > Actinomycetota > Acidimicrobiia > Acidimicrobiales > RAAP-2 > RAAP-2. The sequence goes on along the minus strand of JAOBWI010000021.1, from coordinate 882 downwards.
ACCATCGTGATCGTCGCCAGTTCGGGGTCGACCACCTGGTTACCCGCCGCGGCCTTCATCGGAGGAGCGGCGGCCGTGACGCTGACCTACCTCGTCGGCGCCAAGTTCGGGGGCCGCTCGTCGGGAACCTCGGTCGTGCTCGCGGGGGTTGCCGTCGCGGCCCTCTTTACGGCGGTCCAAACGTCGCTCCTCCAACAGCACGCTCCCGATCTACAAAGCGTGTACTCCTGGATTCTGGGAAGCCTCGCGGCCGCGACGTGGTCCAACGTCTGGCTCATACTCCCGTACGCGATCGTCAGCGCGGTGGTGCTGCTCATGCACCGTCGACTGCTCGACGTACTGCGCCTCGGGGAGGAGGAGGCGGCCAGCTTGGGCGTGAATACTCGTCGCGTGCGACTCGTCGTGGTGGCCGCCGCCACCCTGGGCACGGCCGCGGCCGTGTCGGTGAGCGGTCTCATTGGATTCGTCGGCATCATCGTGCCCCACATGGTGCGCCTCACCACGAACGCGAGTTACCGAGTGGTGATGCCGGTGTCCATTGTGGGAGGTGCGGCGTTTCTTATTCTCGCGGACTTGGCCGCCCACACGATCGAGTCCCCCGCCGAGGTGCCCCTGGGTGTTGTCACCGCCCTCGTCGGCGCGCCCTTTTTCATATTCGTCCTTCGTTCACGTCGTGCCCAGCGGGGGGTCCTGTAGGGATGGTGGCGCGCGAAGTTGAGACGACTCAGTCCATTCTCGAGTTTCGCGATCTGTACGTGCGCTACGACGAGTCCACGGCGATTCAAGGCATCAGCTTTTGCGTGGTACGAGGCCAATGGCTCGGGCTCATCGGTGCGAACGGCGCGGGCAAGACCTCGTTGTTGAAAGCGCTGGCTCGACTGG